>NZ_CP095741.1:4055535-4367500 GCF_023078475.1 Luteibacter aegosomaticola | reverse complement strand
CGGCAAGACGGAAAGACCCCGTGAACCTTTACTATAGCTTTACACTGAACGTTGAGTTCTTCTGTGTAGGATAGGTGGGAGGCTATGAAACCGAGACGCTAGTTTCGGTGGAGCCATCCTTGAAATACCACCCTGAAGTGCTTGACGTTCTAACCTAGGTCCGTAATCCGGATCGGGGACCGTGTATGGTGGGTAGTTTGACTGGGGCGGTCTCCTCCCAAAGAGTAACGGAGGAGCACGAAGGTACGCTCAGCGCGGTCGGACATCGCGCACTGTGTGCAAAGGCATAAGCGTGCTTGACTGCGAGATCGACGGATCAAGCAGGTACGAAAGTAGGTCTTAGTGATCCGGTGGTTCTGTATGGAAGGGCCATCGCTCAACGGATAAAAGGTACTCCGGGGATAACAGGCTGATACCGCCCAAGAGTTCATATCGACGGCGGTGTTTGGCACCTCGATGTCGGCTCATCACATCCTGGGGCTGTAGCCGGTCCCAAGGGTATGGCTGTTCGCCATTTAAAGTGGTACGCGAGCTGGGTTCAGAACGTCGTGAGACAGTTCGGTCCCTATCTGTCGTGGGCGTTGGAGATTTGAGAGGGGCTGCTCCTAGTACGAGAGGACCGGAGTGGACGTTCCGCTGGTGTTCGGGTTGTCATGCCCATGGCATTGCCCGGTAGCTACGAACGGAAGCGATAACCGCTGAAAGCATCTAAGCGGGAAGCGCGCCTCAAGATGAGATCTCCCGAGAGCTAGACTCTCCTTAAGGCACCATCAAGACTAGGTGGTTGATAGGCACGGTGTGGAAGTGCAGCAATGCATTGAGCTTACGTGTACTAATGAGCCGTGAGGCTTGACCATATAACCCCAAGACGCTTCACCGTCTTAACTCTTCAAGCTCGGTCCGTTTCATCCCGGACGCTTGTCACTCGTTTACACCCTCTGTGGAGCCGGCGCTCAATGCGCTGCTCCCACCCCTTCCCTGGCGGCTATAGCGGCGTGGTACCACCTGATCCCATCCCGAACTCAGAAGTGAAACGCGCATGCGCCGATGGTAGTGTGGCTCAAGCCATGCAAGAGTAGGTCACCGCCAGGGGCTTTATCCCAAAAACCCGGTCTCATCTGAGACCGGGTTTTTTCTTTGTCCAAAATCCGCATTCGCAGCCACATCATCCGCAATCGCACCGTAGGAGCCCACCCTGTGGGCGACATCTTTCGCGATAACGCCGCAGGCCCTGTGGCTCTTCCGCGAACGGCGTCGCCCACAGGGTGGGCTCCTACGCGAACGGCGTCGCCCACAGGGTGGGCTCCTACGCGAACGGCGTCGCCCACAGGGTGGGCTCCTACAAATGGGCTACGATTAGCCTATGAATACGGATCTACGCCTCAACCGACGCCAGGAAGAACTCATCGCGATCGTCCAGCGCGAAGGCTTCGTGGCGGTCGATGAGCTGGCCACGCATTTCGACGTGGCACCGCAAACCATTCGCCGCGACCTCAACCTGCTCGCCGACGGCGGCCTGATCCGCCGCTACCACGGCGGTGTGAGTGCGCCCAGCAGTATCGAAAACGTCGCTTACGCCGCACGCCAGACTCTGCAGGCCGCGGAAAAGAACCGCATTGCCCAGGCGATCGCCAGGCACATCCCCGATGGTTCGTCGCTATTCATCAACCTGGGCACGACCAACGAAGGCGTCGGCCGCGCGCTGCTCGAGCACCGCGACCTGCGCATCATCACCAACAACCTCAATATCGCCATCCTGCTCAGCGACAACCCGACCTTCGAGGTCATCGTCGCCGGCGGGGTAGTGCGTGGCCGTGACCACGGCGTCACCGGCGAGGCCACGATCGAGCTCATCCGCCAGTTCAAGGTCGACTACGGCATCATCGGTATCTCGGGCATCGAGCTCGATGGCACGCTCCTGGACTTCGACTTCCACGAAGTCCGCGTCGCCCAGACCATCATCGACCACTCGCGCCAGGTCTTCCTCGGCGCCGACCACACCAAGATCGGCCGCAATGCCATGGTGCGCCTGGGCGATTTCTCCCGCGTCGATGCCTGGTTCACCGATAAGACCCCACCCGAACCGCTCATCCCCGTACTCGACGCCGCCGGAACCCAACTCCACATCGCCGAATAGCGCCGGATTTGCGCTGCAGTGCAGCGTGCGATGTTCGTTTGTGTTCGAATATGCTCCTTTGACGCAGGCGAGTGATGGCTCGTGGTGTGAAATGTTCGTAAATGCGCAAGACGCGCGTGGGATTTCGTAAAAACGAACGTACCCGAACGTATTGGATCCCTTTCACGTCCAAGCCACCTCTCGCCCCTAGCCGAGCGGAGCGTGTGATGGTCGAGCAGGTCGATGTCCTGGTAATTGGCGGTGGCGTAAACGGCGTGGGCATTGCCCGCGACGCAGTAGGACGTGGCCTCAGTGTGTGGTTGTGCGAACGGGATGACCTGGCCTCGCATACGTCGAGTGCGGCAACCAAACTGATCCACGGTGGCTTGCGCTATCTCGAACAGTTCGAATTCGCCCTCGTGGGCAAAGCGCTCGCCGAGCGCGAGGTACTGCTACGCGCAGCACCGCACATCATCTGGCCGCTACGCTTCGTCCTCCCGCACCAGCCGCATCTACGCCCCGCGTGGATGATCCGTATCGGCCTGTTCCTCTACGACCACCTCGGCCGTGGTCGCCGCACGCTGCCGGGCTCGCGCCGCGTGCGCTTCGCCAAGCACGTCACCGGCGAGCCGATGCGTTCCGAGTTCACCCAGGGCTTCGTCTACTCCGATGCCTGGGTGCAGGATGCGCGCCTGGTCGTGCTGAATGCCATGGATGCCGTGCACCGCGGCGCCAAAATCGAAACCCATACCAAATGCATCAGCGCCCGCCGCGATGGGGATGGCTGGATCGCCGAACTCGAGAAGCGCGACGGCACCCGCCACTTCGTCCGCGCGCGCGCACTGGTGAACGCGGCTGGTCCGTGGGCTGCCAGCTTCCTTGATGAAGTGGCGCACGTGAAGCACACCCACACCCTGCGTCTCATCAAGGGCAGCCACATCGTGGTGCCCAAGATCTTCGACCATCGCTACGCATACATCTTCCAGCAGCCCGATCGCCGCATTGTCTTCGCCATCCCGTATGAGCGCGACTTCACCCTGATCGGCACCACCGACATCGAGTACAAGGCCGACCCGTCGCACCCGGTCATCGATGCGGAAGAAACCCAGTACCTCTGCGAAGCGGTCAACCGCTACTTCAAGAAGCAGCTCACCCCGAAGGACGTGGTCTGGAGCTACAGCGGCGTACGCCCGCTCCTTCAGGATGAAGCGGGCAGCGCCTCCGAAGTCACCCGCGACTACCTGCTGGATATCGACCAGACCGGTGGCGGCGCGCCGCTGCTCAACGTGTTCGGCGGCAAGCTCACCACGTTCCGCAAGCTCTCCGAAGAAGCCGTCGACAAACTCGCGCCGCTGCTGGGCAACGACAAGCCCGCGTGGACGGCCGATGCCCGTCCGCTACCCGGCGGTGGCGAGCGCGATATCGACGCGCTCACTGACGACCTGCGCGCCACGCGCCCGTGGTTGCCGGAAACCTTCGCCTGGCGTCTCACCCACATGTACGGCACGCGCGCTCGCGACCTGCTCGGCGAGGCCAACGGCATCGAAGCCCTCGGCACCCATTTCGGCTCGGACCTCTACCAGGCGGAAGTCGATTACCTGGTCCGTCACGAGTGGGCAACGGAGGCCGAGGATATCCTCTGGCGGCGTAGCAAGATCGGCTTGCGTGTCGGCCCCGAGGATGTGCAGCGCCTCACCGAATACCTGAATCATCGTGTCCCGAAAGGCACCACGACCAACCCGTAGCGCCACGGCGCTACCACCACCATGAAACCGATGGAGAGACGGATCATGCGGCAAAACATAGGCGAGCTGATATCAGAAGCCGTAGCGATGTTCATCATCATCGCATTCGGCGATTCCGTAGCATGCATGTACGTGCTCTACGACCCCAGTCCCTACCTCAACGCCTATTGGGGCGTGTGTATCGCGTGGGGCCTGGCCGTCACCATCGCGATCTACGCCACCGCCTCGGTGTCGGGCACGCACGCCAACCCGGCGGTGACCCTCGCGCTCGCGGTGTTCCGTGACTTCTCGTGGAAGAAGGTGGTGCCTTACTGGATCGCCCAGGTCATCGGTGCCTTCCTCGGCGCGGCGATCGTCTACGCCCTGTTCGGGCCGGTCATCGACCACTTCAACGAAACGCACAACCTCACGCGCGAAGCGGGCGGTGCCGCCGGTGTGTTCTTCACCCACCCGGGCCTGGCCATCACGCCGATGCACGCGCTGACCGACCAGATCATCCTCACGGCGTTCCTCCTGTTCGGCATCTTCGCGATCACCGAGCAGTACAACGAGACCGCGCCGGGCGCCAACAGCGGCGCGCTGATCATCGGCCTGCTGGTTGCCACCATTGGTGCCTCGATGGGTTACCTCGAAGCCTGGGCGATCAATCCCGCCCGTGACTTCGGCCCGCGCCTCTTCGCCTACTTCGCTGGCTGGGGTTCGTCGGCCCTGCCGTCGCCGGACAACTACTGGTGGGTGCCCATCGTCGGTCCGCTGATCGGCGGCGTCGTCGGTGGCGGCGCATACCAGCTGCTCATCCATCCGTTCCTGCCGGCCCGCCAGCGTGCGCTCGAAGAAGCGCGCCAGGCAGCCCAGCGCAATTCCTCCCCCAACCGTTAACCGAGGCCCGCCATGGACAAGAAGTACATCCTGGCGATCGACCAGGGCACGACCAGCTCGCGCACCATCCTGTTCGATCACGACGGCAATATCGCCGGCACCGCGCAGCGCGAATTCACCCAGATCTTCCCGCAGCCGGGCTGGGTGGAACACAACCCGCGCGAGATCATGACCAGCGTGCTCTCGACGATGACCGAGGTCGTCAGCAGCACCGGTATAGACGCCAGCTGCATCGAAGGCATCGGCATCACCAACCAGCGCGAAACCGCGGTGGTGTGGGACAAGGCCACCGGCCAGCCGATCTACAACGCGATCGTGTGGCAGTCGCGCCAGACCGCCGACATCTGCGAGCGGTTGAAGAAGGAAGGCCACGACCAGATGGTCCGCGACAAGACGGGCCTGCTGATCGACGCCTACTTCGCCGGTACCAAGGTGCGCTGGATCCTCGATCACGTGGAAGGGGCCCAGGAGCGCGCCGAGAAGGGCGAACTGCTGTTCGGCACCATCGATACGTGGGTCATCTGGAACCTCACCGGCGGCAAGGTGCACGTCACCGATTACACCAACGCCTCGCGCACGCTCATGTACAACATCTACGAGCGCAAGTGGGACGACGAGCTGTTGAAGATGCTCAACGTGCCGAAGGCGATGTTGCCCGAGGTGAAGTCGAGCAGCGAGGTGTACGGCAACGCGCAGGCGAAGCATTTCTTCGGCCGCGAAGTGCCCATCGCTGGTATCGCTGGCGACCAGCAGGCGGCGCTGTTCGGCCAGGCCTGTTTCGAACCGGGTCTTGCGAAGAACACCTACGGCACCGGCTGCTTCATGCTCATGAACACCGGCGAGAAGGCGGTGCCGTCGAAGAACGGCCTGCTCACCACCATCGCGTGGGGCCTCGACGGCAAGGTGGAATACGCGCTGGAAGGCAGCATCTTCGTCGCCGGCTCGGTCATCCAGTGGCTGCGCGATGGCCTGCGCATGCTTGGCAAAGCGGCGGATTCGCAGGACTACGCCGAACGCGCGAAGGACAACGATGGCGTGTACTTCGTACCGGCGTTCGTCGGTCTCGGCGCGCCGTACTGGAAGAGCGATGTACGCGGTGCCATCTTCGGCCTCAGCCGCGGCACCACGAAAGAGCAGTTCATCCGCGCCGCGCTCGAATCCATGGCCTACCAGACCCGCGATGTGCTCGAAGCGATGCAGAGTGATTCCGGCATCAGCCTGAAGGAACTGCGCGCCGACGGTGGCGCCATCGCCAACGACTTCATGGCGCAGTTCCAGGCCGACATCCTAGACGTCACGCTGCTCCGCCCGAAGGTGCAGGAAACTACCGCGCAAGGTGCTGCCTACCTGGCCGGCCTCGCCGTCGGTTTCTGGAAGAGCAAGGAAGACATCGCCAAGCGCTGGGCGGTGGATCGCGAGTTCAAGCCGAAGATGAGCAAGGACACCCGCGACGACCTGTACGACGGCTGGAAGCAGGCCGTAAACGCCACCATGGGCTTCAAACCCCGTAACTAAAGCGTCCACGGCTCTTGTAGGAGCGTGCTTGCACGCGATGGGTCTTGCCGCAGTCCCGAATCGCGCGCAAGCGCGCTCCTACAACGGCGGGCGCTTTAATTTGAAACGTGTGCGGCTTCCATCTCGGTGGTGCGGCGCACGCCCATCACGCCTTTCGACGTGAACTCCTCGAACACCTCCTTCACCGCGCGCTTCGCGGAAGGCACGTACCACAGCGCACGATACGTGCGGCCCGACGCTTCATGCGGCGGCGCCACCGGGCCGGTGACCGGCCGCGACGGATCGGCCTTGCCAGTGGTCATGCCACTCCACGTCCCTTCCGCTTCCACCTTCAGCGCGTGGAACTTGCCCGCGGGCACCTCGATGTCTTCCCATCCAACCACCGTGTAATGCGCGGTCCAGGTCTCGGTGGCGTACATCGGGTTCGGGTGAGCTGCGGTGTAACTCACATCCCAGGCTTTGCCTTCCGCCAGCGGGAAAGCAAACGGCTTGTCGGCCAGCACGGGCTTGCCACTGACTTCGTGCGAATGGCTCCAGTCGGTACTCACCAACTCCTCGACCGGCGGCGCCGACGAGCCGGTGTGCGAGTTCTCGACGTACATGGAGGTTTTGACGATGCGGGCGACCTTGCTATCAAATTCGCTGTGCTCAACCTTCGAGCCCTTTTCCAGCGTCGCCCGGAACGTCCAGGCATCCCCCGCCTGCAGGCGGGGCGTATCCACGCCATCATCGGCATGACTCGCAGGCACGACAAAGAGCAGGCCGAAAACGAGCGGCAAACGAAGCATGTGCGTTGTTCCCCTGGTGTGGTGGTCCATTCCCCAGGGCGAGTCTAGCGCCGCGCCCGGCGCCCCGCCTATCCAGCAAAATCTTGCGACACCGCCGCCGCAGGAGCGAGCTCGCCCGCGATCCCGCCTGCGGCAATCTCCCAGCGCCCAGCCGTAGGAGCCCACCCTGTGGGCGACGCCTTTCGTACAGCCGCCACAGGGTCTGCAGCTCTTCCGCGAAAGATGTCGCCCACAGGGTGGGCTCCTACGGGGGCGGTAAATCCCATCCGATGAGGAAGGATTCGTTCGCACTACCAGCGGCGATAGGTCGTGCCGGTGTGATCGCGCGCAAGCTCGGCCTACAGGTTGCAAGCGCCTTCGACGTGCGGGAGTGTCCAGGAGTTGTCCCGGCGGTAGCCGGTCAACGTAAGGCCGGAAACGTGCGCAATGGTCTCCGGCCCCTTCTCGTAGCGCACATCCAGGCGCTCATGCGCATCGTCGACGCGAACAAATACGTACGCGCTATCGCGCCCATACGGATCGACCGTGCCAATCTTACGGAAGCCAAGCTTATCCATCGCCTTTTCGACACTCGCGAGAGACAACTGGCCTTCGGGATCCGTACCGCTAACGCTGAGCTCCGATCGGGAACCCTGCTTCAGACTAATGCCCGCGTCTTCGGTCCACGCCGATGTCTTGCCATCCTCGAAACGAGACGTCTGCAAGCGCGTACCCCAGCGGAACGCCCCATCTGAAGAAAAAGCTTCCACCGACGTCCATGGATCGATGCGTTGCGGTTTGTCCCCGTCAGGCAAACGAAACATCGCATGCCACGATGCCGAATCGACAAACCCATGACCATCCGCGATCAGCGGACACAACGTGCGCCAAACCCCAGCGTAACCACCCGGAACACCTTCGGCGATCGATAGCACTGGAAACGCGCTGAGGCTTAAGAACGCTAACCCTCTTGCAAGCAACTGAATGCGATATCGGAACATGCCATCCTCCGTGAACAATCCATGGCGTGCCAGAAGGGTAGCAGCCATCGCGCGCAAGCGCGCTCCTACAGGTCGCTTGCGGCGGTGGCGATGCGGAGCTTTACGCTGGCCATCGCTTCCTGCGCCTGGGCATCGGCGGCGTTCTTTGTCGCGATGGCGTCGCTGATGTCGTCGGTCAGCACGTCCGACTGGCTGGCGGTACCGGCGGCTTGCTGCGCCTTGCGATTCGAAAGCAGGGTGGCCTGGCGTGCCTGCACCTGCTCCTGGACGCGGCGCTGTTCGCCGAGGTGGTTGAGCGACGAGAGATCGTCTTCGACTTCCTGCATCGCACCGAGCACCGTCTGCCGGTAGGCGGCGACAGCGGCATCGTAGCCGGCCCGCGCCTGCGCTTCGCGTGAGCGTCGCGCGCCGCCGTCAAACACGCTGGCCACCAGCGCCGGGCCAAGCGACCAGATCTGGTTGGGCGCGCTGAACAGATGCGACATGGAGCTGCCCTGGTAACCGCCGCTCGCGGTGAGGTCCATGGACGGGAACCACGCCGCTACAGCGACGCCAATCTGCGCATTCGCCGCAGCCATCTGCCGTTCGGCAGCGGCGATATCAGGCCGCGCCCGCAGCACCTGCGATGGCACGCTCGCCGGCACGGGCGGCGCCGTGAACTGGTACGCAGGGCGCGGTGCCAGCGTAAACGCTGCAGGCGTGCTCCCACTCAATACCGCCACGGCATGCTCGGCCTGCTCGCGCGAGATGCGCGCGGTGGTAAGTGCCACCGTCGCCTGATCCAACGCATTACGCGCAGACAAGACGTCGTCGAACGATGCCGTCCCGATAGTGTGGGCAGCCTCGGTGGTGTCCCGTAGCGCCCGGTAAAGCGTGACCTGACGCTCCAGCAAGCCGATATCGATATCGAGCTGGCGAACCGAAAGATAGGTGGTGATCAACGTACCCACGGTGCTCAGCCGCTGCGCACGCCACCTGCTACCCGCCGCATCCGCCGTCGCCTGGCTTGCGCGCGCCTGCTGCCGCACGCCGCCCCACAGATCGGGCTCCCAGCTCGCATTCGCCTGGAACGCCACGCTCGTTGTGACGCTACCCCCCAGCCCATCGATGCCTCCCGGCACCATCTGGCGCAACGCGTTGCTACCGCGGCTACCGCTCGCACCGACGCCAAGCTGGGGCATCGCGGCGGCGCGCGCCTCGCCCACGGCAGCCACGGCCTGGCGCCAGTTCGCTTCGGCCTGCGCGACGCCCGGGTTTGCGGCCAGTGCGCGGTCCACGAGAGCGTCAAGCTCGGCATCGCCGTACGCCTTCCACCACGCACCATCGCCCACGGCGGTATCGCCTGGCGATACGCGCTGCCATGTCACGCCCGCCTCCATGAACGACGCCGGCACGTCCGGCGCCGGGGGCCGGTAAGTAGGCCCCACCGTACAGGCGGAAAGCCCGGTCAGGGCGAACAGGCACGCACAACGAAGGCGTAGGGAAGCACGACGCGGAAGGGCAGGACGAACGGGTACGAACGATCGGACGGGACGAAAAACACTCAGGCGACGGATCATGGCGTGGCATCCGGCAGCGCGCGCTGGCGATGCCAGCGTTCGATGCATAGGTAAATGGCAGGGGTGGAGTAGAGGGTGAGCAACTGGCTCAACAGCAGGCCGCCGATAATCGCGACGCCCAGCGGGTGGCGGAACTCCGAGCCGTAGCCGCCGCCGACGACCAGCGGCACGGCGCCGAGCACGGCGGCAAGCGTGGTCATGAGGATCGGCCGCAGGCGGGCCAGGCTCGCGCGGTAGATCGCTTCTTCCGGGCCGAGACCGTGCTCGCGTTCTTCCACCAGCGCGAAGTCGATCATCATGATCGCGTTCTTCTTCACGATGCCGATCAGCAGGATGATCGCGATCAGCGCGATGACTGTGAACTCGTACCCACACAGCAGCAACGCGAGCAGCGCACCCGCGCCCGCCGAAGGAAGCGTCGAAAGCACCGTCAGCGGGTGCCGGAAGCTTTCATAGAGGATGCCGAGCACGATGTAGACCGCCGCGAGCGCCGCGATCAGCAACACCGGCATGGTGCGAATCGTCTCCGCGAACGCGCCCGCGCTACCGCCGAAGCCGGCATGCACGCCCGGGGGAAGGTGCATGCCATCAACGGTAGCCATGATCTTCGTGCGAACGGCGCCGATGGACGCGCCCGACTTCAGGTTGAACGAGAGCGTGACCGAAGGAAACTGGCCCTGGTGCGAAATGGCGATGGCGGCCGGCGTCGTGCTGAAATGCGCGACCGCAGCGAGCGGCACCAACTGCGCCGGCGTGGTACTAGTCGGCACATACAGTTTGCGCAGCGCCTCGGGCGATTGCCAGAACCGCGGTGCCAGCGCCATCACCACGTGGTACTGGTTCAGGGCCTTGTACATCGTCGATACCTGGCGCTGGCCAAACGCGTCGTACAACGCCTGGTCGATCGCCGCGATATCCACATGCAGGCGAGCGGCCGCCTCGCGATCGATCTGCAAGGTAGCACCCAGGCTGCGGTCCTGCCGATCGGTCGCCACGTCCGCCAGTTCCGGCATCGCGCGCATCGCAGCCTCCACGCGTGGTATCACCTCGTCGAGTTGCCCGGACGAAGCGGCCGACAAGGTGTACTGGTACTGCGCCGCGGTCTGCCTGCCGCCCACGGCAATATCCTGGATGGCCTGCAGGGTGACGGTGACACCTGCATCCTTCGCAAAGCGCTGGCGCGCCCGTTCCATGACGGCGGCGGCACTGGATTTGCGCGGCTCGCCGAGTGGCTTCAGCGTGATGTAGACGGCGCCGGTGTTGTTTGCGTTCACGCCGCTTCCGCCGACGAAGCCAAACACGTTCTCCACATCGGGATCACGGCGCAGCGCCTCGGCCACGCCCTGGAAACGCCGCTGCATCTCGGCGAACGAGATATTCTGCGGCGCGAGCACCTGGCCGATCAGCAGGCCGGTGTCCTGTTGCGGAAAGAAGCCCTTGGGTATCGCCACCATCAGGCCTACCGTCGCCAGCATCGCCAGCACGGTTATGCCCACCATCGTCCGTGGGTGGCGCAGGGCTGTGCGCAGGCTTCGGCCATACCAGCCATCGTCACGGGCGCCGTGGGCATGCGTGGCATCACCGGGTCGCAGCAACATGCCGCTCATCACCGGCGTAAGCGTGAGCGACACCAGCATGGAGATCACGATGGCCGCCGAAAGCGTCACGGCAAACTCGCGGAACAGGCGGCCGACCAGTCCACCCATCAACAGCAACGGGATGAACACGGCCACCAGCGAGACGCTGATGCTGAGCACGGTGAAGCCCACTTCACCCGCGCCATCCAGTGCGGCCTGCACGCGCGATTTGCCCATGGCGAGGTGGCGCATGATGTTCTCGACCACCACGATGGCATCGTCGACCACGAAGCCGGTGGCGATGGTCAACGCCATCAGCGAAAGAATATCGAGGCTGTAACCGAGCGCCCACATCACGGCAAACGTGCCGAGCAGTGAGAGTGGCACCGCGATCGCCGGCACCAGCGTCGCGCGCCAGTCGCGGAAAAAAAACCACGTCACGAGCACCACCAGCAACACGGAAACCAGCAGGGTGAGCTCCACATCGTGCAGCGAAGCGCGGATGGTCTGGGTGCGATCAAGCACGGGGCGCAGCTGGATGTTCGCGGGGATGGATGCCTGAAGCTCCGGCAGCATCGCGCGAAGCCGCTCGACCGTGGCGACCACGTTGGAGCCGGGTCGCTTGCTGATGATGATGGCCACGGCCGATTCGCCATCGACGGTGCCCCAGTTGCGCAGGTTCTCCAGGCTATCGCTCACCTCGCCCAGGTCGGCGAGACGCACCTGCGCACCGTCCTTTGTCCTCACTACCAGCGGGGCGAACGATGCCGCATCGCCCAGCGCATCGTTTGCAGCCACCGCCGCCGAGCGCCCCGCGTGATCAAGCTGGCCCTTCGGGCCGTTGGCGTTCGCCGCGGCGAGTACCTGGCGCACATCCTCCAGGGCGATACCGTGGTGATTGAGCTTGTCGGGATCGAGTTCGGCGCGCACGGCCGGGAGAGAACCACCACCGACCATCACATCGCCCACGCCATCGGTTTGCAGCAGGCGCTGCTGCAACACCGTCGACGCGGCGTCGTACATCTGGGCGATGCTGGCAGTCTTCGAGGTGAGCGCCAATACGAGTACCGGCGCCTCGGCGGGGTTCACCTTGCGGTAGGTGGGATTGCCGGAGAGATCGGCCGGCAAGCGGCTACGCGCGGCGTTGATCGCCGCCTGCACGTCGCGCGAGGCGCCATCGATATCGCGGCCCAGGTCGAACTGCAACACGATGCGCACCGAGCCCGCATAGCTCGTGGAGGTCATTTCGGTAATGCCCGCGATGCTCGTGAACTGCCGCTCCAGCGGCAAGGCGACGGCACTGGCCACCGTCCCCGGATCCGCACCAGGCAGCGTTGCTGTGACGGCGATCGTCGGGAACTCCACTTCGGGCAGCGAAGCCACGGGCAACGCGCGGAAGGCCAGCACGCCAGCGAGTGCCAGGGCCACTGCGAGCAGGGTGCTCGCGACGCGGCGCGTGACGAAGGGCGCGGAAAGGTTCAGTGCCATAGCTCAGATCCGGCTCGCCACGGCACGCTCGGCGCGGTGCAGGCTCAGGTAGATCGCCGGCGTGGTGAAGAGCGTCAGCACCTGGCTCACCACCAGGCCGCCGATGATCGCGACGCCAAGCGGGTGGCGCAGTTCGGCGCCCATGCCGCCACCCAGTGCCAGCGGCACGGCGCCGAGCAACGACGCGAGCGTGGTCATCAGGATCGGCCGGAACCGCAGCTCGCAGGCCTCACGGATCGCCGCCAGTGGGTCCATGCCCTCGCGCTCACGGGCGATCGCGAAGTCGATCATCATGATCGCATTCTTCATCACGATGCCGATCAGGAGCACCACGCCGATCAGCGCGATGATGTCGAAATCGAGCCGGCAGACGCCAAGCGCGAGCGCGGCGCCGAGCGCTGCTGAAGGCAGGGTGGAAAGAATCGTCAGCGGATGGATGAAACTTTCGTACAGGTAGCCGAGGGTGAGGTACACCACCACGATCGCTGCGAGAAGCAGCGCCACCTGGCCATCCAGCGCATCGGCGAAGCTGCCCAGCGTACCCTGCATATTCAGCCGAACCGAAGCCGGAAGCTTCGCCGTATCCACATGGGTATGCACGTGCGCCACCGCCTTGTCGAGCGAGACGCCTGGCGCAAGGTCGAACGACAGATCCACGTACGGGAACTGGCGTTCGCGCATGAGCACCACGGGCGCGTCGTCACCGCCGGTGCGAGCCACCGCGGCGAGCGGTACCGGGACGCCTCCCGTGCCGGGCACGTACAGCGCGCGCAAGGCCGCCTCGGGCGCCACGTCGTGCGTGCGTGCGGCGACCACCACGTGGTACTGCGACAGGTCGGTGTAGATCGTCGACACCTGCTGCTGGCCAAAGGCGGCATACAAGGCCGCGTCGATCGCCTGCACGGTCACGCCCAGCTGCGCGGCGCGGCCGCGATCGATCGTGAGCGCCACGCGTGGGCCACGCTCCAGCGCATCGCTATGCACGTGGGTAAATACGGGATCCGTGCGCATCCCGGCGAGCACACGGCGTGCGGAGTCGACGAGTGCGGCACCGTCCGCGGAAGCAAGGCCTACCGCATACATCGACGAGCCGGCCTGTGTATCCAGCGTCAGGTCCTGCACGGAGTGGAGATTCAACGTGGCGGGATCCGGGTTGGTAGCGACGGCGTGGGCGAGACGCGCGATCACCTCCGCCGCGGGCTCGCCGCCTTCACCGCGAGGGCGCAAGCGCACCTGGACAGGCGCGGTGCCTGGCATCGGGTTGGTCTGGTCGATGCCGAGCGACGACGAGACGCCGGCCACCGCCGGGTCGCGCAGGAGGGTGTCGATGGCGGCCGCCTGCAGCTCGCGCATGCGGGCGAACGACGCATCGACGGGGCCTTTCACCGCACCCTGCAGCAGCCCGGTGTCCTGCACGGGGAACAGGCCTTTGGGCAGCAGCACGAGCGTGCCCAGCGTCGCGAGCGTCGCCACGGCCACCGCAAGCAACATGGCGCGGCGTGCCTGCAGCGCGCGGCCGAGCCAGCGCATATAGGCGCCTTCGAGCCGCGCAAGCCAGCCCGGGCCCGCATGGTTCTGCTTGCGCAGCAGCCGCGCGCAAAGCGTCGGGGTGAGGGTGAGCGTGATGATGGCCGAGATGATGATCGCCGCCGACAGCGTCACAGCGAACTCGCGGAACAAGCGGCCGACCACATCGCCCATGAACAGCAACGGGATCAGCACGGCGATGAGCGCGAGCGAAAGCGAGACAATCGTGAAGCCCACCTCGCCCGCGCCTTCCAGGGCGGCGGTGCGAGGCTCCGCGCCGTCATCGATATGCCGTGCGACGTTCTCGATCATTACGATCGCATCGTCGACCACGAAGCCCGTGGCCACGGTCAGCGCCATCAGCGTGAGGTTGTTGAGGCTGAAGCCGAGCGCGTAGGTGGCAGCCACCGTGCCCACCAGCGATACCGGCACGGCAATCGCCGGGACCAGCGTGGCGCGCCAGTCACCGAGAAACACCCACACGGTGGCGATCACCAGCAGCAACGCGAACAGCAACTCCATCTCCACGTCGTGCACCGAGGCGCGGATGCTACCCGTGCGGTCGTTGAGGACGGCCAGCTTCACGTTCGCGGGCAGGCTGGCGCCGAGGTCCGCCAGCGCCGCGGTAATGCGGTCCACCGTGGCCACCACGTTTGCGCCCGGCTGGCGCTGGATACTGATCAGGATCGCGGGCTGGCGGTCAGCCAGCGCGGCCTGTCGGCTGTCTTCCGCGCCTTCGGCCACGACTCCGATATCGCGCAGGTGGATCAGGGCGCTCTCGCGTGCCGCCAGCACCACGCCGGCAAATCCATCCGCGTCGGCAAGCTGATCATTCGCGCCTACCGCGTAGGAGAGCTGCTCGCCGTCGATGGAGCCCTTCGCGCCATTCACGCTACCGGCCTGGATCGCCGAGGTGACATTCGCGAGCGTGAGCCCATGCTGGTTCAACGCCGGCATATCCACGCCGACGCGTACGGCAGGGCGTTCACCACCGCTCACCGTGACGCGGCCCACGCCCGGCATCTGCGAGATGGCTTGCGCGATACGTGTCTCCGCCAGTTCCTGTACACGCGTCAGCGGGAGCTGCGGCGAGGTCATCGAGAGCGTGAGCACCGGGGGATCCGCCGGGTTCACCTTGCTGTAGACCGGGGGGTAGGGCAGGTCCTTTGGAAGGTACGCGTTGGCGGCATTGATGGCGGCCTGCACTTCCTGTTCCGCTTCATCCAGCGGCGTCGAAAGGTCGAACGTCAGCGTGATCACCGAAGCGCCGAGCGCACTGCTCGAGTCCATCCGCTGCAGGCCCGCCATCTGGCCGAGCTGGCGCTCCAGTGGTGACGTCACGCTCGATGCGGTGACGTCCGGGCTGCTGCCGGGCAGGTTGGTGTAGACCTGGATCGTCGGGTAATCCACCTCGGGCAGCGCGGAGACCGGCAAGGCACGCCAGCCGAGGATGCCGGCGAGCAGCACGGCGGCCATAAGCAAGGCGGTGGCGACCGGCCGCTGGATGAAGGGGCGCGAGAGGTTCATGGGTGGGCCGGTTCGCTCACGCGTGCGCCATCGGTGAGCGCATCGGCACCCGCCACCACCACGGACTCACCGGCACGCCACGCCGCGCCACTGGCGGTGGGGGTGATGACCGTGGCATCGCCATCCGACGGGCCCGTCGACACCGTGCGCATCACGGCCTTGCCTTGCACCACCGTGTAGACGAACGCGCCGTGCGCGCCGCGCTGGATCGCACGCGACGGTACGATGCTCGCGCCGTGCAACACCGCCACGCGCAGCCGCGCGTTGACGAACTGGTTGGGATAGAGCGCGCGGTCGGTATTCGGGAAGAGGGCGCGCACGGTGACTGTGCCCGTCGTCGCATCTACGCGGTTATCGACAGCCTCGAGCACGCCGCTGGCCAGTGCCTTGCCAGCGCGATCGGATAGGTCAACCGGCACCTCGCCAGCGTGCATCGCGGCGAGCACCTGGCCCAGTTCGTCCTCGGTCACCGCGAACTTCACGCTGATCGGCGAGACCGTCGCGAGCGTCACGATGCCATTGGTATCCGAAGGCGAAACCAGATTACCGACGTCCACCGCGCGCAGGCCGGTCACGCCAGTGATGGGCGCCGTCACCTTCGTGTAGCCGAGCTGCACGGCCAGGTTATCGCGCTGGCCGCGATCGCTAAGGACCGTGCCCTGGGCCTGTGCCACGGCGGCAGCCTGCGTATCGACCTGCTGCTGCGTCACCGAGCCGATCTTCACCAGCGCCTGGTAGCGGACGAGATCGGCCTGCGCGTTGCGCAACGCGGCTTCGTCGCGCTGCAGGGCGCCTTCCGCGGCGAGCACCTGTGCGCGCAGCGCGCGGTCATCGATGGTGGCGAGCACATCGCCCGCGCTCACCACCTGGCCTTCGCGGAAGCGCAGCCCGGTCAGCGTGCCGCCGACCTGCGTGCGCACGGTCACCGTCTGCGTGGGCGTCACGGTGCCGATCGCGCTGACGTAGACCGGCACATCGCGCAGGGCGACGGGGGCCGTAGCGATCACGCGCGGCGGTTCGACCGGCGCCGGGGCGGCACGGCGGTGGTGGATCCAGGCGACGATGGCCAGGAGGGCAACGGCAACGAGGGCCATGCTGGCGACACGCCAGCGGCTGCGAGGCTTCTTCACGGACGACTCCGGGGATGGGGATGGTGCGCCGGGTCGGCGAACACCATGCCATGGTGCGCAAGGCCGGTTGGCCCCCGATGTCGGGGGGGCGCGGAAGTTGTTACAGCCTGTTTCAGGTGGCCGCCAGCGCCTTGCGGCGGTCGGTGCGGGGCGCGGAGAATGGCCGGATGACCTCCGGATCACCCGCTTGAATACCCGCGCGCCACGCATCCTCGTGCTCGACGATGACGACGAGCTGCGCGGCATGCTGCGTCGTTACCTCAGCGGCCATGGCTTCGATGTGCACGCCGTCGCCACGGCGGAGCAGCTCGACCGGGCGCTGGAGCGCGAGCCGTACGACGCCCTGGTGCTCGACCTGATGATGCCTGGCGAAGACGGCCTCTCGGTGTGCCGCCGCCTGCGTTTTGGCGGGCAGACCATCCCCATCCTGATGCTCACCGCGCGTGGCGATGCCGTGGATCGCATCGTGGGCCTGGAAATGGGCGCCGACGATTACCTTGCCAAACCGTTCGATCCGCGCGAACTCACCGCACGCCTGCAAGCCATGCTGCGCCGGCAGAAGATGCTGCACAGCACGCAGACGTGGGGCAACGATGAGGTCACGACGTTCGGCCCGTTCGTGCTCAATGTGTCGCGCATGGAGCTGCGTAGGGATGACGAACTGATTGCCCTTTCCAGCCTGGAATTCCAGCTGCTACGCGTATTCGCCGCCAATCCGCACCGGCCGATGTCGCGCGACCATCTGCTGGACAAGGTGAAGGGCAGGGAGCACGACTCGCTGGATCGCGCGCTCGACGTGCAGGTGCTGCGCTTGCGCCGCAAGATTGAAGGCGACCCTTCATCGCCGAAGTACATCCGCACGGTATGGGGTATCGGCTACGTGTTCGTGCCCGATGGCAGCCATGAATAGCTGGCTGCCGCGAAGCCTGTTCAGGCGAAACCTCGTCCTGTTGCTCTCGTTCGCATTGCTCGCGCAGGTGTTCTTCGGTGGCGCGTTCCTCTATGTGCAGGGGCCGCGTGCAGCCGAGCTTGGCCGTCTCGTCGCGATCGAGCTGAACGCGATCGACCGCGCATTCGCCAACATGTCACCGCCGGAACAGCGCGCGTACCTGCAACACCTGACGGGCGCCGGGCGCCTCGTCTTGCAGGAGGGCGCCCCACCGGCGGATGAAGATCCTGGCAGCCGCTTCTCGCTGGTGGCGCAGTTCGTGAACAGCCTGCGCGACAACCTCGCCCCCGACATGGCGTTTCGCTGGGGCGGCGAGCCTTCGCCGCACGCGTGGGTCCGCATCAACATCGGTGAACGCCGTGCCTGGTTCACGCTGCCGCCGAGTTCGTTGACGCGCGATCGTCCGGCGTTCTTCGTGCTCATCGCGGCGCTGGCCATGATGGGGCTTGCCACGCTGATCGCGTTGCTCATCCAACGCCGCATCAACCGGCCGCTACGCGAAGTGGTGGAAGCCGCACGGCGCGTCGGCGAGGGTGGCGACGTGCGCCTCCCTGATTACCGCGCGAGCGAGCTGGCCGCGGTAGCGCGCCAGTTCAATGCCATGTCAGATAACCTGCGTGCGATGGAAGCCGTGCGCGCGGAAATGCTCGCTGGCATCTCGCACGATATCCGAACACCGCTTACCAAGCTTCGTCTCGCGCTCGATGCGCGTGAGCGTGACGCACCTGAAGTGATCTACATCCAGCAGATCGATGCCATCGTCGGGCAGTTCCTCGACTACGGCCGTGCTGGCGCAGGTGAAAAGCCGGTGGATGCGGATCTCAATACGCTGGTGATGCAGCTCGCTGGCGAATTCGAGGCACGCGATACACCGTTCCAGCTCACGCTGGCACCGCTGCCCGCGTTGCGCTTCCGGCCCATCTCCATGCTGCGCGTGCTGACCAACCTCATGGAGAACGCGGTGCGTTACGCCGGCGAAGGCCTGGAGGTGCGCACGCGCTACGCGGAAGGGCAGGTGCATGTCGACGTGCTGGACCGCGGGCCCGGCATCGATGCGGCTGACATTGAGCGCTTGCGCCAACCATTCACCCGCGCCGATGCGGGCCGGGCAAGCGTCCCCGGCACAGGGCTGGGCCTCGCCATCGTCGACAGGCTCGTGCGCTTGCATGGCGGCACGCTCTCGCTGGCGGCGCGTAACGGCGGTGGCCTGCGGGCCAGCGTGGCCTTTCCGCTGCGTGCCGCAGGTGCCGCTGAAGCACTTTGAAACATCTGCTTGCACTTGCGACATCGGCGACAAACAGCGCGTGGCTACGCTGCATGGGTCGGCACTCCCGCCGGCTAGCCAAGGAGATACCCATGCGAATGCTTTTCGTCGCCGCTATCGCACTCGCGCCGCTGGTGGCGTTCGCGATGCCCGACAACAGCCGCGCGCAGCAGGCCATGGCCATGCTGAACCAGCGTTTCGATGCAGCCGATGCGAACCACGACGGCAAGCTCACCCAGGATGAAGCCAAGGCCGGCATGCCGCGCGTGGCCGAGCATTTCGACGAGATCGATGCCGACCACAAGGGCTACATCACCAAGGACCAGATCGTCGCCTTCATGAAGGCGAACGCGGGCCGCTAAGCCCCACCCCCGCCGGGTTCCCCGGCAACCCCTTCGCTTAGCGGCAGCGCGGCACCTTCACCCTGCCGGCCGCCCCCTCTCCGTGTCCGGCGCCGCGTTGCCGCTCCTTTTTTTGAAAAGGATTCCCCATGCGCCCCTTCCCCCTTCGCGCCCGCCATGCCGCGGGCGCGCTGCTCGGCTGCGCCGTCATCGCCCCCGCAGCCTTCGCCCAGGACACCGCCCACGGTGATCTCGGTGTCGGCGTGGTATCGCGCCCCGAATACATCGGTAGCAACCGACAGCGCACGAACCTGGTGCCCGTGCTTCGCGTCGAACTTCCCACAAGCTACGCGTACCTGGGCAACCGCTACGGCGGCAATCCGCTGCAGCTTGGTTTCACGCCGCTCAACACCGGTAAGTGGATCGCTGGCGTGTCGGTGTCGTATCAGAACATCGCGCCGCGCAAAACCTCCGATGGTGACTACCTGCATGGCCTGAAGGATATCGACCGCAGCGTGCTCGGTGGCTTCCTGCTCGGCTATCGCTTCCGCCCCGGCGGTCTTCTGAGCCTGCGCTCCGATACGGATCTCTCCGGCCATGGCCAGGGCACCACGATCACGCTCGCCGCGCAGCAGGCGTTCCCCATCAACGACCACTTCGCTATCGTCACCGGCCCCCGCATCGTGTGGGGCAACCGCCAGCACAACACCACGTACTTCGGCGTCGACACGGCAAAGACGCCGGAAACCATGCTGCCTGGCTACCATGCACCGGCAGGCTTCCAGGAATACTCACTCAACATCGGCGTGCGCTACGCCACCGAAGGCGATTGGGTCATCGGCGGCGGCATAAGCGCCGGCAAACTCCTCGCCAACGTCAAAGACAGCCCCGTGGTGAAAGAAACCTCGCAAGTCACCGCCAGCGTCTACGCCGGCTGGCATTTCTAACCCAAGGTAGGAGCCCACCCTGTGGGCGACATCTTTCGCGATAACCCCACAGGCCCTGTGGCTCTTCCGTGAAAGATGTCGCCCACAGGGTGGTGGCGGGTCCCACCCGATGAGCAAGGATTCGTTCGCATTACCAGCGGCGATAGGTCGTGCCGGTGTGTACGCATCCACGGGGCCCACAGGCGGTGGCGCCGCGATGCACGACGGCTGGTGCGGGAACCGGTAGCGGTACGGGGCTCGCATACACCGTCCAGCTCGCATACCACGGCCGCGCCGGGTAATAACGTTCCCAATACCCGTGGTCGAAGCTCACCACGGTCACGCCCAGCGAAGGCGCGGTCTCTTCGGTGACGACCACCGTACGATGTTCCTGCACCACCAGCACATACGACGAAGACACCCAACCACGCTGGCCGGCCCAACTCACATCACACCAGCTCATGTCACGCAGGCAACCATGCGTCTCGACTTCCGCGCGCGGCGGCAACGTCGTGACCACCGGGTAATTAGTCGCAGGCCCCGCACGCAGGTTCACGCGAGCGGTGGTGATCGACGTCGAAGCCAACGCGGAAAGGGGGAGGGCAGCAAGCGCCGCGGTAGCAGCGAGGGAAAGCAGACGCATAAGGCATCCTCAGGGTTCATGGGTATCCCACCATGCACCGCAGGTTTTTCCCGGGTTTGTCGCGAACGTAAGTAATCGTTACGAGCCGTGTCGTTGCGCCGCGCCTTGTCATCGGTTCATTCGCAGGCGCGAATGCGTGTTTTGAGCGGCGTGCGCCGCCGTGGGCTGGGGAGTTTGTCGGGGTCGGGAGCGGTCAGGGCCTTGCGGCCGCCAGTCGCGGACCTGCGGACCGGGCCGTAGGCATCTCTTTCGCGAAGCGCGTGACGTTGCGCGGCCCTCCGCTCATGTCGGCCGCGAGGCCCTGACCGCCCCCGAGTCCACACGTTTCGTTGCGTGGCGCACAAGCCAGTACACCGAAGCCCTGCGTCTTATCGGTGCGCCGCTGCACGCCGCAAGCTCTCCTGCAATCAACCTCGTCGCTGGGTGCGCGGGTGGGCAAGCCCTGGGGCCGACATGAGCGGAGGGCCGCCAAGCGCCACGCTTCTCGCGAGTGAGGTGCTACGGCCCGGTCCGCAGGTCCGCGACTGGCGGCCCCCAGGGCTTGCCCACCCGCGGCTTCCTCAACCCATCAAGGGCGAGGCGGCGAACGCCGCTCGATACATGCATTCGCGTTAGCGAATGAACCGATCACATCGCGCAACGCAGTGCACGCCACGCCGACAAAGCGCACAAAAAAGGGGCGGCGCATTGCTGCGCCGCCCCTTTTTCAACGGTACCTCAGGCCAGCTCGTAACCGAACTGATCCTTGAACTCGGTCGCGAACTGCTCGTACGTGAAGTACTGGTTCTGCGTGCCCGGGTGCTCGACCTTCAGCGCGCCCATGAGCGACGCCATGCGGCCGACGGTCGGCCAGTCGTAGCCCTTCATCATGCCGAAGATGAGGCCAGCGCGATACGCGTCGCCGCAACCGGTCGGGTCGACCACCTGGCGCTCGCGTGCCGGCGGGATGTTGATGGTTTCACCATCGGCGTGGATGATCGAACCGCGCGGGCCGACGGTGACGATGTACGCCTTCACCTTCGAAGCGATCGTCGCAGCGTCCCAACCGGTGCGCTGCTGCAGTAGCTGCGACTCGTAGTCGTTGACGATGACGTAGGTAGCCTTCTCGATCATGGCGCGGAACTCGTCGCCATTGAACAGCGGCATCGCCTGGCCCGGATCGAAGATGAAGGGCACGCCGCGCGCGGCGAATTCATCGACGTGCTGCAGCATGGCTTCGCGGCCGTCCGGCGCAACGATACCGAACTGGTAATCGGGGATATCACGCACGTGGTTGTCGTGTGCGTTCGACATGGCGCCCGGGTGGAACGCGGTGATCTGGTTGTTATCCAGGTCCGTCGTGATGAAGCACTGCGGGGTGAACATGTCGTCGTACTGGCGCACGCCGTCGAGGCGGATGCCGTGCTTTTCCATGTGCGCGCGGTACGGACCGAAATCCTGGCCCACCGTGGCGACGGGCATCGGCTCACCGCCGAGCAGCTTCAGGTTGTAGGCGATGTTGCCGGCGCAGCCGCCGAACTCGCGGCGCATGGCCGGCACCAGGAACGACACATTCAGGATATGCACCTGGTCCGGAATGATGTGGTTCTTGAACTGGTCCTGGAACACCATGATGGTGTCATAGGCAAGCGATCCGCAGATTACGGCAGTCATCGTTTAAGCAACCCTGAAGAATGTGGTTTCGTTGTAGGAGCCCACTCTGTGGGCGACGTCTTTCGCGATAGCGCAGCAGGCCCTGTGGCTATATCGCGAACGGCGTCGCCCACAGGGTGGGCTCCTACAAGGGGGCGGTCATCGCCCTTGATTTGAGCCCGATGGAACGAGCTCCGGCAAACCGGCGGATGGTACCCAAAAACGCCCCCGGCCGCGACCATTCCGTTACGTACAGATTTACGGGAGCGACGGAGGAGTCTCGCGCATCATTCAGACTTACAAGGCTTTCTTAACTTCTCCGCCCTTGCGCCCCAAGGGGTCGCAATCTAGACTTCCGAGCTTACTTTTCCGGCTATCGGGCGCCCGCCGCATCATGTTTAAGAAGTTCCGCGGACTCTTTTCGAACGACATCTCCATCGATCTCGGTACGGCGAATACGCTCATTTATGTGCGTGGCCAGGGCATCGTGCTGAACGAGCCTTCGGTGGTCGCCATTCGCCAGGATCGTGGCCCGGGCGGCCCGCGTGCCGTCGCCGCCGTCGGTGGCGACGCCAAGCGCATGCTCGGCCGTACCCCGGGCAACATCGCCACGGTCCGCCCGATGAAGGACGGCGTCATCGCCGACTTCACCATGACCGAGGCGATGCTCCAGCACTTCATCAAGCAGGTGCACCGCTCGCGCATGCTGCGTCCCAGCCCGCGCGTGCTGGTCTGCGTGCCCTGCGGCTCCACCCAGGTGGAGCGCCGCGCCATCAAGGAATCGGCCGAAGGCGCCGGTGCCCGTGACGTCTTCCTGATCGAAGAGCCGATGGCGGCCGCGATCGGTGCCGGCATCCCGGTGCACGAGGCCCGTGGCTCCATGGTCCTCGATATCGGCGGCGGTACCTCCGAAGTGGCGGTCATCTCGCTGAACGGCATCGTCTACTCGCAGTCGGTCCGCGTCGGCGGCGATCGCTTCGACGAGGCCATCATCAACTACGTGCGCCGCAACCACGGCACCCTCATCGGTGAATCCACCGCCGAGCGGATCAAGCTGGAAGTCGGCTGCGCCTTCCCGCAGAGCGAAGTCCGCGAGATGGAAATCTCCGGCCGTAACCTCGCCGAAGGCGTGCCGCGCATGTTCTCGATCAACTCCAACGAGGTGCTCGAAGCCCTCCACGAGCCGCTCTCCGGCATCGTGGCCGCGGTGAAGGCTGCCCTGGAGCAGACTCCGCCGGAGCTCTGCTCCGACGTGGCCGAGCGCGGCATCGTGCTTACCGGCGGTGGCGCCCTGCTGCGCGACCTGGATCGCCTCATCTCCGAGGAAACCGGCCTGCACGTGCAGGTGGCCGACGACCCGCTCACCTGCGTGGCGCGCGGCGGCGGCAAGGCCCTCGAGATGATCGACCAGCACGGCAGCGACTTCTTCGCTTTCGAATGATGGACGCGCGCGCCGCGTCGGCCTGGGCGCGCTAATCCATGGCCCTTAATCGCGACGATAAGTCGCCGCTGTTCTCGCCCGGTGTGGCGGGCACCCTGCGGCTTATCGTGTACCTCGCGCTCGCCTGCGTCCTGATGGTCCTCGACCATCGCGGCGGGTGGCTGGCCAGCGTCCGCTATGGCCTCTCGGTGGTGATCGAGCCGGTGTACCGCCTGGCTGGCCTGCCGTCGCAGGGGTTCCAGGCGGCGACGGTGGCGTTCGCCGACCGCCAGCGCCTTACCGAGGCCAACCAGCGCCTGCGCGAAGACCTGCTGCTCGCCAACGCCAAGCTCAACCGCATGGCGTCCGTGGCCGAGCAGAACCAGCGCCTGAAAGAGCTGCTCGATACCCAGCACAGCCTCGCGATCAACGTGCAGCTGGCCCGCCTCATTGGCGTGGACCTGGGCGCGTTCCGCCACCGTATTACCCTCAACGTGGGCGCCCGCGACCAGGTGAAGGTGGGGCAGGTGGTGATCGACGCGCGTGGCGTCATGGGCCAGGTCATCGAAGTGATGCCGACCACCTCGGTGGCCATGCTCATCACCGACCCGAATCACGCCATCCCGGTCACCATCGAGCGCACCGGCCTGCGTACCGTGGCTTACGGTTCGCGCGGCGGCGACATGCTCACGCTGCCCAACATCCCGGTCTCCGCCGATGTGCAGGCGGGCGACAAGCTGGTTACCTCGGGCCTCGGCGGGCGTTTCCCCACCGGTTTCCCCGTGGGCACCATCCGCGACGTGGGCCAGACCGCCTCGGGTACCTTCCTCTCGGCCAACGCCTTGCCGGCCGCGGATCTCGACCGCAGCGAAGACGTGCTCCTGCTCCACGACCTGGCCGAAAGCGCCGGGCCGCCCGATCTCGCCCCCAACGCCGGCCCGCCGGCCGACATGGCGCCGGATCCGAACGCGCCGCCGGCCACACCCGCGCCTAACCCGACCCTGCCCAAGGTCACCGCGCCCACCGTCAGCGGTGCGCCCGCGCGCGCGTCGAGCAGCGCCCAGGGGGGTACGCCATGAACAAGACCCGTGTACGCCAGCTCTGGTTCGCCGCCACGCTGCTGCTCTCGCTTGTGCTCATGCTGGTGCCGCTGCCCGGCCCGCTCGCGCCGTTCAAGCCGTACTGGCCTGCGCTGGTCCTGCTTTACTGGTGCCTGCAATCCGGTGATCGCGTCGGCCTGGGCCTGGCCTTCTGCCTGGGCGTAGGCGCCGATCTGTTCGATGGCATGCTGCTCGGCGAACAGGCCCTGCGCCTCACCGCCATGGTGTTCATCTGCCTGCGCTTCCGCTCGCGCCTGCGCTTCTTCCCCATGTGGCAGCAGACTCTGGCCGTACTGGGCTTCCTGCTCAACGACCGCGTGCTGCTGTTGCTGATCCGCGTGCTCGGCGGCGATCCGCTGCCGCCGGCCGATTTCTGGCTTTCGCCGTTCGTTGGCGCCGCGCTGTGGCCGTTCGTGTTCCTGATCCTCGATGACCTGCGCGCGCGCCTGCGCATCCACGAGGCATGAGCCTGCGGCGCGCCTCCATCAAGGAAATGCGCGGTGAGGTGGCGTTGTTCCGCCGCCGCGCGCTGGCCGGCTTTGGCCTGATCCTGCTTGGCCTGATCGCGGTGTGCACGCGTTACGTGTACCTGCAGGTCTACCACCACGACGAGTTCGCCGCGCGTTCGGAGCAGAACCGGATCAAGCCGCGTGCGATCCCGCCGGCGCGTGGCCTCATCTATGACCGCAATGGCGTGCTGCTCGCCGACAACGTACCGGCCTTCCGCCTGGAAGTGACGCCGGAACAGGTCGGCGACATGGACAAGATGCTCAGCGACCTGGGCGCCGTCGTGCCGCTTAGCGATGACGACATCACCCTGTTCAAGAAGCAGGTGAAGCAGAGCCGCCGCTTCGAAGGCGTGCCGCTGAAGCTCAAGCTCACCGAGGATGAAATCGGCCGCTTCGCCGTGAACCGCTGGCGCTTCCCCGGCGTGGACGTGGTGCCGTACCTTACCCGCCGCTACATGATGGGCCCGGAATTCGCCCACGTGCTCGGCTATGTGAGCCGTATCGATGCGGATGATCTCGATCGCATGGATGACGACGAAGAGGCCAGCTACAAGGGCACGACCCACATCGGCCGCATCGGCATCGAACGTTCTTACGAAAAGCTGTTGCACGGCGCGCCGGGCTACGAGCTGGTCGAAGTGAACGCCGACGGCCGCACCCAGGCCGTGCTGGATACCACGCCGCCGACGCCCGGCAAGAACATCTACCTGTCGATCGACGTGCGCCTGCAGAAGGCCGCGCTGGAAGGCCTTGCCGGCCGCCCGGGCGCAGCGATCGCCATCGATCCGCGCAACGGCCAGGTGCTGGCCTTCGCCAGCTTCCCCACGTTCGATCCCAACCTGTTCGTCAACGGCATCAGTTCGGCGGATTACAAGGCGCTGACCACCGACCCGGATAAGCCGCTGTACAACCGTGCCCTGCGCGGCGTGTACCCGCCGGGCTCCACGGTGAAGCCGCTGCTCGCGCTGGGTGGCCTCAGCCTGGGCCTGCGCCGACCGACGGATACCGTGTTTTCGAACGGCCAGTTCTGCATCCCCGGCCAGACCCGCTGTTACCGCGATGACGACCGCGGCGGTAACGGCACGGTCAACATGATGCAGGCGATCGAGCACTCGACGAACACCTACTTCTACAAGCTGGCGCTGGATATGGGCATCGATCGCCTGTCCGCCTGGATGTCGAAGTTCAGCTTCGGCCAGAAGACCGGTATCGATCTGGTTGGCGAGGCCGAGGGCGTGCTGCCATCGCGCGAATGGAAAGCGAAGCGTTCGAAGGCCGGCTGGTTCCCGGGCGAAACGATCATCGCCGGTATCGGCCAGGGCTACTGGGCGGTCACGCCGATCCAGCTGGCCCACGCGATCGCCACCTTCGCCGGCCACGGCATCCCGTATGCGCCGCACCTGCTGCTGGATACCCAGGATGGCGTGGATAGCCCGCGCGTGCCCCAGGTATTCGCTCCGGAAGGGCCCTCGGTGGTCCGCCGCGATAGCGATTGGCAGGCGGTGAACCAGGGCATGATCGACGTGATCAACTCGGGCAAGGGCACCGGCAAGAAGGTCGGTATCGGCTTCCCGTATGTCATGGCGGGCAAGAGCGGCACGGCCGAGCGCTTCTCGCGCAAGACCGACGCTTACGACAACAACAAGAACAGCGCTTATCTCGCCAGCCGCCACCGTGCGTGGTTCATCGCGTATACGCCGGCGGAAGATCCGAAGATCGCCGTGGCCGTGCTGCTCGAAGCGGGCGCCTGGGGCGCCCAGGATTCCGGCCCGATCGTGCGCAAGATCCTCGACCAGTGGGTGGTCGATTCGGGCGGCCCGCGTCCGGAAGCGTTGCCGCCAGGCCCCATCGCCACCTCGGATGCGCCGATCGAGAGCGCGCCTGCGAGCGACAGCAGCGTGCAGGGCGCCGAGCCCGCGCCGGCCACCAGCAGCGTGCTGCCCCCGGACGATGACGGGGAGGACCAGTAACCGTGCTCGAACAAATCACCGTCCGCCTCAAGCGTTTCGGCCTGCGTCTGATGACCCGGCCGCGCCTCGACCTGCCGCTCTTGCTGGCGCTGTTCCTGCTGGCCTGCGCCGGCCTGGCCACGCTGTATAGCGCGGGCGGCGGCAACTATTCGCTGGTCGGCGGCCAGGCCGCGCGCTTCGTGCTCGGCGGCGTGCTGCTGCTGGTGATCTCACGCATCCCACCGCCGGTGCTGCGTTCGTGGACGCCATGGCTCTACGCCGGCAGCACCGCGCTGCTCTTCGTAGTGGCCGCGCTGGGCGAGGGCAGGGGCGCTTACCGCTGGCTCGATCTGGGCTTCATGCGCTTCCAGCCCTCGGAGCTACTCAAGCTCACCATGCCGATGATGGTGGCCTGGTACCTGCACCCGCGGCAGCTGCCGCCGGGCTGGAAAGACATCATCGTGGTCGGCCTGCTGATCGCCGTGCCGGCCGCACTCATCGCTGAACAGCCCGACCTGGGCACGGCGCTGCTCGTTGCGGGCGCGGGCGCCTTCGCGCTGTTCCTGTCCGGCATGGCCTGGTGGCGGATCGGCCTGCTGGTGGGCGGTGCTGGCGCCGCTATCCCGGTGGCCTGGCAGTTCCTCCACGAATACCAGCGCAACCGCGTGCGCACGCTGCTGGATCCGGAATCCGACCCGCTGGGCAACGGCTGGCACATCATCCAGTCGAAGATCGCGGTGGGCTCCGGCGGCATCTTCGGCAAGGGCTGGCAGCACGGCACCCAGTCGCGCCTGGATTTCCTGCCCGAGCACACCACCGACTTCATTTTCGCGGTGTTTTCCGAGGAATTCGGCCTGGTGGGCGTCATCGCCATCATGGTGCTCTACGCCTTCATCATCGGCCGCTGCCTGTGGATCGCGATGAATGCACGCGATACCTACTCGCGTCTCCTCGCGGGTGCGATCGGTATGAGCTTTTTCGTATACGTGGCCGTGAACGGCGGCATGGTCGCGGGCATCCTGCCGGTGGTGGGCGTGCCGATGCCGCTCGTCAGTTATGGCGGCACGTCTGCGGTGTCGTTGCTGACAGGCTTTGGTGTGCTCATGTCCATCCACGCGAACCGAAAGCTCCACGATTAATGGCTGAACACGCGCTCCAGCCAGCCCGGGAAGCGCCACTTTCGCGTGTTACGCTTCGGCTCATGGATGATGCACAGCCGGCGCACCGCGCACGACCCGCTCGATATGTTCCGCGCCTGCTCGGCGCGACGCTTCTGCTTCCCCTGCTTTTTGCGGCCGGCCATGCACGCGCCGCGGCACCGGCTGCGCCTGAGACCCATCCGGGCCAGGCCGCGCTGGTGCGTGAAGTAGCGAAGGACACGGGCAAGAGCGCCTGGGCGCTGAACAAGCTGCTCAACGGGGCGAAGATGCAGCAGGGCATCATCGATGCCATGAACCGCCCGGCCGAGAGCAAGCCGTGGAGCGTGTACCGGCCCATCTTCCTCACCGAAGACCGGATCAACGCGGGTGCCGAGTTCTACCGCACGCACCGTGCCTTGCTTGATGGCATTAGCCGCAAATATGGCGTGCCTGCCGAATACATCGTGGCGATCGTGGGCGTGGAGACCTTCTACGGCCGGAACACCGGCAAGTACAAGGTGCTCGATGCGCTGACGACGCTGGCGTTCTACTACCCGAAGCGCGCACCGTTCTTCCGCGAACAGCTGAAGGTGCTGCTCGAGCTGCCGCCGAACCACCTGGCCGGTCCGCTGGATACGCTCACCGGCTCGTACGCCGGCGCGCAGGGCTGGGGCCAGTTCATGCCCAGCTCCATCCGCGACTGGGGCGTGGATTACGACGGCGATGGCCGCATCGACATGAAGGGCTCGATGGGCGATATTTTTGCCAGCGTCGCCAACTACTTCAAGGAACACGGTTGGCAGACCGGCGGCCCCGTCGCCGCGCGCGCCCAGCCCGATCGCCGCGCGAAGGCGCCGGCGGTACCGAAGGACTGGCACACCGTCGCTCCCGTGGAATCCTTCGTGGCCACCGGCTTCGCGCCGGTGCAGCACCTGGACCCGGGCCGCGACGCACAGCTGCTGCGCCTGGATGGCCCCTCGGGTGACGAATACTGGTTCACGTTCCAGAACTTCTACGTGATCACCACCTACAACCGTAGCCCCATGTACGCACTGGCCGTCGACCAGCTGGCGCAGGCGATCCGCGCCCGCGTAAACGGACCCGGCGCGCGATGAACAAGGCCACCGTGGGGGCGGTGAACCAGCTGACGCATCCGCGCCATCGTAGGAGCCCACCCTGTGGGCGACATCTTTTCGCGGGTGCGCAACAGGCCCTGTGGCGTTTGGGCGAACGGCGTCGCCTACAGGGTGGGCTCCTACGGTGGTGCCTCATTCTGGTGGTCACGGTGCTGCTCAGCGCTTGCGGGGGCGGGCATAACACGCGGCCTTCCTCGGGCAAGCGCAGTGGTGGTTCCAGCCGGCCGTACGACGATATCAGCCGCTCGCAGGGGTCGCGCTACGGCAGCAAGAGCGACAGCGTGCCGACCGAGATGCCGGACTTCAGCAAGATCCCGGAGCCGGTGCCGAAGAACGAACCGCGCTCGCTGTACGGCAACAAATCGCCGTACTCGGTGCTGGGCCAGACCTACAACGTGCTGCCCACGCCCAAGGGCTACGTGGAGCGCGGTATCGCGTCGTTCTACGGCAACAAGTTCCACGGCTACAAGACCTCGAATCTCGAGGAATACGACATGTACCAGTTCAGCGCGGCGCACAAGACACTGCCGCTGCCGAGCTATGCGCGTGTCACCAATCTTGAGAACGGCAAGAGCGTCATCGTCCGCATCAACGATCGCGGCCCGTTCCATGAAAACCGCATCATCGATCTTTCGTTCGCCGCCGCGGTAAAGATCGGCGTGTGGCCGAGCGGCACCGGTCTGGTTGAAGTGCGCGCGATCGATCCGTCAGACCCTTCGTCGGTCTCTGCACCGCCGTTCGTGCAGACCACGCCGAAGCCCGCGCCGGTGACGGCCCCGCCGCCGCCTGTTCGTTCGTCGCGTACGCCGCCGCCACCTGCAGCGCGTACGGCGCCCACGGCTGCCGCGGTGGCCACGGGTGCGGTGATCGCGGGTGCGCCCCGGCCGGCGCCGACATCAACCACGTCCACGCCGGTGGCCGTGGGCAACCCGGAAGACGACGGCCCGGTGCCGGGCATGACCAACGCCTCCGTCGCTGATGCCTTGCCGCCGTCGGCTGCTGGCGCACCGGTCGCTACGCGCGCTCCTTCGGCCGATATCGCGGCCCCGGTCGGCACCTCCATTCCGGTGGCGAAGGCCCCGCAGGCCGCTCCTGGCGCGGCTGCCGGCACCGCCTCCAGCCCGGCCGCCGTGCCCGGCAAGCCCAGCATTTACCTCCAGGTGGGCGCCTTTTCCGACCTGGCCAACGCGAACCGCGTGGCCGATCAGTTGAACCGCGCCGGCGTCGGTCCTGTCAGTGTTATCGAGGCCAACGTGGCCGGCCGCAGCATTCGCAAGGTGCGCGTGGGCCCCCTGGCCGATGTGGACACCGCCGACCGCGTTACCGACCAGATTGCCGGCATGGGCCTGCCCAGACCCTCGGTCGCGGTAGACTAAACCTCTTTTTTTCCCGTTTGTTTTCGACTGGACTGCTGAAACGATGAAGCTTTTGCCCCGTTCCCTGTTCGCTTTCGCCGCCGCCGCGCTCGTCGCCGGCGTGTCCGTGGCGCAGCAGACGCCGCCGCGTCCCGTGGTGCCGCGCCCCGTGGTGCCCGAGGCCCCCGTGCCGCCGCCGCCGGATGTGGAAGGCAAGAGCTGGGTGCTGATGGACTACAACACCGGGCAGATCATCGCGTCGAAGGAACCGGACATGCAGGTCGAGCCGGCCTCGATCACCAAGGTCATGACCGATTACGTCGTGTCCGCGGAGATCGCCAACGGCAAGATCCACATGACCGACCCGGTCACCATCAGCGAGAACGCGTGGCGTGGCGGCGGTGCCGGCACCGACGGTTCCACCAGCTTCCTCAAGCTCAACAGCCAGGTCCCGCTGAAGGATCTGCTGTACGGCATGATCATCCAGTCGGGTAACGATGCCGCCATCGCCCTGGCCGAGCACACCGCGGGCTCCGAGCCGGCGTTCGCCAACCTGATGAACGCGTACGCCAAGCAGCTCGGCATGACGCACTCGAACTTCGAGAACGCGTCGGGCTACCCGATCGCCAACCACTACACCACGGCACGCGACGTCGCCGTGCTGTCGCGCGCGCTGATCCACGATTTCCCGGAGGATTACGCGATCTCGGCGGTGAAGGAGTTCAAGTGGAACGACATCACCCAGCACAACCGTAACCTGCTGCTGTGGCGCGATAACACCGTCGACGGCATCAAGACCGGCCACACCGCCGCCGCTGGCTTCTGCATGGCTGCGTCGGCCAAGCAGGGCGATGCCCGCATGATCGCGATCGTGATGGGTGCCGGCAGCGAAAAGGGCCGCGCCGATGCCGCGCTGGCGCTCATGAACTACGGCTTCCGCTTCTACGAAAGCCACAAGCTGTACGCCGCGGGCGCCACGCTGGCCTCGCCCAAGCTGTGGAAGGGCGCTGAGAACACCCTGCCGCTGGGCACCACCGAAGACGTGCTGATCTCGGTGAAGCGCGGCGATTACGACAAGCTCAAGGTCAACCTCGATTTTCCGTCCACGCTGATCGCCCCGTTCAAGAAGGGCCAGCAGGTCGGCTCGCTGCGCGTCACCCTGGATGGCCAGCCGGTCACCACGGTGCCCCTCGTCGCCCTGAGCGATGCGCCGGAAGGCGGTTTCTTCTCGCGCCTGTGGGACACCATCATGCTGTGGTTCCATAGCGACGACAGCGGCAAGAAGTAAGGAGCTCCGGCGATGAAAGAGATCGATTTCTCCCAGGCGAAGGCCGAAGGCAAGGGTTTCCAGTTCCCGGGCCAGTTCGAGATCACGGCCATCGGCAATGCCAATGTGGACCTGAAGGCCCGCGTGCCGCAGATCCTGCACGGAATCGGCCTGGAAGTGCTCCACGAAACGGTGACCTCCAAGCTTACCCCCGCCGGCAACTACGAGTCGGTGGCGGTCAGCTTCGTCGCACCCAGCCGTGAGAAGTACATGGAAGCCCACGACGCCCTCCGCGCCGACGCGGACATCCGCTTCACGCTCTAACGGCCCGCGCGGGACCGCCGTCCCGCCGTCCCGCCGTCCTGGCATACCGGCATACCGGCATACCGGCATACCGCCGTAGGAGCCCACCCTGTGGGCGACGCCCTTCGTACAAACGCCACAGGCCCTGTGGCTCTTCCGCGAAAGATGTCGCCCACAAGGTGGGCTCCTACGCGAAAGATGTCGCCCGCAGGGTGGGCTCCTACGGGCAGCATCGGGGTGGGGATCTCTTGTATCGTAGGCGTTCAACCCGCAGATACCTGACATCCCCGCATCCCCCCGATAAGCCCCATGACCCTTCCCCTCAACGTTCGCCGGCTGGGGCGCGTGCCCTACGAAACCGCCTGGAAGGCCATGAGCGCCTTCACGGACAACCGCACCGAAGACACGCCCGATGAGCTGTGGGTGCTGGAACACGACCCGGTGTTCACGCTGGGGCAGGCTGGCCTGGACGAGCACGTGCTGTTCGCTGGCGATATCCCGGTGGTTCGCGTCGATCGCGGCGGCCAGGTGACCTACCACGGCCCGGGCCAGATCGTGGCCTACCCCCTGATGGACCTGCGCCGCGTAGGCGTGGGCGTCCGCGACATGGTCTGCAAGATCGAACAGGCCATCATCGATACCCTCGGCGAGTGGAATATCGGCGCCGCCCGGCGTGAAGGCGCCCCCGGCGTGTACACCGCCGACGCCAAGATCGCGGCCCTCGGCCTGCGTGTCCGCCGCGGCTGCAGCTTCCATGGGCTGGCCTTCAACGTCGATATGGACCTGGAGCCCTTCCACCGCATCAATCCTTGCGGCTACAAGGGTTTGGAAGTCACCCAGGTGGTAGACTTGGGGGGTCCGTCGCGGTTGTCAGACGTGGAAGACGTCCTGGTACAGGAATTCTGCAAGCAGTTCGGTTTCCACGCCGTCGAATCCGCTCCCGTTATCCCCGAACTCCCCGCCCGCGTTGCGGTCTGAGGTCGTAGCCCCATGAGCCAAACCGTCCCCAATACCCCCGCCCGCAGCATTCCCATCGCTGTCGTCGACAAGCCCGGCGAGAAGATGCTCGGTAACGACAAGATCGCGCTCAACCGCGCGGCTTTCGAGACCGATGTGCCTGTGCTGCGCAAGCCGAGCTGGATCCGCGTGCGCCTGCCGCAGGGCAATGCCGTGCAGCAGCTCAAGGCGCGCCTGCGCGAAAACTCGCTGGTCACCGTGTGCGAGGAAGCCTCGTGCCCGAACATCCACGAGTGCTTCAGCAAGGGCACCGCCACCTTCATGATCCTCGGCGAGGTCTGCACCCGCCGTTGCTCGTTCTGTGACGTGGCCCACGGCCGCCCGCTGGCGCCGGATCCGCTCGAGCCGGCGCGCCTGGCCGAGACCATCCGCGACATGCGCCTGAAGTACGTGGTCATCACCTCGGTGGATCGCGACGACCTGCGCGATGGCGGCGCCGAGCATTTCGCGTCCTGCATCCGCGCCGTGCGCCACGCCAGCCCGGATATCAAGATCGAGATCCTCACCCCGGATTTCCGCGGCAAGGGCCGTATGGAGCGCGCGCTGGAGGTCCTGAAGGATTTCCCGCCGGATGTGTTCAACCACAACCTGGAAACCGTGCCGCACCTGTACCGCGAAGTGCGCCCGGGCGCCGATTACCAGTGGTCGCTCGACCTGCTCAAGCGCTTCAAGGCGCAGCATCCCGAGGTCCCGACCAAGTCCGGCATCATGCTGGGCCTGGGCGAAACCATGGAGCAGGTGCTCGAAACCATGCGCGATCTACGCGCCCATGACGTCGACATGATCACCATTGGCCAATACCTGCAGCCGACGGCGCATCACCATCCGGTGGTCCGCTACTGGACGCCGGAAGAATACGAGGCGCTCCGCGTCGCCGGCGAAGAGATGGGCTTCGGCCATGTCGCTTCCGGCCCGTTGGTGCGATCCTCCTACCATGCCGACCTGATGGCCCACGCCGCCGGCGTCGTCGAATAAACGCTCAAAGCAAATCGAGGCATTACATGACCCTTCGCCCCGTGTCGCTCGCCCTCCTGCTGGCCCTTACCGCCACAGGAGCGCACGCCCAGAATGCCGCCCCTCAGCAGCCTGGCGCGACACCGCCGGCGAAGACGGCTGCGCCGCAACCGAAGGATGCTTCGGAAGCGGCCACGTCGCCCGAACCGCAGAAGAAAGAATCCTCCCTCCCGCTGAAGCCCACCTCGGCGGAAACGCAGGCCGCGCAGCTCTCCGCGCGCTTCCTCACGCGTTTCCACTACCAGGCGCAGCCGCTCGACGACGCCATGTCGGCCAAGATCTACAAGGCCTACTTCGACGATCTCGATAGCGAGAAGGTCTTCTTCACCCAGGAAGACATGGCCAAGTTCGAACCGCTGAAGACGCAGTTCGACGACGCCATCTGGAACCAGGACCTCACCGGCCCGTTCTCGGTCTTCAACCTGTACATCACGCGCGCCGTCGATCGCATGAACTATGCGCGCGGCCTGCTGAAGAAGGGTTTTGACTTCAGCGGCAACGAGACCTTCAACTTCGATCGCAAGAAGGCGCCGATCCCGAAGAACCAGGCCGAGCTCGACGATGTGTGGCGCAAGCGCACCATGAACGACTGGCTGCGCCTGAAGCTTGCCGGCAAGAGCGACGACGATATCCGCAAGACCCTCGACAAGCGCTACGCCACGTACATCACGCGCGTACGCCAGCTCGATGACGAGGACGCCACCCAGGCGTTCATGACCGCCTACGCCAATTCCACCGACCCGCACACCGATTACCTCGGCCCCCGCGCGGCGGATGCGTTCGATATCGCCATGCGCCTGTCGCTGGAAGGTATCGGCGCGGTGCTGCAGGCGCGCGACGACTACACCACCATCCGCGAGCTCGTCCCGGGCGGCCCGGCGCTGAAGTCCGGCAAGCTCAAGCCCGGCGACCGCATCGTCGCCATCGGCCAGGGCGAAACCGGCCCGATGGTCGACGTGGTGGGCTGGCGCCAGGATGACGTGGTCAAGCTCATCCGTGGCAAGAAGGACACCACCGTCCGCCTGGAAGTGCTCCCGGGCGATGCCGGCGTGGATGGCAAGCACGACATCGTGACCCTTGTGCGCAAGAAGGTCACCATGGAAGAGCAGGCCGCCAAGTCCAAGGTCATCGACGTGAAGGATGGCGATGTCACGCGCAAGATCGGCGTGATCGAACTGCCCACGTTCTACCAGGATTTCGGCGCGCGCCGTAACGGCGATGCCAACTTCAAGAGCGCCACCCGCGACGTGTCCAAGCTGCTCACCGACCTGAAGGCACAGAAGGTCGAGGGCGTCATCATGGATCTGCGTAACAACGGCGGCGGCTCGCTCAACGAAGCCACCGAACTCACCGGTCTCTTCATCGATACCGGCCCGGTCGTGCAGGTGCGCGATGCGCGTGGCCAGGTCGAAGCCCAGGGCGACGACCAGCCGGGCATGTCGTGGGATGGCCCGATGGCCGTCATGGTGAACCGTGGTTCGGCCTCGGCGTCGGAGATCTTCGCCGCCGCCATCCAGGATTACGGCCGCGGCATCATCATCGGCGAGCCCACCTTCGGTAAGGGCACCGTGCAGAACCTGGTCGACCTCGACCGTTTCGGCAAGGCGCAGACCGGCGAAGACGCGAAGTACGGCGAGCTCAAGATGACCATCGCCGAGTTCATCCGCATCAACGGCGACAGCACGCAGCTGCACGGCGTGACGCCCGATGTGCGCTTCCCCGAAAACGGCGACGCGAAGGAGTTTGGTGAATCCACCTACGACAACGCACTGCCGTGGCGCCATATCGATCCGGCCGATTACAAGCCGGTCGCTGACCTGAAGCCGATCGTGGGTCCGCTCAACCAGAAGCACACCGCGCGCGTGGCTACGTCGCCGGCGTGGAAGCTGATGCTGGATGAGCTGGCGCAGTACAAGCAGCTGCGCGACAAGACCGATATCTCGCTGAACTTCGCCGCCCGCCAGGCCGAGCGCAAGCAGTTCGACGCCACGCAGGCTGATTTCCGCAACCGCCGCAAGGCCATCTTCGGTGGCGACGGCAGCGCGGATGTCGATGACCAGAGCAATGGCGATGACGGTTTGAACGCGAACGAGCGCAGCATCAAGAGCGACCTCAAGCAGGAAGCCGATGCGAAGAAGGCGAAGGACACGCCGCTGGAAGAAGCAGCGCACATCGTCAGCGACGAAGTGACCCTCATCAAGGGCGATGCGAAGCTCGCCTCCGAGGTGCTCCCGTACGGCGGCAAGAAGATCGACACCCCGCCGCAGACGGCACAGGCCGCGAAGCCTGAGCCGAATACGCCGAAGTGATGAAAAGGCCCCGAAAGGGGCCTTTTTTATGCGGTTGCGGCTGAGCCGCCATGCTCAGGCGCCTCCGGCGCAAAAGCCTTTGTCGGTTGCGGCTACGCCGCCATGCCTAAGCGCCTCCGGCGCAAAAATCGCATGGCCCGCCGCGCATCGTCCACCGGCGTGGTGGCTCCCGTCGTAGGAGCCCACCCTGTGGGCGACATCTTTCGCCAACACCTTTCAGACCCTGTGGCGGCTGTACGAAAGGCGTCGCCCACAGGGTGGGCTCCTACAGTGCGAGGGGGCATTGAAACCGGGTCTTCACGGTTTCGTTGCTAGCCTTTGCCGCGATTCTTCGCTTCGAAAGGCAGGCCTCGCATGCTCGACTTCCTCGATCACCTCGGCATCGACCACGCCACGCGGCTGGTCATCATCGGCTGGAGCATCCGTATCGGCATTGCGCTGATCGCGCTTGTCGTCGGCTTCTGGATCTCCGCGCGCATCGCTAACGTCGGCCGCCGTGCGCTTGAGCGCGCGAAGGTGGACGACACGCTCGCCGGCTTCCTGCGCAACGCCATCTACGGCCTGCTGATCGCCTTCCTCGTCGTGCAGGTGATGGGCATGGCGGGGATTCCCACCGCGTCATTCATCGCCGCGCTCGGCGCTGCCGGTCTGGCCATTGGCCTGGCGTTGAACAGCTCGCTGTCGAACCTGGCCTGGGGCGTGTTGCTGATCCTGTTCCGCCCGTACCGCATTGGCGATTACGTGCTGGTCGGCGGGGTGGAGGGTACGGTGGAGAGCATCAACCTGATGCACACCTACATCATTACGCCGGATAACCGCGAAGCCGTGGTGCCCAACGCGAAGGTGGGCGGCGACGCCATCATCAACTTCAACCGTCGTGGCACCCGCCGCTTCGAGATCAAGGTGGGCATCGCCTACAGCGACGATATCGGCAAGGCCATGGATATCGTCCGTGGGCTGCTTGAGGGCGATGCGCGGATCATGAAGGACCCGGCGCCGGGGGTGTGGACGGACAGCCTGGGCGCCTCGAACGTCACCCTGGTGATCCGCGGCTGGTGCACGGTGGCGGATATGTACGGTGCCCAGACCACCTTGCTGCGTGGCATCAAGGATCAGTTCGGCGAGGAGGGCATCACGATCCCGTCCTCCAGCACGGACATCCGCCTGCTCCCGCCCGAAGCCCCCAAACCCGCCCCCTGACCGCCCCCCGCCCCGTAGGAGCCCACCCTGTGGGCGACATCTTTCGCCTCACCGCCGCAGGCCCTGTGGCGCTTCCGCGAACGGCGTCGCCCACAGGGTGGGCTCCTACGGCGGGGGTGTTTGGCGGGCCATAACCGGCTCGCACAACAGAAATCGCCCCAAACAAGCGTTTGAATCGTGGGAATCGCCTCCTGAGGGATTACAATCGACCGGTTGCGCCGCAGCACGGCGCCCGACATTCCCCCGTTGGAGGGTTCGTCCGCCCTTCATCGTTGTTTTTTGAGGAGGTTCCATGGCCGACGTCAAAGAAGCCCGCGTGCCCGATATCGGTGGCAAGCCGGTGCCCATCATCGAAATCATGGTCAAGGTCGGCGATACCGTCGAAAAAGACCAGAGCCTGGTCACGCTGGAGTCCGACAAGGCCACCATGGAAGTCCCGGCGCCGTTTGCCGGCGTGATCAAGGAGATCAAGGTCAAGGTCGGCGACGAGGTCAACGACAATGACGTGATCGCCCTGGTCGAAGCCGCGGGCGATGCCCCGGCCGCCCCGGCTCCTGCCGCCGCCGCGCCCGCTCCGGCACCCGCCGCTGCTGCCCCGGCCCCGGCCCCGGCTCCGGCCCCGGCCGCCGCCAAGGCTGCCGCCCCGTCGGCGTCCAAGGCCTCCGGCCCGGTCAACGTCAATGTCCCGGACATCGGCGGCAAGCCGGTGCCCATCATCGAAGTCATGGTCAAGGTCGGCGACAAGGTCGAGAAAGACCAGAGCCTCATGACCCTGGAATCCGACAAGGCCACGATGGACATCCCGGCTCCGGCCGCGGGCGTCATCAAGGAGCTGAAGGTCAAGGTCGGCGACGAAGTGAATGACGGCGACCTCATCGCCATCATGGAAGGCGAGGGTGGCGAAGCCGCCCCGGCGCCGGCGCCGGCCGCTGCTGCCCCGGCACCCGCACCGGCACCCGCCGCTGCCGCCGCGCCTGCCCCGTCGAAGTCCGAAGCCCCGGCCGGTGGCGCACCGCGCACGCCGCCGGTGTCGTTCGACGCCTCCGTCATCATGCCGGACAACGCCCCCTACGCCAGCCCGGCCGTCCGCGCGTTCGCACGCGAGCTCGGCGTCGACGTGGCCCAGGTCAAGGGCAGCGGCCGTGGTGGCCGCATCCAGCGCGAAGACATCACCGGTTACGTCAAGAACGTGATGACCTCGGGCGCTGCTCCGTCGGCTGCCGGTGGCGCCGCGGGTGGCACCGGTCTCTCGCTGCTGCCGTGGCCGAAGGTCGATTTCTCGAAGTTCGGCGAGATCGAAGAGAAGCCGCTGGGCCGCATCCCGAAGATCTCCGCCGCCAACCTCGCGCGCAACTGGGCGGTCATTCCGCACGTCACCCAGTTCGAAGACGCCGACATCACCGAGATGGAAGCCTTCCGCAAGAAGCTCGGCGAAGAGAACAAGGACCTCAAGGTCACCCCGCTGGTCTTCCAGATCAAGGCCGTCGTCGCCGCGCTGAAGAAGTTCCCGACCTTCAACGCCTCGCTCGACGCCGCTGGCGAAACGCTGACGCTCAAGAAGTACTACAACGTCGGTATCGCCGTGGATACGCCCGATGGCCTCGTCGTCCCGGTCATCCGCGACGCCGACAAGAAGGGCCTGCTCGAGCTCGCCGCTGAACTCGGCGAAATCTCGAAGAAGGCGCGCGACAAGAAGCTCACCGCGGCCGACATGCAGGGCGGTTGCTTCTCCATCTCCTCGCTCGGCGGCATCGGTGGCACGGCGTTCACGCCGATCATCAACGCGCCGGAAGTGGCGATCCTGGGCGTCTCCAAGGCGGCCATGAAGCCGGTGTGGAACGGCAAGGAATTCGCGCCGCGCCTGATCCTGCCGCTGTCGCTGTCGTACGACCACCGCGTCATCGATGGCGCGCTCGCCGCACGCTTCGCCGTGTACCTGGCCCAGCAGCTCGGCGACATCCGCCGCCTGTTGCTCTGACGGAGGCACGCGCATGGCAAACACCATTGAACTGAAGGTGCCCGACCTCGGCGGCTCGCATGACGTCCCCGTCATCGAGATCCTCGTGAAGGTCGGCGACACCGTCGAGAAGGACCAGAGCCTCATCACGCTCGAATCCGACAAGGCCACGATGGATGTGCCCGCCTCGCAGGCTGGCAAGGTCGTCGAGCTGAAGGTCAAGGTCGGCGACATCGTGAATGACGGCACCGTCATCCTCACCGTCGAAGCCGCTGGCGGCAGCGACGCGAAGCCGGCCGCCGCGGAGAAGTCCGTCGGCCAGGCCTCGGTGTCCGAAGCTCCGGCCCATCCCGCTCCGGCACCGGCCCCGCCGCCGCCGAAGCAGGACGCGCCGAGCGCCGCTGCACCGAAGGCTGCTGCCGCATCGGGCCGTAAGGCTGATATCGAATGCCAGCTCGTCGTCCTCGGCTCCGGCCCGGGCGGCTACACCGCCGCGTTCCGTGGCGCTGACGTCGGCCTCGATACCGTCCTCGTCGAGCGTTACGCCTCGCTCGGCGGCGTCTGCCTCAACGTCGGCTGCATCCCGTCAAAGGCACTGCTGCACGCCGCCGCCGTCATCGACGAAGCCGCTGCGATCGAAGCGCACGGCATCAGCTTCGGCAAGCCCAAGATCGACCTGGACAAGCTGCGCTCGTTCAAGGAAAAGGTCGTCGGCAAGCTCACCGGCGGCCTCGCCCAGATGGCGAAGGCACGCAAGGTCCGCACCGTCACCGGCGTCGGCACCTTCGTGTCGCCGAACGAAATGGAAGTGCAGACCGCCGATGGCGTGAAGCTCATCCGCTTCGAAAACGCGATCATCGCCGCCGGCTCGCAGTCGGTGAAGCTGCCGTCGTTCCCGTGGGATGACGAGCGCATCATCGATTCCACCGGCGCGCTCGAACTGCGCGATGTGCCGAAGACCATGCTCGTGGTCGGCGGCGGCATCATCGGTCTCGAGATGGCCACGGTGTACGCCGGCCTCGGCACGGAAGTGACCGTTGTCGAGCTCGCCGACCAGCTCATCCCGGGCGCCGACGCGGATCTCATCAAGCCGCTGCAGCAGCGCATCGCCAAGCGTTACAAGGGCATCCACCTCAAGACCAAGGTCGTCGAGGCGAAGGCTACGAAGAAGGGCATCGAAGTCACCTTCGATGGCGAAAGCATCCCCGAGACGAAGCTCTACGATCGCGTCCTCGTTTCCGTCGGCCGCTCGCCGAACGGCGGCAAGGTCGGTGCGGACAAGGCTGGCGTGCAGGTCACCGACCGCGGCTTCATCCCGGTCGATCGCCAGATGCGCACCAACGTTCCGCACATCTTCGCCATCGGCGATCTCGTGGGCCAGCCGATGCTGGCGCACAAGGCCACGCACGAAGCCAAGGTGGCGGCTGAAGTGGCCGCTGGTCAGAAGAGCTTCTTCGACGCCCGCGTGATCCCGTCGGTGGCCTACACCGATCCGGAAATCGCATGGGTCGGCGTGACCGAACGCGAAGCGAAGGAAAAGGGCCTGAAGATCGGCGTGGGCAAGTTCCCGTGGGCAGCCTCCGGCCGCGCCATCGGTATCGACCGCACCGAGGGCTTCACCAAGCTCCTGTTCGATGAAGAAACCCACCGCATCGTCGGCGCCGGCATCGTCGGCCCGCACGCGGGTGATCTCATCAGCGAACTCGCTCTCGCGATCGAAATGGGCTGCGAAGCCGGCGACATCGGCCGCACGGTGCACCCGCACCCGACGCTCGGCGAATCCGTCGGCATGGCGGCGGAAGTGTACGAAGGCACGATTACCGACCTTTATATTCCCAAGAAGAAGTAAGGGTTGGTGCTAAAACGCCGTCGGGCGCGTGACCTTCGGGTTGCTCGCTTGGCGGCGTTTTTTTATGTCTAGCGTTTGGGGTTTCGGCGTGGCCTGCCGAAAAGGTTGCGGCTGCGCCGCCATGTTTAGTGCGCCTCCGGCGCGCACAAGCCCAGCTCCTGCAGGGGGCGTATCGAGGCATACTCGGGGTGTACGCAGCCAGGGAGTAGCTACTGCATGATTACAGTCAAGGACGAAATGCTGGTCTCGCCGTCCGTTCACGATGGCAGCCTAATGGGGATTCTCCTCGAGAAGCCAGATCGCGTCAGGCTTGTCGTGGAGTTGGTTACTGGGGAATCCGTGTCCCTCGTCATGGATGGCGTCAGGCGTATGAAGGCGGATGATTTTCGCGGTGGGAATATCATCCTCAGCGTTTCGGTGACGTCGGGTTCGGACCTTTCCATTGCAGACATTGCCGATGCTTACGGCATGAGCCACGACAACACCACCTATCTCCCCAGGGCACTCGAAGAGCACCGCGCCGCCGGCCTGACGGTCGTGCGCGTGGATCCGTCGTACGGATGCACCCTCGTATGCCTCTGCAACGCTCTGAGCATGGAAGCGGCTCGCTCGACAGTTCCCTAATTACAGGCTCGCCGCTCCTACAGGGAAGCACCGAAAGTGCGTATACCTCGCGAATATCTGCAAGCATTGCCTAACAAACCAACGCCCGCGCTCGCACTACACTCGTCCAACCTGTCAGGGAGCGGTGATGAACGGATTGATAAGCTTCAGTGCAAACCTCGATGCGGACCGATGATGTGAATGGCCTGCATCGTCGTGCATTCAGATCTCGAACCGGCACGTTTGTCGTCTTGGCGTTGCTCTGGGCGCCGAGCTGTGTGCTGGCCTCGTCACAACGTGCTGCCGTGTGCACACGGGCCATGGCTATGAAGGCAATGACCGAGGCGGATAGCCTCAGGACTTGGAGAGCTGTCTACGCTTCCTACGAGCGTTACCGAAGCTGTGACGATGGTGCCATCGCCGAAGGGTATAGCGCTTCGATAGCCACGTTGCTGGCCGACCACTGGGCCACCCTGGGCGAGCTTGCCCGCCTGATCCAGGACGACGCCCATTTCGAGGCATTCGTGCTGTCGCACGTCGATGAGACCATCATTCTCGAACAGGGGATAGCCATCAAAGACCACGCCACCAGGCAATGTCCCAAGGGTTCCAAGACCTTCTGCGCCAAGCTGAAAAGGCGCCTAACCCCCTAAGCCCGAGCAGCAAACCCAAAATCCCCGCTGTAGGAGCCCACCCTGTGGGCGACGCCGTTCGCGACCACCCCAACGGTCGCGCTCAACAAATCGTCCTTCCCCTACACGCCCCGCGTAACCCGCCGACACGACGCATCCACGAACTCCGTCCCACCCCGGTGGGAAACCCCGGCATCTCCCTGTCGGCGAATTTCCGAGCATCTTCCTGCCGCATAAGCGGTACCAGAAGGACGACTCCAGATGCTCAGGAAACTGAAAGACTCCCTGCCTAAACAGGCCGCTTCACTAGCCATTGCTGTGGCGCTACTTACCTCTCCTTGCGTTCGCGCGGAACAGGTCAATCCAGCCGAACGCGGCGAACCCGCCGAATTCTCGCAAGCCGACATAGCTGCCGCGGTGCAAGAGATTGAGCGAATCGCGAACGAGGTCGCCAACAAACGCTCCTACTTTGAACAGGACTATCGCCCGATTTCTTTCCGCGTGACATTTTCACCGGAAGAACGGCTGCTCTACTTCGATACCGATGAGAGGATGGGGCCTGAAGCCGGCTACACCGATATGATCGATATGACGAACAACATCGAAACCGCTGCTCAAGACCTTATCGAGCCGTTGGTCGGGAATATGGGGCCTGTGTGGCGATACGGTGGTCGTGATTCTGACTGGTGGATGGATCGCGGGCTGAATCGTGGTGGTCCCGCCTCATCGTATCTTCCTCACTCCAGAGGTGAGGCTTCCTTGCGTATAGATCCGGCATCCGCGACGGGGCCGGTAGTGCTTACCGGCGGTCACGGCTTCTACTACAACCATGGGCAGAAGCGTTGGACGTCCCAGCGGGACGTCGTTAACGGTGTGCTCGAGGACGATATCACGCAGCTCATGGCCAATGAGCTTGAGTCACACCTCGCGACAAAGAGAATTCAGGTGACGAACCTTCGTCGTCTGAAGGCTGGGTCTCCACATCAGGAAAGTGGTCAAGAGTGGTGGCGACTTGGGGTGCGGTATCACATTGAATCCCTGTACCCGGATCTTCGCGATGTGTGGAACTCGAGCCCAAATGCCAAGTACGCCACGCGCGAGCGAGATGAGGATCTTCGAAGCCGCCCGCTGTACGCAAACCATCTCAAAGCAAAGGCCCTTCTGCAGATACATACGAATGCCAATGAAGACGTATCTTCCACCGGCGCTCGTGCCTATATTCATTCGGGGCGCCCGGAAGATAAGAAGCTCGCTTCACTCGTGCTGTGTTCCATGTCCGAAATGATCCATTCGGTTGACGAATTTGCGACCTATAGCGTTCCCGCCGTGCCGAATTTCCACGACAAGCACGCAGAGACCAGCTTCGCCAAGGTGCCCGCCGTCATCGTCGAGGTTGGGTTTCACACGAATCCCGACGATGTGAAATACCTAACCAACCCCCTGTTCAAGTACAAGGCGATGGCAGGCGTCGCGAAGGGCTACCGTCTCTACCGCGATGGGAGAACCTGCGCACCGTTCAAGATCGCCTCCGATCAGGCGGCCGATGTTGTCGTCTGGGGACGCGGCAAGCTACCCATCGCCTTCGGCGGTAATCCGGACTTCCCGATCAAGCTGATCACGCAAAAGCTCGATTGCCCGACCTGCCAACCCATGCATAGCTCTGTATGGGATGCGGCCGCCGTTGAGCGTACGCGTATCGAGCACGCTTGCCGGCCGGAAGATCTTGCACATTCGCCAATCCGCTACCAGGTGTCGGCAATCGATGCCTATGGTGTGAAATCGAACTCGGTGACTTACACATTCAACTGCAAGCCGCGGCAGGCGCATAAGCAGCGAATTCGGAGGCACTCCTAAGTACTGTCGCCCCCGCGGCTGCTGGCCTCGGGGGCGATAATCTGTCATCAGTGCGGTTTTCCCAACCGCGCTTCGCGTCAGAGCCAAACGGCGTCCCAATACGGATATAGACCGGCGCGTTCTACAAGCCTCGCGCGCACCGGATTCGCGATGACGTACCGAGCCGCGGTGCGGGCATCTTCATCGGTGCGCAGTGCACGGTCATGGAATCCTTTCTGCCAGAGGGGCGAGGCGCGGCCGGCTACCCGGAACGCCTTGCGGACACGAGCCTTCAGCCGATTCACGACCTTTGCCAGATCGTCGTTGCCGAGTTGCACGACGGCGTGGAAATGGTCCGGCATAAGAACCCATGCCAGGCAGGTCGCATCACCCCATGATTTCTGCGCATGGATGACACGGGCGGCCATGCGTGCGTCTCGGTAATCGCGAAACACCGGCGCGCGATTCCAGGCGACGCAGGTGATGATGTAAGTCTGGCCGGGGATGGAGCATCGGCCGCGGCGCAAGGCGGCATTTCCAGGTTTGATATTCATGCCCCCAGCGTGCCGAGCGCCTCGCGACGCGACCATCAGCGCACGCCCCGCCACACTGTAGGAGCCCACCCTGTGGGCGACGCCGTTCGCGATGACACAGCAGGCCCTGTGGCGTTGGGGCGAAAGATGTCGCCCACAGGGTGGGCTCCTACGGCGGGTGGCGTGTCGGGGTGAGTTCGCCATGGCGGCGGAGCCGCAACCGGGTCCCAACCCATTGTGCGCAGGCACAAAAAAATTCATGACCTCGGTCATATCGCCACGCGGCGGTGGTTTATGGCATCGTCGGCGGATGCCAGCACCGCAGCCAGCTCACTACCTCCGTCGTCTCGGCACCTGGGATGCCGCGATGATCGTTATTGGCGGCGTCATCGGCGCGGGCATCTTCCGTACGCCTGCCGCCGTGGCCAAGAGCACCAGTTCCGGGACGGAGGTCATCCTCCTCTGGGCTATTGGTGGCTTGCTGACGCTGGCCGGGGTGCTCTGTTACGCCGAGCTCGGCGCGCGGCGCCCCCAGGCGGGCGGCACCTACGTCTACCTGCGCGAGGCCTTCGGGCGGCTGCCGGCCTTCCTGTTCGGCTGGACCATGGCACTGATCAACTACCCCGGCAGCGTCGCCGCGGTGGCTACCACCTTCGCGGATTACGCCACCCGGGCGGTGGGCCTTCCCCATGAGTGGGTGAAGCCGGTTGCTGTCGGCGCCATCAGCTTCATCGTGGCGGTGAACCTATTTGGTATCCGGGCGGGTGCCCTGGTGCAGAACATCTTCACCGTGCTGAAGCTGGGCGCGGTGGCCATGTTGATCGTGGTCGGCCTGTACCTCGCCAACGGCCACCTCGGCCTGGCTTTCGCTGTGGATACCACCCATGACGTGCCTCCGAGCATGGTCATCGGCGCGCTGCTGCCGGCGATGTTTGCCTACGGTGGCTTCCACTACCTCAACGACCTGGCTGGCGAAGTTCGTAACCCGCAGCGCACGCTGCCGCGTGCACTGGGCCTCGGCATGGCCAGCGTCGTGGTCTGCTATGTGCTGGTGAACATCGCTTACATGGCGGGCCTCGGCCACGCGGGTCTGGCGGCAAGCACCGCGCCTGCGGCTGATCTGATGCGCAAGGTGTTCGGTGAATCGGGTGCTACCGTCATTGCCGTTGGCATTGCCTGTTCCACCTTCGGCTATTGCAGCATCGCCATTGCCGGCGGCGCCCGCGTGCTGCAGGTGATGAGTGCCGATGGCATGTTCTTCAAGCCGATCGCGCGTATCGATGCGAAGACCGGCGCACCGCAGATCGCGCTGCTCGCACTGGGTGCGTGGGCCATTGCCCTGATTCTCTCGGGTAGCTTCGAAGCACTGGTGGATTACACGACCGTCGGCGAATGGCTGTCGCACGCCTTCGGTATCGCGACCATCTTCTGGTACCGCCGCAAGCTGAAGGACGAACCCTCGCCGTACCTGGTGCCGGGTTACCCGTGGGTACCATTGATCTTCACGACCACGGTGCTCTGCGTGATCGTCGCCACCGCCATCACGCAGCCGGAAAACGCGGGCATGAGCCTGCTGATCATCGCGATTGGCGTGCCGGTGTATTACCTGTGGCGCAAGCGCCTGGGCAACCCGACCTAACCCGCGCCATGTAGGAGCCCACCCTGTGGGCGACGCCGTTCGCGACAACGCTCGGGAAATAGAGCTCTCGATCTGATCCCCAAGACCTTGTGGCCTGAGGCGAAAGATGTCGCCCACAGGGTGGGCTCCTACGGAGGGTCGAGTGGGTGTCGCGTTCCCGTTGTGGGTGGGCGTCGCGTTCCCGTTGTGGAGGGGGCGCGTTCCCGTTGTGGGTGGGTGTCGCGTTCACGTTTGGGATGGCAGGCTTGGGGGATGCGCCTGACACTCTGCCTGCTGCTTTCCAGCGTTGCCTGCGGTGCCCATGCCGCGGCGATTGATCTTGCCCATCCCACGCCGGCCGTGCGGATCACGCCGGCCAACGCTTCGCTCGATCCGACGGTGCGCAAGGCCGCGGATGGGAGCGAGTTGGTGGCGGTTACTTTTCAACCGGCCGCTGCGCCAGCGATCACGCTTGCGCCAGGTTCTGGTACTGGGTCTGGTTCTAATGCCGGTGCTGGTGCTGGCAGCCGCGCTCCCGCGGGAGCAGCGAAGGAGCAGTGTGCGTGGGCCTGGCCGGCCAACGGCACGCTGCGGCTTACGGTGCAGAACGGCATGCCCTGGCCGGTGACGCTCATCGTCGATGTGGCTTCCGGAGAGAAACATTTGAAGGCGACGGTGGGTTTGCCGCCGGGGCCACCGCAGGTGCTGTCGGTGCCGCTCAGCGCGACCTCGCCTCGTGCGTTCGGCATGCAGGTCGGGCCGCCCATGCCGTTTGACGATGGGAAGGTGAAGCGTATCGTGGCGACCTTCACCGAGGGTGCGATCGATCCGGCGAAGGTCACGGGCGTGACGCTTTCCATGCCGCAGCCGGGCGCGGCGCAGACGGTGTTGTTCGGAAGCGTTGATGCAGTGGCGGGTGATGCGGACTTGAAGGCCGCTTATACCGGCATCGTCGATAAGTATGGACAGTTCACGCGTGGGTCGTGGCCGGAGAAGATTGATTCCGATGAGGCTTTGAAGGCGCGGGCGATCGCGCCCAAGGGCGCTCCTGCAACGAGCGGTGAGTCGGGCGGCAAGGCTGCCGGGCTTGATCGGTTTGGTGGGCGGACGGATTTGCCAGCGATGCAGGCTTCCGGGTTTTTCCGTGTGCAGAAGCAGGGTGAGCGCTGGTGGCTGGTATCGCCCGAGGGGCACGCGTTTTTCTCGCTCGGCGTGAATGCCGTGAATCACACGGATGGCCGCGCCTATGTGCAGGGCAGGGAATTCATGTTCGCTGATACGAGCGGCGCAAACGGCCCATTCGGTGGCACCAGCGACAGCCGCAGCGATAACGGTTCGCAGCGCGATAACGGTATGAATCACGGGCGCTGGTGGGATGTATATGCGAACAACGTGGCGCGCACGCTCGGCAACAACTACGACAACGCATGGCGCAGGCGCACGCTTGATCGATTGAAGGCCTGGCGTTTCAACACGCTCGGTAACTGGAGCGATCCCGGTTTCGCCGATGACAAACGCATGGCTTACACCGTGCCCATCCTGATCCACGGCGATTTCAATACGGTGAGCACGGGCTACGACTACTGGGGCCGTATGCCGGATCCGTTCGACCCGCGTTTCGAAAAGGCGACGCAGCAAGCGGTGGCCAACGCGACGAAGGACAAAGCCAACGATCCCTGGCTCCTCGGCTACTTCGCCGATAACGAACTCGCGTGGGCAGGGCAGGGCCCACAAGGCCGCTGGGCACTCGCCGTCGGCTCGCTCGCCCAAGGCCCACAAAGCCCGGCGAAACAGGCCTTCATTGCGTCTCTGAAAAAGACTCACGGCGATGCGGCCACCTTCGCCAAGGCATGGGGCCTCAACAACCTCACTGACTGGAAGCAACTCGAAGCCAGCGGCTTCAAGGCACCGGACCCGAGCGAAGCCCACCCCGCTGTCGCCGCGGACTACATCGCTTTCCTCAAACTCTTCGCCGGCCAGTACTTCAACACCGTCGCGCGGACGCTGAAGAAAGCCGACCCGCACCATCTCTTCCTCGGCGGCCGCCTCGCGGTGCGCACGCCCGAAGTGGAAGAGATGAGCGCGAAGTACACCGACGTCACCAGTATCAACACCTACACCGACCTGCCGGAACACGGCTTCGACGTGGCGGAGTTCAAGAAGTGGGACAAGCCGGTGATGATCACCGAGTTCCATTTCGGCTCGAGCGACCGTGGGCCGTTCGGCAATGGCGTGGCGGCGGTGGCGAGCGAGGAGGAGCGGGGCAAGGCCTACACGCGCTTCGTCGATGCCGCGGCGGCATCGGGCGTCGTTGTCGGCACCCACTGGTTCCAGTACGTCGACCAGCCGGTGACCGGCCGCATCCTGGATGGCGAAAACTCGCACATCGGGCTGGTCGGCATTACCGACATCCCGTTCGAAGGATTCACCCGCGCGGTGACAGAGACGAACGCGCGGGTCGGCGGTGGATCAGGCGGCGGGAGCCAGCGCTAGGCCGTTGCGGGCTTCGCTGACGACCGAACGGCCGAAGGCGAACGCCAGCGGCTCGGCCACGCCGATCAGGGCGCTGAGCGCCACGTTCTGGTTGGCCGCGTAACTCATGGAGAAGGCGATGCTGAAATGCGTCGCCGCGAACTTGATCTTGCGGGCCATGGCCGCGTCCTCTAATAAGAATGACTCTCATTATGGGGATGGTGGGGGTCAAGTCCAACTGATCGTATGGATCAATCCGATAGCACAGGCCTATCGCGCGCTCGCCGTTCGCCCCCGCGCCCGTAGGAGCCCACCCTGTGGGCGACATCTTTCGCCCCACCGCTACAGGCCCTGTGGCGTTATCGCGAAAGGCGTCGCCCACAGGGTGGGCTCCTACAGGCAGAGGCCGTGAGGTCGTGATGCAGAGGCCGTGAGGTCGTGATGCAGGGGCCGTGCGGTCGCGATGCAGAGGACGCGCGGTTGCGATGCAGGGGCCGTGAGGTCGTGATGCAGAGGGCGGCGCGGTTGCGATGCAGGGGCGGCGCGGTCGTGGTGCAGGGGCCGTGCGATGCGGGGGCCGCGAGTTAGCGGTGGATCGTGGTGCCGACGACCAGGGCTACGACCATCACCATGGCGACGGCCATGCAGGCGCTGGTGGGTTTGACCCGGCGGGCGTCGGTGCGGGGGACGAGGCGCCAGATCAGGAAGGCGCCGATTAGCATGTCGACGACCAGGGCGGCGCGCATCCAGGGTAGGACGAAGACCGACTCGCCGGCGGCCTGGCCGTGCTGGGCGGCGATCACGAGGCCGCCGCTGAGCACCGCGAGCAGGGCCCAGAGCAGGCTGGCGAAATAGGCCCGGTTGAAGACGACCGAGGTCTTTTCCAGCCAGCGCAGCACGAAGAACACGATGACGGCCGGCACGACGGCGGCAGCGCTGGAATAGATGACCCACCAGATGGCGGCAGAGAACAGCGTCAGGAGTGTCTGCACGCTTAGTAGTCCACGCCCGCGCGGCGCAGGGCCTTGCTCATCAGCCACGCCGGGCCGATCAGCAGGTACTGCAGGTCGGTGAAGAACGACGGCCGGCGGCCTTCGATCTTGTGGCCGATGAACTGGCCGACCCACGCGGCCACGAACACGCCGATGGCCAGGTAGAGCAGGCCGCTGGCGCCCAGGCCGTGGTAGAGCGTATCGGTGAGGAAGGCCAGGGCGGCGAACGCGGCCGCCATGGCCAGGCCGATCTTCCGCGAGAGGCGGTAGTAGTAGAAGCAGAAGGCCAGGAACATCGCCAGCACAGCCCACAGGCCGGGCTTGCCGAGGAAGGCGGGCACCGGGATCAGCCAGACCAGGGCGACCACCGTCCAGGTGATCGCCGGCACGCAGATCCAGTGGATCAGGCGGTTGGTCGGGTTTTGGTGGTCCTGGCTGTAGTTGCCGAACCACGTTGCCGCATCACGCATGGTGCCTCCTCCCCGTGGGCGCCAGGAACCGGCTTAGTCGACGCGGATGCCGGCCAGCTTGTCCAGGGCCTCAGCATACTTCGCGGCGGTGCCGGCGATCACGTCGTCGGGCACGGACGGCGCCGGCGGCTCCTTGTTCCAGTGGGCCACGTTCAGCAGGTAATCGCGCACGAACTGCTTGTCGTAGCTGTCGGGGCTGGTGCCGACCTTGTAGGTCTCCGCCGGCCAGAAACGCGAGGAATCCGGGGTGAGCATCTCATCCATGATGTAGAGCGTGCCGTCTTCATCCGTGCCGAATTCAAACTTGGTGTCGGCAATGATGATCCCGCGCGTGGCGGCGTACTCGGCGGCGAACTGGTAGATCTTCAGCGTGGCGTCGCGGACGGCGTTGGCCATCTCCTCGCCCACGGCAGCCACCACGGCATCGAAGCTCACGTTCTCGTCGTGGTCGCCCACGGCGGCCTTGGTCGACGGGGTGAAGATCGGCTCCGGCAGCTGCTCGGCCTGCTGCAGGCCCGGCGGCAGGGTGATCCCGCAGATGGCGCCGGTGGCCTGGTAGTCCTTCCAGCCCGAGCCAATGATGTAACCGCGGGCGATCGCCTCGACCGGGACCGGCTTGAGACGCTTCGTAATCACCGCGCGCTTGGCGTACAGGGCCACGTCCACGCCGGCCGGGAGCACCGAGGCCACGTCTTCACCGGTCAGGTGGTTCGGGATCAGGTGCTGGGTCTTCTCGAACCAGAAGTTCGAGATCTGGCAGAGCATCTCACCCTTGCCCGGGATCGGGTTGGGCAGCACCGAGTCGAAAGCCGAAAGGCGGTCGGTCGCCACCATGAGCAGGCGGTTGCCGGGCAGGGCGTACACATCGCGCACCTTGCCGCGATGGATGAGTTCCAGGCCAGGCAGGTCGGATTGGCTCAAGGTGGTGGGCACGGGCGGAGCTCCAGAGGCAAAAGGCGGGAACAACAGGAATCCTGTTAATTGTACCGGCCCAGCGGCGCCCCGCACCCCCCGTAGGAGCCCACCCTGTGGGCGACGCCTTTCGCGAAAACGCCGCATGGCCGCCGTTTGGAGCTTGGTCTCGGCGATCCTGTGGTTATTTCGCGAAAGATGTCGCCCACAGGGTGGGCTCCTACGGCGGGGGTGGGAAAGATGTCGCGCACGGGGTGGGCGCCTGCGGCGCGGGTGGGTTGCGGGCACCTGCTAGAATTTGCGGCGACAGCCCCCACAACTTTGCCATGCGTAAACTGACGACCGCGGCACTCGCCCTGGCCTTGACCACCCCTGTACTCGCTGCCCCGCCCGCGAAACCGGTGCGGTTGGGCATGTGCGCGGCCTGCCATGGCGAAAACGGCATCGCGATCAACGCCGATGCCCCTAACCTCGCCGGGCAGAAGGCGGTTTACCTGCGCGCCGCGCTCCACCAGTACCGCGATGGCCACCGGGACAACCCCGTGATGCGCGCCATGGCCGGTCCCCTTTCCGAAGCGGATATCGACCAGCTTTCCCAGTGGTTCGCCGCCCAGACCCCCTCCAAGGGCGCTCCATGAATTTCACCGGCATTCTTATCGGCGCCGTCCTGGGCATGTGGCTTACCCACAATCTCCTCGGCGCCCTCATCGGCGGCGCGATCGGCTTCATGTTCGATGCCAGCCGCCAGCAATCGCAGCGCCGCCGCGCGCCGGCGCAGGGCGGCTACATCGCCCCGCTGTTCGCCCTGATCGGCGCTGTGGCCAAGGCCGATGGCCGGGTTTCCGAAGCGGAAATCGCCATCGCCGAGCGCCTCATGGTGCGCATGAACCTGGACCAGGACGATCGCGCCCGCGCCATCGATGCCTTCAACCAGGGCAAGCAGCCCGAATTCAACGCCACCGAGGTCATCGACGACCTGCGCCAGTGGGTGGGCCACCGCCGTGACCACGCGTTCCCGGTGATCGATGTGGTGATCGAAACCGTGCTCGCCGAAGGCACGCCCTCGCCCGAGAAGATGGCCATCCTGCGCCAGCTGGCGTTCGCCCTGCGGGTGAGCGACATGGAGCTCATGGCCCTCATGGCCATGAAGGGCTACGCCTGGAACGGTAACGCCGGCCAGGGCCGCGCCTACGGCGGTGGTGGCGGTCGCGGCGGCTACGTGCCCCCGCAGCGGAACACCCAGGGCCCGGATCCCTACGCCGTGCTCGGCATCCAGCGCGATACCGACGAGCGCGCCATCAAACGCGCCTACCGCAAGCTCATTTCCGAACACCACCCCGACCGCCTCGGCGACCTGCCCGAAGACATGCGCCGCCGCGCCGAAGCCCGCGCGAGCGAAATCAACGCGGCCTACGAACGGATCAAGGCAGAACGGGGCTTCAAGTAATGCCAACACGGGCATCGGTATGATGCCCCGATACAACGCGAACCCCGCCCGGTAGGAGCCCACCCTGTGGGCGACGCCGTTCGCGGTTACGTCACAGGGCCGCCGGCGGTGAGGCGAAAGATGTCGCCCACAGGGTGGGCTCCTACCAAGCTTTCTTCATTAGGGTAACGACCATGGCCAAGCAGTCTCCCGTCATCGCCCCCTCCATCCTCTCGGCGGATTTCGCCCGCCTGGGTGAGGACACGCGCAAGGTGCTCGACGCCGGTGCGCAGTGGGTGCATTTCGACGTCATGGATAACCACTACGTGCCCAACCTCACCATCGGCCCGATGGTGTTGAAGGCGCTGCGTGATTACGGCATCACCGAGCACATCGACGTGCACCTTATGGTGAAGCCGGTCGACCGCATCGTTCCCGATTTCGCCAAGGCTGGCGCGCGCAGCATCAGCTTCCACCCGGAAGCCAGCGAGCATGTCGATCGCACCATCCAGCTGATCCAGGGCGAAGGCTGCGAAGCCGGCCTGGTGTTCAACCCGGCCACGCCGCTCAACTGGCTCGATTACGTGCTCGACAAGATCGACATGGTGCTGATCATGTCGGTGAACCCGGGCTTTGGCGGCCAGAAGTTCATCCCCGGCGCGCTGGACAAGATCCGCCATGTCCGCGAGCGCATCGACGCCAGCGGCCGCAAGATCCGCCTCGAGGTGGATGGTGGCGTGAACGCCGACAACATCGGCCAGATCGCCGCCGCAGGTGCAGATACGTTCGTCGCCGGCTCGGCCATCTTCACGGCCCCCGATTACGCCGATGTCATCCGTCGCATGCACGCGGCGATCGATAAGGGGTGAAGGCTGAGGGTCAACCAACGCCACAACCGCGCGGTTTACGACGGGCCCTAAACAAATTTTCACGCCGCTAAAGCGAACCGGGTAGTACTGTAATAGTCCTCGGGAACCCCACGGTGCGGGGCACAGCGCCGGCATGCAGAAAGGAGTCGGTGATGTTCATTCGTCGCATGATGGCCACGGCCGCGCTTATCTTCCTCGCCGGTAGCGCTGCTGCCGCCGCTGCGCCCGCTTCCCCGAACGAGTCCAGCGACGCGCTGAAGGGCGCGCCCGCGTACTGCCCACCGGTCATGGAGACGTTCCTGCCCGGTCAGTACTACTTCTGTGCCGGCAGCCAGGCGTTCGCCCGTGGCGACAAGCAAGCCGCGGCAGCGCGCATGCAGGATGCCGCCCGCTGGGCGAGCAAGCCCGCGCAATACGTCCTCGGCCTGATGTACCTCAACGGCGATACCGGCGTGCGCGATCCCGCCCGCGGCGTCGCCTGGCTGGCCCTCTCCGCCGAACGCCACGACGCCGTGTTCGAGCGCGCATTCCTGGTCGAATTCGCCAAGCTCAATACCGAGCAGCGCGCGCAGGCCAACGCCTACTGGCGCGATATGAAAAAGGACTACGCCGATAACGTGGCTGGCCGACGCGCGGAGCGTCGGTACGACGCTGGCATGAAAGACATGAAGGACGCCGACTTCGCCGGCAACGACGTGTTCCTGGACGGGATCACCTCGCCGCAGGGCGGTGAGGCTGGCACCTACGAGGGCGGTGGCGGCGTCCACAGCTCACGCGTGGGCGGTGGCCAGCGCGCATTCGCCTTCATCAAGAAGATGGACAAGATGCGCGACGACTATTTCCACGGCATGGAAGGCCACGTGACCGTTGGCGCAGTGACTTACGCCGGCACCGTCGGTCAGCTCGCAGAAGCCCCTCCGGCGCGCTAACCCACATCGTTCAAGGACGCCCCCATGATCTCGAAATCGCTGCTCTTCCTCGCCGCCTTCGCCAGCGCCACCGCGTCATTCGCCGCGGCCGCCGGCGAGAAGCCGAAACCGCTACCGGATCAGAAGCACGACGTGAGCGAGGCGCTCAAGCAATGCCCCTCGTCGCTCGAGCGCTTCCTCCCCGGGGATTACTACTATTGCGATGCCGCCCGGAACTTCTGGTCGGGCCGTGACGGCGCCGCCCGCGAGAGCCTGAAGGATGCCGCCGCCTGGGCGAACAAGCCCGCGCAGTACGCGCTCGGCATCATGTACTTCAACGGCGACCACGCCGAGAAGAACCGCGCCCTCGGCCTTGCCTGGCTGGCGCTCGCCGCCGAACGGCACAACCCGAATTACGAGCCGGCCTTCGTCGACGCCTACGCGCGCGTCAGCCCCGAGGAACTCGCCCAGGCCAACGTGTACTGGCAGGACCTGAAGGGCAAATACGCCGACAAGATCGCCGCACCGCGCGCCAAGAACCGCTTCGACCGCGCCTACAACGACATCGCGTGGGCGGTGAACTTCGGCGGCTCGATCTTCATCGACGGCGTCGCCGGCATGCAGATGACCGACGGCATCAACGGCGGCGTAGCCACCTACGGTGCCAGCGGTTTCAGCGTCGGCCGTTTCCTGCAGGGGCGTGAAGCCGTCGCCCTCGCAGGCTGGCAGTCCAACGTGTTCGTCGGTGATGCGCAACTGGTCCCGGTCGGCGAAGTCGTGAGCCGGAGCAACAAGGAAGGCGCCAACTAACCGCGAAGGAGTACGCGCATGAGGTCATGGCTGTATCTCGCAACGATCACGGCCAGCCTCATGCTGGCGGGCTGCGCCCAGGGTGAGCGGCCCGTTCCCTTACCCGGGCAGGAGAAGGATGTCGCCGACATGCTGCGCGGTTGCGCCTTCGGCGTGGAGCGTATCCTCCCCGGCGATTACTACTTCTGCCAGGCCGGCTCGCATTACTGGGCCGCCCGCTTCGGCATGGCCCGCGATTCACTGGAAAGCGCGGCGCACTGGGCCAGCAAGCCGGCGCAACACGCGCTCGGCATCATGTACTTCAATGGCGACCACGCGGTGCAAAACCGCCCGCTGGGCGTGGCCTGGCTGGCCCTTGCGGCCGAACGCCACGAGCCCGACTACGAAGGGGCCTTCGTTGCGGCTTACCAATTGCTCACCCCGGAAGAGCACGCCCAGGCCGATGCCTACTGGAACACGATGAAGCTGGAGTACGCGGATGCCTACGCTGCGCCGCGGGCCCAGAAGCGTTTCGACCGCGAACTGCATCAGCTGGAAACGGCCTCGCTCTTTGGTGGAGATATGTATCTGAGCGGGGTGGCCCCGATGCGCGGCATCACCCTCATCCAGCGGCTGAAGAACGAGCGCACCAACTTCTTCGCCGGCTACGAGAGCCAGGTCTGGGTGGGCGATGCCACCCTGGTACCGCTCAGCGAGGTCAAACCGCCGAAGCCGGCCAAACCGGTGGAGAAGGCCGAGTAGCGGGGGAGGGCGCCGCCACGCACGCGCCGCGCACGAAAAAGCTCCCCCGGTTAAGGCCGGGGGAGTGAAGGAGCGTCCACACACCAGGAGCTCGAGGGGGAAGCGGGAAACGGTTAAACGGGTTGCCAGTTCGGGTCGGGTTCCGGCCCACCGGCGGCGGGCGCGCTTGCGTGCGTCCCGGTCATACCGGGGCCTTCCAGCGCCGGTTCCACGAAGTCGTCAAATAGATCCATGAGCCAACCTCCTCAGTGCAGCCCGCAAAGCAGGCCCAGCAACAGTGCCCCCAGGGCGAGTGTTACGCGGAGGGGCTCAAAATTTCGTTCCAGTTCGGTGTTGTCGGCGTCGGGCTTGGTCTTCATGGTCTTCTTTGATCCTTCGGCGCCGGTAGGGCCGCCGTGGTGCCAGTTCAGCGCCTGCCGGGGCGGCAGGGGCGGCTCCCGTGGGGCAATCCACCGATGCTTTGTGGCAAAACGCGGGCAAACGCAGCGTGTAGGCCCGGGATGGGCTCGTGCACGGGCAAAACACGGGCAATGCGTGGCGGGCGCTTGCGCGATCCGGGCCGCCATTGCACCCTGCGCACGCCAACCCGAAAACGGAACCCCCATGGGCCGCAGCATTGCCATTGTCGAAGACGAACCCCTCATCCGCGCCAACTACGTGGAAGCGCTCAGCCGCTTCGGCTACGAGGCCCGCGGCTACAGCTCGCGTGCCGAGGCCTCCAACGCCTTCGCCATGCGCCTGCCCGAGCTGGTCATCATCGATATCGGCCTGGGCGATGAGCCCGAGGGCGGCTTCGACCTTTGCCGCGAGCTGCGCGCCAAGAGCGCCACGCTGCCGCTCATCTTCCTGACGGCCCGTGATTCCGACTTCGACGTGATCAGCGGCCTGCGCCTGGGCGCCGACGATTACCTCAGCAAGGACACCAGCCTGCACCAGCTGGCCGCCCGCATCGCCGCGCTGTTCCGCCGCATCGAATCGCTGAAGACGCCCGCCGCCAGCGAGAACGTGATCACCCACGGCCCGCTGCGCCTGGAAAGCGAGCGCATGCGCATCACCTGGAACGGCACCGAGATCCCGCTGACGGTCACCGAGTTCTGGATGGTGCACACGCTGGTGCGCTTCCCCGGCCACGTGAAGAACCGCGACCAGCTCATGCGCGAAGCCGAGCTGGTGGTGGATGACGCCACGATCACCTCGCACATCAAGCGCATCCGCAAGAAGTTCGTCGCGCTGGCGCCGGATTTCGACGCGATCGAAACCGTCCACGGCGTCGGCTACCGCTGGACCCCGTAATGCGCACCACCCCCACGACATCTTTCGCGATGACGCCACAGGGCCTGCTGCGGTGAGGCGAAAGATGTCGCCCACAGGGTGGGCTCCTACGGTATGACGCTGCGGCAGAAACTGCTTCTCGTCGCGCTCTGCACCCTGGCCCTTCCCGTGGCCGGGTGGCTTTATGTTCGGCAGATGGAAACGCTGCTCCGTGAGGGCCAGGCCCAGGCGCTGGTGGCGTCGGCGCGTGCGATGGCGCGCAGCCTGGTCGTCGTCGAGGCGCCGCTGCCGCCGGCCGGCAATGCCTGGTACGTCCAGCAGGCCAACGTGCCCATCACCATCGATGGCTACGCCGATGACTGGGCGCCGTTGAGTCCGTGGGCGCAGCCGCTAGGCCGCAATGCCAAGGTGATGTTCGCGGAAGACGACCGCTGGCTGTACTTCACCATCGACGTGCGCGCGCCCAGCCGCCGCCGCGCCGATGCCGCCGATCGCCTCGCGCTCAGCGCCGACCACCTGATCCTCTCCATCGCCAGCAACGAAGACGCGCAGCGCTACCTGTTGGCCAGCGCCGCGCCCGGCGCCACCACCGCGATCGCGCTCGATCCGGAAGCCGGCGTGCTGCCCGACCAGATCAATGCGCAATGGCAGGAAGATGGCGGCGGCTTCCGCGTGGAGCTGAAGCTGCCGCGTGGCCTGCGCCTCGACCGCTTCGGCGTCGGCGTACACCTTGCCGCGGCTGGCGACGCCGAGCCGCTCAGCGCCGATACCCGTCCACTGCTCGATTTCTCGCCTGCGCTATCGCAAGAGCTCGAACGCCTCGCGCCCGATGGCGTGCGCGTCCGCGTGCTCTCGCCCGATGCGTGGCTCATGGCGCAGACCGGCAACCTCATGTTGCCTGGCAGGACGGCCTTGCCCGACGCGCCACCCAGCCAGCAGCCCGGCTGGTTTGCCTCGCTCGTATACCGCTCGTTGCTCGCCACGCGCATGGCCGATAGCAGCGCGTGGGCCGAGGATGCGCCGAAGATCGACCTGCCCGAGGTGCGTCGTGCGCTCGGCGGCAACCCCTCCACTGCATGGCGCATGGGCGAAGCGCGCGGCAGCGTCCTGCTCTCCGCAGCGGTGCCGATCACCCAGGGCGGCAAGCTGCATGGCGTCGTGCTGCTCGAACAGCCCAGCCGCGCGGTGCCGCTGCTCGCCAACCGCGCGTTGTTCGGCCTGCTGCTCACCAGCTTCGGTGTGCTGCTTGTCGCCGGTGGCGTGCTGCTGCTGTTCGCCACGCGGCTCACCTTCCGCCTGCGTCGCCTGCGCAACGCCGCCGAGCGCGCGCAGGATAACGATGGCAAGCTCGACGGCCCGTTCCCGCTCATCGATGCCACCGACGAGCTCGGCGACCTCGCCCGCAGCTTCGCCCGGCTGTTCGACGTGGTGGGCGGCTATACCGATTACCTGCGCACGCTGGCTTCCAAGCTCTCGCACGAGCTGCAGACGCCGCTCGCCATCGTCAAATCCTCGCTCGATAACCTCGACCACGCTGGCTTGCCGCCGGAAGCCGAGCCGTACCTCGCCCGGGCGCGCGATGGCGTCACCCGGCTCAGCGCGCTGGTGCGCGCCATGAGTGAAGCCAGCCGGATGGAACGCGCGATCGCCTCGGCCGAGGCGGAAGACGTGAACCTTATCGACGTCGTGCGTGGCTGCGCCGAAGGCTACCGCTCACTTGCGGGTAACCGGCCCATCGAAGTGGACGTGCCCGACACGCCCGTGTCGATGCACGTGTCGCCCGAGCTCATCGCCCAGGCGCTCGACAAGCTGTTCGACAACGCGCTCTCGTTCACCCCACCGGGTGGCTGGATGCGCATCGCCCTGCGGCCCACGCCGGACGGTGCCGATGTGGAGCTCGCCAACCAGGGCCCGCCGCTGCCCGCCGCGATGCAGGGCCGGCTGTTCGATTCGCTGGTGAGCCTGCGTGAGAAAGCCACGCCGGGCGAGGCACCGCATCTGGGCCTTGGCCTGTACGTTGTCCGTCTGGTCGCCGAACGCCACCAGGGCAGCGCAAGCGCACGCAACATCGATGACGGCGTGGCATTTACGTTGCATCTCAAAGGACTGCCCCGCCAACGCTTGGCGTAGCACCCCGTCGCGCGTGGCCTGAGCCCCGCCATCTCGCCCGATTCACCCGCCCCGTAGGAGCCCACCCTGTGGGCGACATCTTTCGCCTCACGGCCACAGGGCCTGTGGCTCTTTCGCGAACGGCGTCGCTCACAGGGTGAGCTCCTACGGCAACGCGTTTTCACAAATGTGACGAAGTTCACATTTTTGGCACATCCATTGCAAACGTTTTCGCGAAGCGCGCTTTGGGGCTTGGCGCTTCCTTTTTCTCTTTTCGGTTGCTTCGGCGTGTTGCGACGCCGGGGGGCGCTATGTGCCCAAAAGCGACTTATTGCGTCACTACCAATGGATGTTGTCTCGAATGAATCGTATCTATCGTCTCGTCTTTAACCGCGCGCTGGGTGTTACGCAGGCCGTCGCGGAAATCGCTACGCGCGCTCAGGGGGGCGCAAGCGCACAGGGTCAGGTTTCGCGTCCGCGCCAGGCGTTGCTGGCGTTGTGCATTGGTAGTGCGTTGATGGTGGCGTCGGGCGCTTCCTTTGCGCAGATCGACGCGCCGTATACGAACGGCAGCAATCCTGCGCTTCCGGGTGCCGGTGCCGGCGGTTCGGGTTCGGGCACGTTTGGTGGCGGTGCGGGTGGCGGCCATGCGGGCAATGATTCGCTCGCGCAGCCCAACAGCAACGAGATTGACGGTAGCGCCGGCCTGACGGGCGATGCGGGTACGGGTGGTGCCGGCGGACAAAATTCGCTTGTCTACTTTTCGGGCGATATCAATCAGACGTCTGTCGCGGCTAGCGGTGAGGCAGGCTCGGGTACCTCGGGCGGTGGTGGCGGTGCCGCTGCGATCTATCTCATGCCGATCGATGAAAGCCCCGCGCAAATCACGATCTCCGCCCCGGCGATCCTGGGTGGCGACGGTGGCGCTGGCGGTGAGGGCAATAGCGAGACCATGGGCGGCGGTGGCGGCGGTGGCGGCGCAGCCGTTGTCGTCGCAAATAGCTTGAGTGTGAGTAACTTCTCGTGGCTGCGCGGCGGCACGGGTGGCACGGGTGGCTACGGAGCCGGTGGTGGCGGTGGCGGCGCAGGTGTCGTCATCGTCGGCGACAGCAACACGTTCAAGAACTACGATCTCATCACAGGTGGTTCGGGCGCGCAGGCTGGGACCGGTGGCGTCGCAGGCTTCGGCGGCACCGGTCTGGTGATCAGCGGCAACAACAACTCGGTCATCAACCTGGGCGACATCAGCGGAGGCATGTCGGGCGATGGCTCCAGCCAGGGGGATGCGATCGCTGTCACTGGCAACAACAACGATATCCTGTTCAGTAGTACCAGGATCAACGGGCGCGTCTATTCGGCCGGCACCAACAACTCCCTGTCGTTCGAAGGTGACGGCGGCGGCGCTGCTGATATCACGGGCTTTAGCGCGTACAACGCCAACCGTTCTCCGGACAATGCGAACTGGACGTTCGATGGCCATGTATCGGCCTCGAGTGATCTTACGTTCGATGTCGCAGCTGGCAATTCGCTCACGTTCAATCAGCAGGTCTTGACGCCGGGTGGCATCACCAAGACTGGCGAGGGCCAGGTCGAGCTCTACACGCCGGATTACTTAGGTACGACGACCCTCGAAGACGGCACGCTGATTCTGCACGGCGGCCCGGCGGCTGCCTACCAGATCGACGGTGGCACGCTTGATCTGGCCGGCACGCCCCTAAATATGTCGTCGCTATCCGGCGTGGGTGGCAAGATCGTCAATGGCGCGGACCTCACGCTCAACTTGGCGGCGGACGGCAGTTACGGCGGCGACATCACGTCGGATAGCTTCGAGCAGACGGGCACGAAGGTCTTCACGCTTACCGGTACGCTTGAAACGCTGGGCCTCGCTGGCGCAACGATCGACGGCACGCTGAAGATCGGCAACGGCGGCGCTGGCGGCCAGCTTATCGGTGATGTCAGCGGTGCGAACGGCAACGTCTGGTTCAACCGTTCCGATAGCGTGACTTATGCGGGCGACGCCTCGGTGCACGACTTGGCGCAGGTCGGCACGGGCACGCTGACGCTGACGGGCAATAACAGCACGAATTGGATCGACATCAGCGGCGGCACCCTGCGCGCCGGCTCGGCAGGCGCGCTGGGCCATGCCATCGTCACCATGGCTGACCAGACCACGTTTGCGTTCGGCGATAACCTGGCGTTCGGCAACACGTTCGTGCTGCGCGGCCGTGAGGTGTTTGATGTGGGCGCCGGCCTGGCCGGTACCTTGTCGGGTAGCGTAGAAGATGCCAACCCGAACAACCTCGAACTGGGCAGCACCATTTACAAGAACGGCGCTGGCACGCTGGTCGTCGAAGGCAATGTCGAATCGAGCCACCCGATGACCGTCAACGCGGGCACGCTCGTGGTGGGCGCCGACAGCCTTACCTCCGCGAACATCGAGCCCATGGTCTATGCAATGGGTGGCACGACCGTCGGTGGTAACGGCACGCTGAGTTCGCTCACGTCCTACTCCGGTGTCGTCTCGCCGGGTATGGGCCAGATCGGCACGCTGACCACGGGCACGCTCTCGGTGCAGAATTCGCACCTCGCCATCGATGTCGGTACGCCGGGCGTCAGCGATCTCCTGTACGTGACGGGCACTGCCGACATCTACAACAGCGTCGTCGACGTCAACGACCTCGGTGGCCTGGGCCTGGGTGTCTACCGTTTCATGACGGTGGGCGGCGGCGCGCACATCTACGGCACGGAGGGCCTGACGCTCGGCGCCACGCCGCTCGGCAGCAACCTGGTGCTGCGCCAGAGCAACGATGAGAACGGTGTCGAGTTCGACCTCGTCAACCAGACCGGTGCCGTCCTCAACTACTGGAATGCCGACGGCCTCGCGTCGTCGACGCACGCCGGTGGCGGCACGGGCACCTGGTCGAACACCGCGCAGGTGTTCTCCGATGCCGAAGGCAACATCACCAGCAGCATGAACCCGGCACCGGGCTTCGCCATCTTCGGCGGCGCCGCCGGTACGGTGACCGTGGATGGCACCGATACACCGGTGGCTGCCACGGGCATGCAGTTCCTGACCGACGGCTACACCCTGAAGGGCGATGACCTGCAACTGGTGGCCGCCGACGGTTTGGCCCCCACCATCCGCGTGGGTGATGGCACCTCGAATGGCGCGGCGATCACCGCCACCATCGAGAACAACCTCACCGGCACCGATGGCCTGCGCAAGACCGATGCCGGCACGCTGGTGCTCAGCGGCCAGAACACCTTCACCGGTGGCGTCGTGGTCAACGGCGGCACGCTGCAGGTGGGCGATGACAGCAACCTCGGCGATGCATCCAACAGCGTCACCCTCGCGGGCGGCACGCTGCACGCGACCAACAGCGTGCTCACGCAGCGTGACTTCAAGCTGGGTGAAGGCGATGGCACCCTCGATGTCGACTTCGGCTACACGATCGGCGGTACGGTCAGCGGCACCGGCGCCCTGCGCAAGACGGGCACCGGTTCGCTCACCCTGAGCGGCGATAACACCTACAGCGGCGGTACCTGGATCGACGCGGGCTACCTGGGCGTAGCCAGCAACGGCGCGCTTGGTACGGGCACCGTCAACATGGCCGAGAACACCGGCCTGGTGTTCCTGCGCGATGGCATCAACATCGCCAACAACATCGTGGTCAACGGCGACCCGAACCTCGTGGTCGCCCCGGACACCACGGTGACGCTCAGCGGCGCGATCGTCGACGGCACCACGCCGGGCGATATCGTGAAGTCGGGCCCGGGTACGCTGCGCCTCACCGCGGCCAACACCTACACCGGTGGTACCACGGTCTCGCAGGGCAACCTGATCGTCGGTAACGGCGCCACCACGGGTTCGATCGTGGGCGATGTGCTGGTGAAGAGCGCCGGTACGCTGACTTTCGATCGTAGCGATGCCACCACCTTTGCTGGCGCGATCAGCGGCGAAGGCACGGTGAGCAAGCTCGGCACCAGCATGCTGACCCTCAGCGGCGACAGCAGCGCCTTCACCGGTACCACCACGGTGGCGGGCGGCGTGCTGAACCTCACCGGCAGCCTCGGTGGCTCGCTCGTGTTGGCGCAGAACGCGATCCTCACCGGTGCCGGCAAGCTCGGCGAAGTGACCGTGAGCAGCGGCACCAGCATGACCCCGGGCGGCGATGATGCGATCGGCCGTTTCGATGTCAGCGGTAACCTCGTGTTCGCCAGCGGTTCCACCTATGTGGTGAACACCGCCGCCGACGGCACCAGCGATACCGTGAACGTCACCGGCACGGCCACCCTCGGCGGCGCCACCGTGCGTTCGCTGCAGGGCACCGGTTCGTACAAGGCTTCCACGCGCTACACGCTGCTCACCGCCGATGCCGGCGTGAAGGGCACGTTCGGCACGCTGACCTCGAACCTGGCCTTCCTCACCCCGACGCTGAGCTACGACACCAACCACGTCTACCTCGACCTGCTGCGCAACGACACCAGCTTCGCCTCGCTCGCCACCAACGCGAACCAGGCCGCCACGGCCGAAGCGGTTGAGTCGCAGGGTTCGGGCAAGCCGGTGTACGACGCCGTCGTGGCCCTGCAGACGCCGGCCGTGTCCCCGGCGCTTGGCCAGCTCGCGGGTGTCTCGCTGGCTTCCTCGCGCACGGCGATGGTCGACGATGCCCGCCAGATCCGCGAGACCGTGCAGCGTCATCTGCTCGGCACCAACGATGGCGGCCAGACGGCCAATGGCGCGTGGGCTTCGGCCTGGGGCCATTGGGGTGATCGTGATGGCAGCGCCGGCGTCGATAGCCTGCGCAGCAACGGCAGCGGCCTGCTGGTCGGTGCCGATCATGATCTCGGCGGCGTGACCCTCGGCGGCACGGTCGGTACCGGCAACCTCTCGGCACGCAGCGGTAGCGACAGCGTGCAGGGCCACTCGCGCGTGGCCGGCCTGTATGCGGCTGGCAACGTCGGTGCATGGGAATGGCAGGCGGGTGCGATGTACGGCTGGAACCGTCTCGAGAGCCACCGCCACGTGAACGTCGATGGCCTCGCGGGCAATGCGTCCGCACGCTACGACGCCACGACGGCGCAGGCTTACGTGGATGGCGGCTACCGCTTCACCTTCACGAGCGGCAGCCTCACGCCGTTCGTGAACGTGGCACGCGTGCAGCTCGACCAGGATGGCATCCACGAGCGCAACAGCGATGCGGCGCTCGACGTGCAGGGCCAGAACGATGGCGTGACCGTCGGCACCGCCGGCGTCCGCGGCACGCTCGCCCTGGGCGAGGGCATCTCGGCCCACGCCACGCTGGGTTACCAGCAGGCATGGGGCGATGTGCGTCCGTACGACACGCAGCGCTTCACCACGGGCGGTGACAGCTTCACCGTCGCCGGTGCCCCGCTGGCCCGCCACGCCGGCCTCGCCGATGCGGGCGTCACCTTCGCGGTGGCCCGCAACACCACGGTCAGCGCCAGCTACCACGGCCTGTTCGGCGGCGGTGCGAAGGACCAGGGTGCGCGCATGGCCCTCGAGGTGAAGTGGTAAGCGAAAGCTTCGCCACTGTTGAGTGAGAAAGGGGGGGGCGCCAGTGATGGCGCCCCCTTTTTTATGCGGATGCGGCTAGCACCGCCACGCCCCATGCGCCTCCGGCGCCCCGCCACGCCCCCTGCGCCTCCGGCGCACCGCCACGCCCCATGCACCTCCGGCGCACCGCCTCCTTGTAGGAGCCCACCCTGTGGGCGACGCCTTTCGCGAGGCCGCCACAGGGACTGATGGGGTAAGGCGGAAGATGTCGCCCACAGGGTGGGCTCCTACGGGGAGGGGCAACCGAGGGGTGTGGGTAGGGCGCTCAGCCCCATTGGCCCTACAATCAAAGGTCACCCCCGGTCAGCCCCCGAGACCCCATGATTTCCCGCGAACAATTCGATGCCTACGCCGCCCAGGGCTACACGCGTATCCCCTTGGTGCGTGAGGTGTTTTCCGATCTGGACACGCCGCTTTCGGTCTACCTGAAGCTGGCCGATGGCCCGTATACCTTCCTGTTCGAATCGGTCGAAGGCGGGGCGACCTGGGGCCGCCATTCCATGATCGGCCTGCCGGCGCGCCGGGTGTATCGCCTGCGCGGGCATGAGCTGGAGGTGGAAGAGAACGGCGAGGTTGTCGAAACCCGCCACCTCGACGACCCCCTCGCCGAGATCGAAGTGCTGCGCAAGCAGTACGAAGTGCCCCAGCTGCCGGGTCTGCCTGACTTCACCGGCGGCCTGGTCGGCTACTTCGGCTTCGAGACCATCGGCTACATCGAAGAGCGCCTGGCCCAGTGGGATAAGAAGGACGAGCTCGGCACGCCCGACGTCCTGCTGATGCTTGCCGACGAGCTGGCCGTTTTCGATAACCTCAAGGGCCGCCTGTACCTGATCGTCCACGCCGATCCGTCGCGCCCACAGGCTTACGCCGAAGCGTCGCGCCGCCTCGACGCGCTGACCTTCCGCCTGCGCCAGGGCGGCGTGTCGTATCCGCAGATCCAGCAGTCAGTCGCGCTCGACGAATCCGATTTCAAATCCTCGTTCACCCGCGAGGAATACGAGAACATGGTCCGCACCGCGCAGGAATACATCCGCGCCGGCGACATCTTTCAGGTGGTGCCCTCGCAGCGCCTGAGCATCGGCTTCAACGCACGCCCGGTCGATGTGTACCGCGCGCTGCGTGCGATGAACCCTTCGCCGTACATGTTCTTCATCGACATCGGCACCACGCAGATCGTCGGCTCGTCGCCGGAGATTCTCGTGCGCCTGAAGAACGGCCGTGTCGTCCTTCGCCCCATCGCCGGCACGCGCCGCCGTGGCAAGGATGAAGCCGAAGATGTCGCGCTCGAAACCGAGCTGCTCGCCGATCCGAAGGAACGCGCCGAGCACCTCATGCTGATCGACCTCGGCCGCAACGACGTGGGCCGCGTGAGCCAGACCGGCACCGTCGAGCTCGCCGAATCCTTCGTGGTCGAGCGCTACTCGCACGTCATGCACATCGTTTCCCAGGTGGAAGGCGATATCAAAGACGGCATGTCCTACATGGACGTGATCAAGGCGACGTTCCCGGCCGGCACCGTCAGCGGTGCGCCGAAGATCCGCGCGCTGGAAATCATCCAGGAACTCGAGCCGTACAAGCGCAACATCTACGCCGGTGCCATCGGCTGGCTCGGCTGGTGGGGCGACGCCGACACGGCGATCGCCATCCGCACCGCGGTGATCCAGGACGGCCGCCTGCACGTGCAGGCCGGCGGCGGCGTCGTCTACGACTCCGACCCCGCTGCCGAGTGGGAAGAAACGATGAACAAAGGCCGCGCGCTATTCCGCGCAGTAGCCCAGGCAGCCAAGGGCCTGTAACGCCGCCCACCATATAACGCGGCCACCGTATTACGCGGCCGCCCGTAGGAGCCCACCCTGTGGGCGACGCCTTTCGCACAGCCGCCACAGGGTCTGTGGCTCTTTCGCGAAAGATGTCGCCCACAGGGTGGGCTCCTACAAGTAAGTCGCAGCACGCTGTGTCGACGTCCAACATGACCACCAGGGAGTCCGGTAATTCATGAAAGCTCGCATCGCCTCGATCACGTTCACTACTGCGCTTGCCACCGCGCTCATCGCCACGCCTTTGCTGGCGCTCGCCCAAACCGCGCCGCATATCGACGTCGCCGGCCATGCCGAGCGGCTCGTGCAGCCGGATCGCTTCAGCATCAATGTCAAAGTGGAAGCCGTCGACCGTAAGCCGGCCAAGGCGCGTACGCGCGTGGAAGAGCAGATGGGCAAGGTCATGGCGAGTTTTCGCGCTAACCACGCACTGCCCGAAACCCTGGATGCCTCGACGTTCTCGATCGGCCCCCACACCGGTTATGTGAACGACAATCCGGTCAACGACGGCACGGTGGTCACCCGGACGGCGACGGCCACCTTCACACGGCTGGACGACTTGCGTCACTTCATCGACAGCCTCGATACCGCAGGTGAAGAACTGCAGGTGGTCGATACGAAGATGACCCGTAGCGACACGGCAGCGATCGATTCTGAACTCCGCGAAGAAGCCATGCGCGATTCACAGCGCAACGCGGCACGCATCGCTAAAGCGTATGGCGTGAAGCTCGGGGCGCTCTTCACCGTTTCGGACCACCCCCTGTCGCGCGGCGGCTACGACGCGAACGCGCTCGAAAGCGTCACCGTCTCAGCAAATAAACTGGCGCCATCGATCGACCTGGACGTCGGTAGCCTGAAAATGGAAAGCCGGATCTACGCGACGTTTCTGTTGGATTCCACCAAACCCTGAACTGCCACCACGCGCTCTTGTAGGAGCGAGCTTGCTCGCGACGGGTGCTTGCCACTCCGCCAATCGCGCGCAAGCGCGCTCCTACAGGGGCGAGGGAGTATCCTTGGGCAGATGGTTACCAAGAAAATCATTGCCGCTGGCTCCATCGCTGTCATGGCGACGGTCGTGACGCCCTCGCAGGCGCGTACGCCGTTCACCAACGACGTCGCGTCGCGGACGCAGGCGCTGGCGCTGCTGGAGACCCTCAACGCTGACCTGCTCAGCCATCCCAGCGCCACACTCACGCTCGAGCGCTGGTGCGGTGACCATGGGCTGGCGCCGGAAGCGAAGATCGTGGCTCACCGGGTGAAGGGGCAGGACAAGCCGCTGGCCGCCGAAGATCGTGCCGCGCTGGGCATCGGCGCCGACAAGCCGGTGCGCTACCGCCGGGTGCAACTGGCCTGCGGGGCGCTGGTCTTGTCCGAAGCGGATAACTGGTACGTCCCGGCCCAGCTCACCCCCGAGATGAACCAGGTGCTCGACAGCACCGACGAGCCCTTCGGCAAGGTCGTCCAGCCGCTGCACTTCCGCCGCCAGACGATCAGCGCCGAACTCCTGTGGTCGCCCCTGCCCAAGGGCTGGGAAATGGACGCCGCGCTCCCGGCGGCCGGGAAGGGCCCCCTGGCCATCCCCCACGAGGTGCTCCGCCACCGCGCCGTCCTCTACACCCAGGCCAACCAGCCCTTCAGCCTGGTCATCGAAACCTACACCGCCGACGTGCTGGCCTTCGGCAAGCGCTGAGGAAGGTCGCGGTGGCGTTCCCCACCGCGACCTTCCCGGTCAATCGCCCAGATCGTTGGCCATCGCGAGGATGGCTTGCTCGTTCGTTTTTAGAGCCGTTGCATCGATTGGCCTCAGTTCGAGTCGAAACGACGTGGTGTCCGTGACCCAGGCCAGCGAGACGAGGGCGTGCCCGGCGCCATCGCGAGCGGTCTTGAGCGTTGCCGGGGTTCCCGAAACGTCGGCATTCAGCCACTCGCGAATCAGGGTGAGGGAGGTGCCGGACTTCTTGTGCTCCGTCTCACTCAGTTCGACTTCCCCCAATCCCGCGACGAGCCACGTCCGCGTGGTGCCGCTCCAGAGCCCCTTGTCTAGCTTTCCGCTCGGATAGACCTCTTTCAGCGCAGCCGTGGAGAGCACCGTTCGCGAGACGGAAACCGGCTGATACCGAAGGTGCGGGCGCGCTGATTCGACGGACGGGTATGTTTTGTTGAGCCACTGGTCAAGGCGACTCCTTGGTGCGCGACGCGCCGCTTTGAACGATGTGTCGCGAGTCTCCGACGCGAGGTAGCTGCCTTGCTCGGCTTGCATCTGGATATCGCGGCGAATCTCTGCGGCGAGCGGCCCTGCGAATGGCGAATCATCCAGCGGAACAATGTGAACTCCCGGACTGGTCGAAAGGCGGCTCAGATCGACGCCACTTTTCATGGCCTGTTGGCGTTGTCTTGCGGGGACGACGGCAGACGCGGGCGCGATGACCTCAGGCTTGCTGGGCGCCTGGGCGTGAGTAACGAGCGGGCTCATCAGGGCTGCGGCAAGCAGAGCGGTTTGGGTCTTCATGTCACCATTCTCCGAGGTTGCAGTCGGTCGCATTTGTCCGCTCTACCGCGAGAGCGGACATGTTGTCGCCGAAGATGTGGAGCCCCAAAACGGTGTTCCGGTTGCTGTCTCCGTTATCACCGGCGTAGGAGCGCCACGTCGACGCCCAGAGAGCCGTGACCGCGTGGCCGGCGATCGCGCCGAAGCCGACGTGTTCGCTTTGGGTGTACATGAAGTGGCTGGCCATGCTTGGCCTGTCGTAGGTGACCGATTCGTTGATCACCCCCGCAATGCAGTTCGCGCGGCTAAGCGATTTCACGCTGGCGCTTGCCGAAAAAGGCAGCAGGCACGCGATGAGTGTCACTGCGACTCTTCTTCTTTTCATCATGGATCCTTATTGTCGCCCGTCATTGGGCGACCTAAAGACTATGAATGGGCGCCCCGGCCGGTTAGCAGGGCAGGCCCCTTTCCCGCGTCAGCGATCACCGTCAGTGACGCTGGAAGACGCCTACAGAGCTGTAGGCGGGAGTATCGACCCCTAAGTTGTGGCCGAATCGGGTATCCCTTCTAGCCGAATTGCCGCATGGGGCCGGGCCGCCCAAGCTGGAGCCCGTAACTTCGGGAGCGTCCTATGCCCAGCGCCACGGCACCTGCTGTTCGAAAAGCCCCGGCCGCCCGGCCGGCGGCGAGCCCGTTGGGCGCCTTGCTCACGGTGGCGAATGCCCCGCGGATCGGGCCGCAGCCCAAGTCCCTCGACAAGGCCCTTGCCTGCGCGCAGCACTGGGTGCAGCTCTCCGACGCCCGCCGCCCCGATGCCATGTGGCTCGAGGCCGGGATGATGATGCAGCGGATGGTGCCTCGCGCGGAGTGGGTGCGTTACATCCGCAAGATCCGCCTGGACCGTGGTGTGCTCGTCGGACGCGAGTGGTTCGAAATGGCACGGGTGCGGGACCCGGTCGGGCTGCCTGCAGGCGATTACCTCAATGTGATTTTCCTGGCGCACTACGCGAAAGCGGTGATGTTCGAGACAGTGTCGCTGGCGCCAGGCACGGAAGGCTGGCTACCGGTCGGCTACGTCATTCGCCCCGTGCAGCGCGAGATCTCGTTCGTTCAATAGCGCCACACCTGTGGGAGCGCGCTTGCGCGCCATGCGTCTGGCATCACGGCTTCGTAGCCATAGCGGTACCCCGTAGGAGCGCGCTCGCGCGCGATAGGTCCGGCGCCCCTTCATAGGCTGATCGCGCGCAAGCGCGCTCCTACACAGAACGGTCTCGTCTCCGGTCGCGCGGCAGCGTGGTTATCAGGCAAATCGGCAAGGCGGCGGTCGTTGATCGCCGGTAGAGGTGTGGGCGATGGTTCGGATGCGGCTTTCGGCGTGCGGTGGTTTTTACTGGGATGTGGCCACGGGCGCGGTCACGCCGCGTGGCGTCTATACTGCGCGGCAGGTAAAAAAGGACCCTGCCATGAGTGACCACGACACGCCCGTCCGCGAGTACACGCGTCCGCCGATGCAGCGCGGCGTGGATCCGCAGCGCATGAACTGGCTGTGGCAGTTGATCCTGCAGGCGACGGACCTGAAGCCCGAAGAGGTGCGCGCTGCGCTCAACGCCATGGGCGTGGGTGCCACCGACCAGCGGTTGGCCAGCTGGTCTGTCGGCGATCGCGATGAACGCTATTTCCCGCTAACGATCGCCGAGCTCGAGCGCAACCTGCGCGCCGTGGTGGCGATGAAGCAGAAGCAGGCGGAAGCGCCGGATCAGCCGGCCGCTCCGGCGGAATAATCGCCCTCACCAGGCCCTGCGCGCGCTGCTCTTGTTGTAGGAGCCCACCCTGTGGGCGACAGCTTTCGCGATACCGCCGCAGGGTCTGTGGGTTTTTCGCGATACCGCCGCAGGGTCTTGTGGGGCTTTCGCGAACGGCGTCGCCCACAGGGTGGGCTCCTACGGGGGTGGCGTGTGGTGGCGATGAAGCAGAAGCAGGCGGAAGCGCCAAATCAGCCGGCCGCACCGACCGAATAATCGCCCTCACCAGGCCATGCGCGCGCTGCTTTTGTTGTAGGAGCCCACCCTGTGGGCGACAGCTTTCGCGAAAGACCCACAAGAGCCTGTGGCGTTATCGCGAAAGGCGTCGCCCACAGGGTGGGCTCCTACAACAGTAGCGTGCAGCGGCGCCGATAGGGCGCGCAGCGGGTTTAGGAATAGCGGGTCGAGAGGAATTTGAAGAACGCGCGGAGGCCTTGGGCTTCGCCGCCGCGGGGGTGGGCGGGGCGGTCGCCGTCGTTCCACGAGTACGTGTCCAGGTGCATCCAGTTCTGGCCTTCCGGGACGAAGCGTTCGAGGTATAGCGCCGCGGTGATCGCACCCGCGTGGCGTGAGGGCCCTGCGTTCGCGAAGTCAGCAATGTACGACTCGAGCATGCGGCGGTACGGACGCCACAGCGGCAGGCGCCACATCGGGTCGTCGACGGACTCCGCGGCGCCAATCACTTCATCGGCCAGCTGATCGCGGTTGGTGAACAGCGCCGGCAACTCGGGGCCGAGTGCCACGCGCGCGGCGCCGGTGAGCGTCGCGAAATCCACGATCAGGTCGGGCGACTGCTCCACCGCGAAGGCGAGCGCATCGCACAGCACCAGGCGGCCCTCGGCATCGGTGTTATCCACCTCCACCGTGTGGCCCGCGCGGGTGCGGATGACTTCGCCCGGGCGCATCGCATTACCTGCGATGGCGTTTTCCACCGCCGGCACGAGCAGGGTGAGGCGCACCGGCAAGCGCGCCTTCATCACCAGGCCCGCGAGGGCGATGGCGTGGGCGGCGCCGCCCATGTCCTTCTTCATCCAGCGCATGCCATCGGACGGCTTGATGTCCAGGCCGCCGGTATCGAAGCACACGCCCTTGCCGACGATCACCAGCTTGGGATTGGAATTCTTGCCCCAGGTGAGCTCGATGAGGCGCGGCTCACGATGGCTAGCGCGACCCACGGCGTGGATCGTCGGGAAATTGTTCGCCAGCAGTTCGTCGCCGACCCACTCGCGCACCTTCGCCTTGTGCTCGGTGGCGTGGGCGTGGATCGCCGCGGAAAGATCCGCCGGGCCCATGTCTTCCGTCGGCGTGTTCACCAGGTCGCGTACTTCGAACACCGCTTCCATCAGCGGCTGCACGGCGCGCAGGGTGGCCGGCTCGATCAGCAGCTGCGCGGCCGGGCGGGCCGCCTTGCGGTAACGCTCGAAGCGGTATGCGCCCAGCGCCCAGCCGAGGGCCAGCAGTTCGCGGTCTTCGACGATGGTGTCTTCAGCGACCTGGTAGATGCCCTCTGGCAGGCGCTGCGGCAGGCCGCCGAGCACGGAGAGGGGTTCCTTGCGGTCGATGCCTACAAGCACGCGGGCGAGGCCGCCAGCGTTATTGGGCAGGACGGCGACGGCGCCCGGTGTCGGACGGAATCCCAGTGAACTCAGCCACTGCCGGTGCTGGGCACCCAGCTTCTGCTCCATCGCGGGCATGGATGCGAGATCCACGAGCTCGATGGTGGTGACGGAGCGCTTCCCGGATTTCCGGTCGATCAATGGCGACATCAGGCCTCCCGTGCCTCGCGGCGGTTGGCGGCCGCGTCAGTGACTGGTTGTAGTTGCGACCATATTCTAGCCACCCACGGCCGCGGAAGCGTCAAGCCAATCGGCCAGCGCCTGCATATCGGCGAATTCGAGGTCCGGAGCGGGGCCATGCGACCACTTTTCGCCGGTTCGGTTGAGCCAGACAGTTCTCAAACCCGCCTCGCGGGCGCCGACCACGTCCAGTAGTGGGTCATCACCTACGTGAAGAAGGGTCTCCGGCGGCAGCCCCAGGGCCTCGGCGGCGGCGAAGAAGATCTTCGGATCCGGCTTGGCCACGCCCGTGCCCGCCGCGTTGATGCGGGCATGGAACAGGTGGTGCAGGCCGATCACTTCCAGGTCGGCGTTGCCGTTGGAAATGCTCGCGATGGGCAGCTTCGCCGCGATCCGCTCCAGAGCGGGCAGGGCGTCGGGATAGAGCTCGACGTTATTACGCGCGGCGAAGTAGATCCCCCACAGGGCATCCACCGGCGCGTCATCGATACCGCAGGCCGCGAAGGCCTGGCGGATGGTGATCCGGCGCTGCTCGCTGAAATCGTGGGCGAGGTGGGTGTGCTCGCGCGCCACCTGGTCGCGCAGTTCGCGCATGGCCTCGATCGGCCATTTCGTCGCCACCTCGGGGTGGTGCGCCTTCAGCCAGCGGTCCACGCAATGCTCAGCCTCCACCAGGGCCGGCCACACGGGCCAGAGGGTGTCATCGAGGTCGAGGGTGATGGCGCGGATAGGGGATTCGAGCGAGTTCATCTGGGGAGCGTGGCGTAGGCGGGCATCGCGTGCAAGCAGCCCAAACGAAAAGGGCCGCGGAACGCAAGGTTCCGCGGCCCTTGTAGGAGCGCGCTTGCGCGCGATCCCCGGTTACCTCAGCGTGCAGACACCTTAAGCGTCTGGCCCAGCTTCACATTGTTGTCCTTCAGCCCATTCATCGCGCGAAGCTGATTCACATCTACATTGTTCTTCTTCGCGATCGAATACAGCGTATCGCCCGCAGCGACCTTGTAGGTCTTGCTGCCAGCGGCAGCCGGCTTCTTCTCAGCCTTGGCGACAGCCGCCTTCGGCTCAGCAGCGGCCTTGGGCTCAGCCTTCGGCGCGACCGGCTTGGCTTCCGACACCTTCGGCGTCTCCACCTTGTTCGACTTCTCGCTGGCATCCACCGCCGGCTTGGCGGTGTTCTTGCCGGCGACCGTCACGGCATCACCCGTGACCTTGGCGAACTTGCCGCCGATCTTCGCGTTGTCCGAGCTGGTGAAGGCTTCGGCGTGGATGCCCTTGAAGCCCTGGTGGGCGCTGGTCGTGACGCTGGCGACGACGCGAGCGAACGGCGAGGCTTCCGCAGCGGCGGTGGCGGCAGCGGCCTTCGCGGCAGCCTTGCCTTTGGCGACCGACGGAGCGGCCTTCACCGCTTCCTTCGCGGCCTCGGCAGCAGCAGCCGGCGCAGCGGCAGCGGCGACGGTCGGCGTGGTCATCGCCTGGCCCACGTTGCCGCGGGTGCCGACGGTGGAAGCGATCTTGGCGCGGCGGCCGGCATCAGCCGCGGCGAGCGCGGTGCCATCGGCATACGGCAGCAGCTGGTGCGCCTTGAGCAGCGAGCTGCCCTGGCTCGAGGTCACGAAGGCGAGGAATTCCTTCACCTCAGCGGCCTTCGGGCTCGCATCGTTGCTGACCAGGTAAAGCTCGGTGTACAGCGGGTAGGCGCCGCTGGCGACGGTCGAGGCCGACGGCTTCACGCCATCGATCGAGAGCAGCTTCAGCTTCGGGTTGCCGCCGGCGCCCGCGAGGGTGGTGGCACCCAGGCCGCGGCGATCGAGGGTCACGCCTTCTTCCAGCTTCGACTGGTTCACGTACAGGCGCGGCGCAGCCACCGGCTGGTTGCCGCGGCCGAACAGCAGGCGGCGCAGGCTCCATTCCACGCCATCGCCCGGGCTCGCCACCGCATAGAGGTTGATCGGCGCGTCATCGCCACCGAGCTCCTTCCAGTTGGTGATGTGGCCCATGTAGATCTCGTGCAGCTGCATCAGGGTGATGTTGCTGACCGGGTTGGAGGGGTAGGTGACCATGACCAGGCCATCCCACGCCACCGGGGTAAAGGTGAGCGACTGCTCCTTGCCACCGATGCTCGGGCGAGCCGAACCGGCGAGGTCAGCGGTGCCCGAGGCGACCGCGTCGAGACCCGACGCCGTATTGAACGGCTGCAGCTCGAACTTGCCCTTGCCGGATTTCTCCCAGGCCTTGGCCACGTCGGTCACGACACCGCGCGCGGTGGTGACGTCGCCTCGCCAGATCAATTGCGGTCCTGCAGCGAGGACGGAAGCGGAGGCGCTAAGGCCGATCAGCGTGGCGGTAAGCAGGCGCGTGAGACGAAGAGACATGGACGGCAAGAACTCCGAACGGAACGGGGTGGCTGATTTGGGCCGCAATTGTGGGCCATAAGGGCCCCGCGCGCACCATGGACGTCATTCAGCATCCTGCCGGGGGTAAACGGAACGTAACCTGTAGGGCGGAAAAGTCTCACAAAAGCGCCAGATCGACCCGACACCCGACACCCCGTTACCCCGACACCCCGCTCCGTAGGAGCCCACCCTGTGGGCGACATCTTTCGCCTCACGGCTCACGGTCTGGAGGGGGTGTCGCGAAAGGCGTCGCCCACAGGGTGGGCTCCTACAGGACCGCGTAGTACACCGCGTCGTCGCGGACTACTGTGAGCAGCAGCTGGCGGCCGCCTAGTGTGCCGGTGGTTGGCAGGCCCTTCACGCCGGGGACGCGGCGCTGGCCGATCGCGGCGACCACGTCGCCATCGCGCAGGCCTGCCTGGTACGCCGCCGAGCCTGGCTGCACGTTGCTCAACGCCACGCCATACAGCCCGGCCTGCTTCTGTTCCGGGGTGAGGTCGGTGAGCACCACGCCCGACAGGCGCTTATCCACCTTGCCACCTTCCACCGTCGCCAGCTTCGCCGCTTCGATCGAAGCGGTGACATCACGCGGCTTACCCTCACGCTGCACGCTGAGCTTTACCGACGAGCCCACCGGCAGCAGGCCTTCGGTATTACGCACCTCCTGCGCCGAGCGCACGGGCTTGCCGTCGATCGCTGTCAGCACATCGCCCGTCTGCAGGCCCGCGCCATCCGCCGGCGAGCCTGCGGTGACGCCAGTGACCACCGCGCCCTGCGTGTCCTTCAGGCCCAGCGCCGAGGCGATGCGCGGCGTGATGTCCTGCACCTCCACGCCCAGGTTGCCGCGGCGGACCTTGCCGTAGGCGAGCAGCTGCTTCATCACGCCGGTGGCCAGGTCGGTGGGGATCGCGAAGCCGATACCCACGTTGCCGCCCGAGGGCGTGAAGATCATCGAATTGATACCGACCAGCTCACCGCGTAGGTTCACCAGCGCGCCACCGGAGTTACCGGGGTTGATCGACGCATCGGTCTGGATGAAGTTCTGGATGCCCTTGCCCAGGCCCGTGCGGTTCAACGCCGACACCATGCCCGAGGTCGCCGTCTGGCCCAGGCCGAACGGATCGCCGACCGCCACCACGAAATCGCCGACACGCAGCTGCGCGGAATCGGCCACGGGCAGCGCCTGCAGTCGCTCGGCGGGGATCTGCAGCACCGCCACATCGGTATCCGGATCGGTGCCGATCAGCTTGGCCTTGAAGTCGCGGCCATCCTGCAGGGTCACGGTGATGTCGTCCGAACCACCCACCACATGGTTGTTCGTCAGGATGTAGCCCTTCGCCGCATCCACCACCACGCCGGAGCCCAGGCTCTGTTCCACCCGCTCACGCGGAATGCCCTGGCCGAAGAGTTGGGCGAACAGCGGATCGTTGAAGTAAGCGCCCTGGGTGCGGATGCGCGTCTTCGTGGAAATGTTCACCACCGCGGGCGTCACCTTCGCGAGCATCGGCGCGAGGGAAGGGACGGGCTGGCCGTCGACGGCGGGCGGGATGGCGGCGAAGGCCGGGGTCGCCAGGGCCATGGCGATAACGGCGATCAGGGTCCGCGGGGTGGGGCGTGCGGGCATCGTGGAGCTCCTTGGCTGGGTGTTGTGGTGAGGGGGATCGCGCGTAAACGCGCTCCTACAACAGCGTGGGGGGATTCCTCACCCTCCTGTAGGAGCGCGCTCGCGCGCGATGCTCTTCCATCGCCCTAAGACCACACGAAAAACGATCGGTTTCAGACCATGAGACGCATGTATCCGACACTTTACATCGGCCCCCTCCGAGCGTAAGGTTCAACCCCGGCCGCAACCACAACATCTTGTGTTCCTTCGTTCGATAGTTACCAAGTGCTGGTGCTGCGGAGACTCAGGTTCAAGCTTCAACCCAGCGTCGGCAAAGGCTTTTCGCCGGCGCCAACAGGGGTGGTAAAGGATGGTTGATTTCCTCCGGGGGGAGGGTCTCGACAGGTTGCGCCCACGCATACCAATAAGAACGGCCGACACAGGCCGAGTACTTGAGGACGACACATACATGAGCACCGCACGCGCCCAGGCCCTTGGCCTTGATTCGGCCATTCCGCTGCAGCCGGCTTCCTTCGACATCTGGGACAAGAAGTACCGCCTGAAGGCCAAGTCGGGTGCGCCCGTCGATGGCTCGGTGGACGAGACCTACCAGCGCGTCGCCCGTGCGCTCTCCGATGTGGAAGCCACCGAGGAGCTGCGCGCCCACTGGTTCGAGCGCTTCCTGTGGGCCCTGCGCCGCGGTGCGATCCCCGCTGGCCGCATCACCTCCAACGCTGGCGCGCTGGAGCACAAGCCCGCCACCTCCACGATCAACTGCACCGTCTCGGGCACCATCCACGATTCGATGGATGACATCCTGGAGAAGGTCCACGAAGCCGGCCTCACCCTGAAGGCAGGCTGCGGCATCGGCTACGAATTCAGCACGCTGCGCCCGCGCGGCGCGTACGTGAGCGGTGCTGGCGCCCATACCTCGGGCCCGCTGTCGTTCATGGATATCTACGACAAGATGTGCTTCACCGTCTCCTCCGCCGGCGGCCGCCGCGGTGCGCAGATGGGCACGTTCGACGTGAGCCACCCGGACGCCAAGGAATTCATCCGCGCCAAGCGCGAAGATGGCCGCCTGCGCCAGTTCAACCTCTCGCTGCTCATCACCGACGGCTTCATGGACGCGGTGGAGAACGACCAGGACTGGCCGACCGTTTTCCCGGTCCACGTCAAGGAACAGCACGAGATCGACCTCACCGACGCCACCAAGGTCGTCTGGCGTGAGTGGCCGACCAAGGACCAGTACGTCACCCGTGACGACGGCCTGGTGGCCTGCAAGATCTACGGCCACATCCGCGCCCGCCACCTGTGGGACATGATCATGGTCTCGACGTATGACTACGCCGAGCCGGGCTTCATCCTGATCGACCGCGTCAACGAGATGAACAACAACTGGTGGTGCGAGCACATCCGCGCGACCAACCCCTGCGGCGAGCAGCCGCTGCCGCCGTACGGCTCCTGCCTGCTGGGCTCGGTGAACCTCACCGTGTTCGTGCGCGACCCGTTCGGCCCGAAGGCCCGTTTCGATTGGGAGGAATACCGCGAAGTCGTCCGCGTGTTCACCCGCATGCTCGATAACGTGGTGGAAATCAACGGCCTGCCGCTCCCGCAGCAGCAGCACGAGATCCTGAGCAAGCGCCGCCACGGCATGGGCTTCCTGGGCCTGGGCAGCACGCTCACCATGCTGAAGATGCGCTACGGCGCCGCCGACGCCGTGCAGTTCACCGAAGAAGTGAGCCGCGACATGGCCGTGGCCGGCTGGGAAGTCGCCCTGGAACTGGCGAAGGAAAAGGGCCCGGCCCCGGTGCTGGCCCAGAGCTTCGAAGTCACCGGCGACATGCTGCGCAAGCGCCCGGAGATGGTGAAAGACGGCTGGAAGGTCGGCCAGCAGATCAAGGGTTCCGAGCTGCACGCCAAGTACTCGCGCTACATGCAGCGCGTGGCCACGGTGGCTCCGGAGCTCGTCGCCGAGCTGGCCAAGGTGGGCGCCCGCTTCACCCACCACTCGTCGATCGCCCCCACCGGCACCATCAGCCTGAGCCTGGCCAACAACGCCTCGAACGGCATTGAGCCGAGCTTCGCCCACCATTACTCGCGCAATGTCATCCGCGAGGGCAAGAAGTCGAAGGAAAAGGTCGAGGTCTACAGCTACGAGCTGCTGGCCTACCGCGCCCTGATCAATGGCGAGGCCATGCCGTACTCCGAAGACCCGAAGACCCGCCTGCCGGAATACTTCGTGGCCGCCGACGACATCAGCCCGAAAGAGCACGTCGATATCCAGGCTGCCTCGCAGAAGTGGATCGACAGCTCGATTTCGAAGACCGCGAACGTCCCCACGGATTACCCGTACGAGGACTTCAAGGACATCTATTTCTACGCCTATAAGCAAGGCCTTAAAGGCTGCACGACGTTCCGATTCAACCCCGCCGCGTTCCAGGGCGTGCTTGTAAAAGAGACCGACTTGGAGAACACCCTCTACCGCTTCGAATTAGAAGACGGTAGCGTTGTCGAGTTGAAGGGTAATGATGAGGTGGAATATGACGGTGAAATGCACACCGCCGCCAATCTCTTCGACGCCCTGAAAGAAGGTTACTACGGCAAGTTCTGACCCCCGCGGAGAGGGAAAAAAGTTATGACGAACGACGAAAACCAGATCGACGAGGCGGAACTGCCGAACGGCGAGACCACCGAATCGACCGATACGGCGACGGAAACCACCGACACCACCGAGACCACCCCGGCTGCTGAAGCCCCGGTCGCGGAAGCCGAAACCGCGACCACCGAGCACGCCCCGGTCGTCGCGAAGAAGGTGGTGAAGAAGAAGCCGGTCGCCAAGAAAGTGATCGAGCCGACCCCGGCCCCGACCAGCGAAGCCACCGACGCCGTCTCGTCCAGCGAGCCGGACTACGTTGCCGAGCTCGACGCCCCGGTCGTCAAGGCTGTGAAGCCGAAGGCCCCGCGCAAGCCGAAGGCCCCGAAGCCGCTCACCAGCCAGAAGGACATCGCCGGCGACGAAATCGCAGCCCACCAGGCTGATGACCAGACCGCCGCCGTTGTAGGAGCCCACCCTGTGGGCGACATCTCCTCGCGCAAACCCACCAAGAAAAAAGCCGCCCCGAAAAAGGCAGCCGCCAAGAAGGCCCCGGCAAAGAAGGCAGCCGCCGCCGTCGTAGCCGAGCCGGCTCCGGCCAAGAAGGCAGCAAAGAAGGCCGCCCCGAAGAAGGCAGCTGCCAAGAAGGCCGCTGCTCCGAAGAAGGCCGCTGCCAAGAAGGCTGCCGCTCCGAAGAAGGCCGCGGTGAAGAAGGCTGCGCCGAAGAAGGCAGCTGCCAAGAAGACCGCGGTGAAGAAGGCCGCCGTCAAGAAGGCTGTCGCCAAGAAGGCTGTCGCCAAGAAGGCTGTCGCCAAGAAGGCCGCCCCGAAGAAGGTTGCCGTGAAGAAGGCCGTCGCCAAGAAGGCGGTCAAGGCCGTCAAGAAGGTCGCGGTCAAGAAGGCAGCACCGAAGAAGGCCGCCGCCAAGAAGGCACCGGCTAAGAAGGTCGCCATCAAGAAGGTGGCCCGCAAGGTCGCCAAGAAGGCAGCCGTCGTGAAGAAGACCGCTGGCCGCAAGGCTGCTGTGGTCGTCAAGAAGGTTGCTCGCAAGGGCGCCGTGGTGAAGAAGGCCGCCAAGAAGGCCGCTGCCCGCGTCGTCAAGAAGGCTTCGACCGCCCGCAAGGCGGTAAAGAAGGCCGTCGCCAAGGTGACCCGCAAGGTCGCCGGCCGCCCGGCTACGAAAAAGACGGTCCGAAAGGCCGCTGCTCCGAAAAAGGTCGCCAAGGCGGCCAAGAGGTCCACTGCCAGCAAGACCGGCCGTACGCCGGCGCGTAAGAGCGCCGTCCGTGGCCGTCGTAAGTAAGTAGTACCCATCCGGCCCGGCGTTCGCGCCGGGCCGGATATCCACCTGTTAGAGAGAAACACCATGGCGATCAAGATCGAGAAGAAGATCAAGGGCTATAACGTCGTAAAGCCCGAGGACAAAGCACCCGCAGCCGTCGCAGCCGCGCCGGTCAAAGAGGTCGCACCCGTCGCCGAAGTCATCCAGATGCACGAGAGCCTCGAGCGTCCGGAAACCCTGGTGGGCAACACGTACAAGATCAAGTCGCCGCTCTTCGAGCACGCGCTGTACGTGACCATCAACGATATCGTCCTCAATGCGGGTACCCCGCATGAGCAGCGCCGTCCCTTCGAGCTTTTCATCAACTCGAAGAACATGGACCACTTCCAGTGGATCGTGGCGCTCACCCGAATCCTGTCCGCCGTCTTCCGCAAGGGTGGCGACGTGACGTTCATCGTCGAAGAGCTCAAGGCTGTCTTCGACCCGCGTGGCGGCTACTTCAAGGCGGGCGGCGTGTACATGCCCAGCATCGTGGCCGAGATTGGTGCCGTCATCGAGCAGCACATGAAGTCCATTGGCCTGATCCACGATCCGGAAATGGACGAGTCGACCAAGCGGCTGATCGCTGAAAAGCGCGCTGCTTATGAGAAGGCTGCGGCGAAGCCCGCTGCTGCTCCCGTAGGAGCTCACCCTGTGAGCGACGCCGTTAGCCCCGAGGCCCCGGCCGCCGACTCCCACACCAATGCCGCTGGCTTCCCGGCTGGCGCTACGCTTTGCGCCAAGTGCAATACGCAGGCGCTGGTGCTGATGGATGGGTGCCAGACTTGTTTGAATTGTGGGTATTCGAAGTGCGGGTGAGTTCTTCTCGCGTCCGAAGCTACTAAAGAGAGGCCTCGAGAAATCGAGGCCTTTTCTTATGTGCCGAAAGGGCATAAGGCCTTCCGGTCCGGGGTCTAAAGTATGTGAAGATCTTGTCGATAACCTTGGTCGGATATTCCTCATATTCGGTAACCAAGGAGCGACAAATGACCGACGTAGCACAGGGCAGCGCAGCAAGCGCAGAACAGACCTTTCTCGAGAATGCCTTCGGAACTGTCACTAGCAAGCGACTAGTCTTCTTTCGCGCTAAGGGCTGGCTGAGCGGAGGTTCCCGCCAGGATATTCCTCTGCAGCACGTCACGTCGGTGCGGCTCGACATCACGCGCTCAATTGTTGGTGGTCTCTTTTTGGTGCTGGTCGGACTTGGGTGTCTCGGCTCCGGCAATGCCATTCTGACCGTTGGTGGGCTACTAGCGGTGTTCTTCGGCGTACTGCTGCTTTGGGGTTCGCCGACCGTGGTTGTGAATACCGCAGGCCAGGACTTGAACGTCGCGAAGGGATGGCCTTGGGTCCGGAGTGAAGCAGGCGCATTTGTTGAGAGCCTTCGTGGGCAGCTTTTCCGTTCATAACCGGACTTCGTCTACGATGCCGCCTGTTCTCGGGTAGAGCGCATGGTGTCGTCTGCCTTAACGCATGGCGAACGTGCTATTCGCGCCCTGCCACTTATTGAATCGAAGGCCTATTCGGCCTCCGATTCACGTACATCTTACGGGGCCGCTCCTCAAGCGCGCGCAGTACGTGACCATCAGCAATATCTCGCCTAAATGCGGTCACCCCGCACGAGGTGCACCGTCTCCTTGAGCTCTCGAATACCGTTAAGTTGACGGGGCGCGCTACGCTTTTCGCCAAGCGCAATACGCAGGCGCTGGTGCTGATGGACGGGGCAGACTTTCTTAAATCGTGGGTATTAGAAGTTCCGGTGAGTCGCCTTACGACGTAGAGAAGCGGACGTTGTGCGCTCGCTGGCAGTCGGTTAAGACGGTGATCACAACGACGGCAACGTCAGCTCCGTTGCTAACAAGTCTGACGCGCTTTGGGGTAGAACGGCCTCGGCCTGGCTAGGGGGGGGCGATGGCCCTCGAGTCAAACAAGGTGGTCACCCTCAGGATTAGCGCGCGCAGCATCCCAATGGGCCGTTTCTGCCCGGCCTCCGATCAGCGATCCTGGTGCCGTACCGGAAGTGGTTGACTGGCGCCCTAAGCCTGACAAGCGGCTAGCACCGAGGAGGCTTTTTCGGCAAATCTGCGTGCCAACTCTCTTAAAGACGCTCGCCTCTCTACCTCGTGGCCTCATACTTCAAGAGCAAATCTGATGCGCGTTTTTATTCGGGCGCAGGTCGGTCGGCGCAGTATCTTCGGCGCAGTTGAAACCTCGCCGCTTATCGTGAATTCGGCAGCGCCGCCGAATGACGGTAGAGTTGGATGGCGTTACTGATGTTGACTGCAATGCCGCAATTGTAACTTTCGAAGCCGTTCAGAGTGCGCGATTCCATCGTCCCTCATCGTAGAGTCGCGACAAGGAATCTCTTCGGATGTCGGATCGGCTTCAATGCGCTATTGGCGGTTGAACTAATAATTTCAGGGGAAAAATCAGATGGAACTCTATGTGGGCCTGACATTGATGGCATTAGGCATTGTTCTTTTCTTTGCCGGCCGCTCGAAATCTAAGGTCGTTCAAGTTGAAGCGAGTACTGGCTCCGTCGCTGTCGGCGGGAAAAACACCGGATCGATCACCAACGTAAACTGCGGTACGCCATCTCCGTTGCCTCACGGTTCGCATCGACTCACCTACTTCGCCGTCGGAGTGGAACTATTAGGCATAGCAGTTACCCTCTGGCACGCTTGGCACTTGGCTGCAAAATGACTGAGGAACACGGCAAGCGTCAAAGCGGTTCGGCCTTGTCGGCGCTGCTGCCAGCCGTGACCAATCTTCTTAAGGCTTCGCCGTCGCAGCAGGAAGTGTCCATCTCTGCTGGGAACAGTAGCGTTGCCGTTGCCGGAGACAACTACGGGTCAATCTGCAATATCAGCGCACAAAGCGTCACTTTGATCGAGCGGCAGATTGCTCGTGAACTTCCGTCTTACCTTTCTAGCGTCGTCGTCCGGTTTTCGGAAGATCTGGTTGCATACAACACCGGACCCATGCGAACGCTACCGCCCGAGGTTAGCGTGAAGCTCGCTTACAACGACTTCCCATCGGCGCATTACATCATCACCGATTACTCTAAGTATTCGAGCGTCCTTGAGTCAGCCTATAGCGGTGCTGAGCAGCGCAACGATGACGCGCGCCGCATGGTTCGTCGCAGGGCCGCAGTGGCATACATGGAGCAGCTGCACAAGCTGTGTGATCTCCTTGAATTAAAACCTGCTGATGCGCACGCCGTTGCTAGAGCTCACGCCGTTAGTCTCGTTTTGGCGGTGGTAGAGGTAATGCTTGCGGATTTCTCAAGTGGGAGCAGTGTGACTGTGATGCAGGAGACGGCACACTTGGCAGTCTCGTTGATCGTTGCCGATGCCGTAATTGAATGCGAAGTTCTAGAGAGGCCCGACGATGCTCTTGCCTCGTGAACAGAGTCCATGGAACTGCGGCTACTACCTCGGCGCCGTCGCGCTGCAAGCTCTTGGTGACGTAGCCGATGGCAAGCTTGACTTGCTTGGCCTCCAGGAGCGAATGAGTCTGCTCACTAAGCGCGCGATATCGCCGACGCAGGCCATCGCTGCGGCGGCGTGGCTTTACCTCATCGACGCCGTGAAGCTTGATGAGAATGGGGAAATTCAAAAATGCGTCTAGTATCGCTCTGCATTGAGCGCGGGAATCAGTTGTTGCGCGAAATTACCTTCAAAGACGGCTTGAATCTCATCCTCGATGGACCTACCGGTCGGGGGCAGCAAAGTGGCAACAATGTTGGTAAGACAACGGTCCTGCGTCTTATCGATTTCTGCCTCGGGGCAGACGGCGACGAAATATGGCGCGATTCTGAGTTTAGGGGAAGTATTAATCAAGAAGTTTTCGACCTTCTGCATGGAACTCCAGCAGTCGTCATCACCTTGACGATTTACGACAGAATCCGCGGCGTTCATTCGTTCTGTCGTTCTTTCAAGGTGAAGGGGAAGAAGGGAACGGGCGTGCTAAGCATCGACGATGTTCTGCAAGATTCGATTGCCACATACCGTGACGAAGTAAAAAACATCCTGTTCGGCACAAAGTCGAGAAAGCCCAGCTTGCGCCAACTGGCACCGAAGTTCGTGAGGTCTTCGGCCGGTTTGATGAGCAAGACGTTGAAGTTCCTTGGGCCCTTCGGCAAGGAGGTCGACTATGAGGCAGTGCACCTCTTTCTCTTCGGATTCTTTGACGTTGATGTCTTGGAGGAACGGTCCTCCCTGAATATCAGGCGTGGCACTGTAGCGCGCGATCTTCTCGGGGCAACTCGCCAGCGAAAAGAGGGTGAGATCGAGCAGCTCTTGCTGCACCTGCGTCGAAAGATTGACGACGCACAGGCCTCAATCCATCTCCGCGGTGAGGTTTCCGAGATCACCGCCGCCGCCAATGCCGTTTCTAAAATCCGTGCGAAGGCTTCGGATGCTGGAAGCCGACTGGCAAAGGTTGAGGCTGAGATTGCTTCAGTGAGCTCGGCAATTGAGAGTCTGAAGCATGAGTACAGCGGTATTGACGATGTTGCCGTCAAATCGATTTACTCAGAAGCTGGGAAATACAACGAAAGGCTTCATCGCGATTGGGAAGAACTTTCCGACTTTGTGGTGAATTTGCGTGGCCGGAAGGAGCGTTTTCTTCAACTGCAGGTGCACGGGCTGAAAGAAACCGCCGCGAGCCATCTCCGAGAACTCGAGAGACTTCAGGAAGAGGAGGATAGCTTTGTGGTTGCTCTGCGCAAAACACGGGCTTTCGAGATGGCCCTCGAAGCCCAAGAAGATCTGCATGAAATGCTTAAGCAGGTGGGTCGACTGGAGGAGAGCCTTCATGCAATTCAGTCGCTTCGAAACTCGTTGGAGCACATTGATGAGAAAATCAGTTTAACCAGGAAGTTCATAGAGGAAGGAAAGGCGAGGCTGACGCAGCGCGTGTCGCTATTCAACAAATTTTTCTCATCTCTTTCGAAAGACTTATACGGCGAGCAGTACTTACTAACCTTCGATGAGTCAAAGAACGGATCGATCGTCTTTTCTCTGACATCAGTAGGTGCGAACGTCGGCGCTGGCAAGAAGGTTTCACAGACGGCTGCCTTTGATATCGCCTACATCAAATTTCTACATGCCGCCGGCATCAACTTTCCAACTTTCGTTTGTCACGATGGCGTAGAGGCTATCCATGGTAATCAGTTATCTGAACTCCTGACGGCGGCCAATTCCTTAGAGGGGCAACTAATTCTTGCCGCTATCAGCGACAAGCTACCGGGGATCAGTGAGACGTTTCTTAAGGAGAATACGATTCTCCAGCTCAGTCAGGACGACAAGCTCTTTCGGTTGTAGGTCGGTGCCGCGCGTCCCTAGTACGAGACAAGCTGCCTTGCGACGTGCCTCCAGTTGCGCTGGTAGCCGGCTGGACCTTCTGTTCCTCTGCAGGCTGCCGTGTGGCCGTCGCGCTAGCAGAATGGGCGCAGCGCAGAAGAACGGGCGATCTGGACTTCATCGAGTTGATGCTGAATGGCTTCATCGAGCGCTTCAATGACTGCTTCCGGCGAGGCGAAATAGACATGCTCGTCTTTCGGAACCCGTCGGAAGCACATGATCATACCGAACGGTGCTTAGCCGATTTGAAGCGCGAGATCCCGCGCGACGGCCTTTGGGGGGCGCCGAGCTCAGGCAACAAACGATCCGGATGCTTCGGGCTATGGAGGCTGCGAAATGATGGACGAGCGACAGAGAGGAATATAGCCTCGGCAGCCGATTGATTCACGATGGGAATTTAGCGTTCGAACCTCGCGGCACCAGAGGACACGCGCTATTGCTTGCACGCCGTGGTGAGGCTGATACCAAAAATGACAGCGCCTATCCGCGTATACGATAATTGCTAAGAACCGGCATCAATGACGCTTCAGCGTGCGGCAGAGCGAGGGTGCGGACGATTACTCCATTCTAGGATACCTAATGAGCGATTCACTCGGTCTTGCTTTTGAACGTGTCGTTGAACTCATTGATTCCTTTCAAGAGCATATCAATAAGTTCTTGCAGCCAAACTACCAGGAGGCCGAGGTTCGGAAGGACTTTATTGACCCGTTCTTCGAGGCACTTGGATGGGACGTTCTTCATCGGTCACAACGGAACCCGTGGGAGCAGGAAGTTAAGGTTGAGAAGACGGTGGCATTCGCCTTGACTCAGAAGAAGGCGGACTATTCATTTTCGCTCGCACCTGACTTCAACACCGTGCGATTCTACGTGGAAGCAAAGAAGCCCAGCATAGATCTTGTAAACAGCAAAGACGCGCATTTCCAGACTGTTCGGTACGGCTGGAGCGCTGGAACTCCCCTTGCCGTTTTGACGGACTTTGAGCAAATCCTCATCCTCGACTGCCGCCGTCGACCTAATATTGACTCTGTCTTGGATCAAGCAATCAAGACATATCGATTCTCGGACTTCCGAGACGAGGAGCGATTCGCAGAGTTCTACTGGATATTTTCTCGCGAAGCGCTGGCGACTGGGGCGTTTGACCGCTATGTCGAAGCATTGCCGAAAGCCAAAGGCGGTGCTAAGCAGCGAGCGCTGTTTGCTGGCGCGTATATGTCGGTTGACGAGAGCTTCCTGGCAGAGCTGGAGGAGCATCGAGAGACTCTCGCCAAAGTCTTCAAAAGGGCAGATCCGTCGCTAAACTCCCTTACTTTGACTGAGATTACCCAGAAGACGCTCGACCGCCTCGTCTTCCTCCGATTTCTCGAGGATAAGCTCATTGAGCCAAACTTGCGTGTGGCCGATCTCGGCCGCAGACAAGATGCTTGGACAGATTTCTTGGAGGCTAGTCGTCAGCTAGACGCTACCTACAACGGCATCATTTTCAAGGTGCACCCCTCACTTGATCGTCGAGACTTTCCAGTTGATGCCGATCAGTTTGGGGATGTCTGTGAGCGACTTTCGCATCTCAATTCGCCCTATGATTTAAACGTCATTCCAATTCATATTCTGGGATCGATCTACGAGCGCTTTCTTGGCAAGGTGATCTCAGCGACAGAGAAGCGTGTCAAGGTTGTCGAAAAGCCCGAGATAAGGAAGGCCGGTGGCGTTTACTACACCCCGGAGCATATCGTAGCCCATATTGTCGAGAGGACGCTCGGTCCTCTGGTGAACGGCCGCGAGCCTAAGGATGTCTGGTCGCTCAAAATTGCCGACATCGCCTGTGGATCTGGCAGCTTTCTACTGGGTGTATACGGCTTTCTCTTAAATTATCTCGAGCGTTGGTACAACGAGGGTAAGGAAGATGCTGTCTTGGCAGCGGACAGAGACGCGAAGGCTAAGAATCACGGGTGTGTGCGCGACGACAATGGCCTGTGGCGGCTAGGACTGAAGCTCCGACGGGATATCCTCACAAAGTGCGTGTACGGTGTTGATATTGACCGCCAGGCCGTCGAGGTGTCCCAGCTCTCGCTGTTTCTCAAGCTTCTTGAGAACGAGAGTGCGGGTTCGGCAAGGCAGTTCGCAATGGACTTTGGTGATGGAAAGGCGATAAAGCTACTTCCAGACTTGAGCCAGAATGTTGTATGTGGAAATAGCCTCGTCGGTTGGGATGATTTGGGCGATAGCGACCCTGGTGACGAGGACGCTAGAGCTCTGAATCCGCTCGATTTCCGGGACACATTCTCCGACGTAATGAAGGGCGGAGGATTCTCAGCGATTGTTGGGAATCCACCATACGAGGTTGTCGAGAAGGAGCGGGGAAAGTCGTCCTGGCCACATGATGCGTTCGTTCGAGTTATGGAGGGTAAGGCGACCTACGAAGCTGCCTTCGGTGGCAAGCTCAATATGTATCGATTCTTCCTTGTTCGGTTCATTCAACTCGTCAGAGCAAATGGAAGGATCGGATTGATTGTGCCGATGTCGATCATGGCGGACGTGAGTTGCGTGAGAGGACGGCTATACCTCTTGAGCTCTTTGGACGATCTTCAAGCGGACTGCTTCCCTCAGAAAGACAATCCGTCGAAGCGAGTCTTTAAAGATGCGAAGCTCTCAACGGTCGTCATTACGGGCCAACGGTCGAGTATTCCAACGGGCGACGCGAGAGTTCGTGTGCGCGTTTTTCCAGCCAATCGACTTGACGATGAATCCATAGATTCCACGGTGACCCTAGCGGATGCTCGATCATTCGATCCGAAGAACGCGCCATTCCCAATGGTAGGCGAAGATTCCATTCAGCTGGCTCGACGAATTTACGGAAGAGCGGGCGTCGGATATCTGAAAGATTGCGAGTTCGTCTCAACGACAAGAGGCGAAATAAATCAGACGACTTACAGAAAATTCATCTCTTCAGACTCTCGACTCACGCGACTCCTTAAGGGGGTGGAGGTTGGTCGCTATGAAATTCGCGACCGGCTATCGCAGGGGATGCGCGAGTGGTTCGATGAGGCGGAGTTCCTCGAAACGAATCGCAAACGCGATGTAGTGAAAAAGCGGAGGATCGCGACACAGCGCATAACAGGTGTCGACGAGCGACTGAGAATCGTAGCTATGATCTGTGATCCACCTGCCTATTTTGCGGACTCAACGAACTCGATTGTTGTGGACGAGAGTTCCGGATATCGAGCCGAGTATGTGCTTGCAATTCTCAATAGCCGACTAGCACAGTGGCGATTCAAGATGACAAGTAGCAACAACAACGTCGCCACGAATGAACTGGACGTTCTTCCTATTCGATTTATCGATTTTAGGGTGCCAGAAGAAAGGTCTATGCATGACGCACTTGTTGGACTGGCTGAGCGACTTATCGCTGCGCGCTCAGTACATAGGTCTACACAAAGTACGCTTGACGAAGAGATTCAGGCGCGCAAGATCCTTTCGCTCGAACGTCAGCTAGACGATGGTATCTACAGGCTGTTTGGTCTCGGACACGATGACATTGAGATCATCGAAGGCAAGAAGAAGTCGGATGATTAGTTGATCCGGCCCAGAGGCCGTCATATGAAGTCGCGACGGCGTCTTGCGAGGCATGCTGCGGTGATCATGAGAGTACGCATGCGGCGAAATCTTTTGGGGGCTTGAGTCGATTGGGCCGAGGCTGGCCTTAAGTGGAAAAGAGGCGACGAACCGCGTGCGTCGTCGACCGCCCGGTGATCACAGGTGGGTTGACCAAAGGGATTCGTAGCGAAGACGAATCGGCGTTTGTCGGCATGGTCAACGTCTTCTTCGCGCACGAACGTGTTGCGGAGCAGAGGCTTATAGCGTCTGACAAGCCAGTCTAGGAAGACTACATCGAATCGTTCATCGGAACGCTGCGCAATAGATGCCATAGCGGGCACTGGCTCCCAGGCCGTATGCATGCCCGCATAGAAATTGAGAACGTATGTCTTGAGCACTACGAGAGAGGGAAAAAAGAGTCCGACGTCCAGCGGCTACACAATGCAATTACAGAAAGCTTTGGCTTAAGATCGAATCGCTACTGGCTGCTATTAGGGTGGGAGCTTCAGGTGTCGATCCCTGAACGCGGCAATATCGGAAACAAACTCACTTCGGTGAATCATGCTATGACAATTTGAGCACAGGACAGCAAAATCCTGCCTCGGGTCGAGCTGAACTTTGCCGGGCACCAGGGTGGAGATAGGTGTAAGGTGATGAGCTTCGATGAAACCTTTACCTAGCTCACCGTAAGCTTCTTCGAAATTGAAGCCGCACGCTTGGCAGGTGAATCCGAGTGCCTCTTTGACGTCATTCGCTAGCTTCTTGTTGCGCTCAATTCTGTAATGAAGCTTCTTCCGCCCAGAGTCTTCAAATTGTGGCTCGACTTGCGTGTCGACGATGCTCGTGGGTACGTCGTTTGTTTCGCTAGAGATCAGCATCTCGTATAACGTAAGTGCGGATCGAATGTCTCGTGACAGTTCATCATCGTCAGGCAGTGACAACTTCGGATAGTACTTCGCGGCGATTACACCAGCTTCGTAGAAGCTAGTGTCGTTCTGTTGTGTCGAAGGCATCAAATCGATGGTTTCTAGTGGAAGTCCTTGAGGTACCTTGCCAAGGAGAGCTCGGAAATTGGCAGCGCGAGCTCGGAGGGAGGCTTTTACGTTAGATCGATAGTGTCGCTTCGCCTCGGTCATCGCTTGCACTAAGGTTAGATAGACTCCTTGCATATCTTCTCGGAAGAGAAGACATACGTAGTAGCCTGACTGCGCAGAGGTCGTCACCAAGCGATTGAATATGGCGACCCACGGACCCCTAGCCCAAACACCCTGGCCAGCGCTGCCCTTAACGAGATATGTGCCAGTCGGGTCGCCGACGGTCGCTTCCACGGCGTCGGCCAGGTCACCACGAATGAGCTTTGCAAGTTCGTGCTTCTCGAATGGCTCCTGGGAGGCCGCGGCGTAGTCGGACAGTACGCGACGAATACCGTCTGCCAGGCCCCGCGGAGGCGCGCTGACTTCTGTATCGCTCATTGTTAACTCTCCCCATCCCCTTCACAGATGAGAAGTATCTCAATCCAGTTGAGTTATTCAAGGGGAGGGGAGGCGCTAGGCGGCGAGAAAGCGCTAACCAATGATCTGCTAAGCCATCGGTCGATCCCGGAAGGGTCGCATTCGCGCGAACTTCTGGACAGATAGTCGCTAGGTGCGAAGCCCGGTGTACCAGCTAGCGGACGTAGTTACGTCGTATGAATCGCTTGCCAGATCAATTAGCAAGATTGAGAGGTTTACAGTCCCGCCGTCGTGAATACGAAGCTTGACCGAATCCGGCGTCCAGCCCTTCAGCCCGTCATGGAGCGGGTATACAAGGCTGACCTCGCTAAGGTCCATTGCCGCGGCGTAGGAAAGGAGCTGATAGACATCGTGGCCGTTCAAAATGGGCACCCCACGAGAATCCACCTCGAGCCGTTTCCACTTGGCATCGGCCACGGTCATCCTCTGCTGACCTTTCCACACCACGATATCCGGTCTTAACTGAGTTACCGCGTGTTCTCCATAGAAGCCAAGATGGCTTGATGCGTCCTGGACCGAGACGCGAAAGTCCGGTGACTGAATGTCAGCCGAAATACAGCGAACCGCGATGGCTTCGAAGACCTTGTTCATGTCAAAAAGGAGGCCCGGGGCTTGCTCATCACCATGTCGAAGCGATGGCGAAAGAGTGTCAATAATCAGCCATGCCCAGGCCAGACACCCCTCATAGCGACGGATCTGACGATCTCGGAGGGAGACGGTGCCGCGGAGACAGTGAACATCGATATCGCTCACGGACTCAAAGTGGCCGAGAAGGGTGGCCGCGCGCCTGGACAGCTGGCGGTCGCCTTGACGCAGTACGGCGCGTAGTGCGTACTTAACTATCTGATTGACAGATATATCGGCAGTGAACTCGTCGTAAGTGCATGCCATCCTGTCTGGGCGTCCCCATAGCGTTCCGCTCTGTCGTGGCCAGTTGATCCGGCCCCGTATGGACGCGAGATCCTCGGACTCGCTCTTATATCGATGTAGTAGGCCTTGGCTGACAGTTCTAGCGACCTCGCCAAAGAAGGCCGAGATGAACGTGTCGAGTAGCGGTGAGGAGGTACTTGATTGCGCTGCTTCGGTCAGGACCGGGGTTGGCATGCAGCCGCTATCGCGCAGCCAGCGCAGAAGGTGCCCTCGTGAGAGATCGGTCGGAACGTCATCAATGCCGAGCTTCGGAATGATTTCCAGTGACCTCTCACCAAGTGAAACTATGCCGCAGTAATGTTTCAGGCGAATCCCGCCGTACGAAGCCTCGCAGAGTCCGGGACGCTTTTGGCTCAGTGTGCGGAGGCTGTCAAACTCTTGTAGTGAGATTCCTGTCGAAGCGGAATTTGTGACGGGTAGCCATTGGTACTCTCGCGCCACAAGAGGGGCGCGAGAGTACCGCTTTTCAGGGAGCAAGCCGTCAACCATAGATCGCGACGAAGTCGGCAGCTTTCCAATCTTCCGGCGTGCTCATGCCGACCTGACTTGTTCTTTGCGGCACGCCCTGACTTAGGTTGTGTGCAAACAAGTCGCCTGCGACGATCACCTTCTCAGACACGAAAACGCACGAGCCGTTTTGGTTCGAAAGAACGGCAGCTATGCGATCTCTTTGGTCGAAAAAGAATTCTTCGAGCAAAGGTATGAGTTGAAGGGCGAAGACGGAACGAAGATCGTCTAGCGACCTCACTTTGGCAAGATACCCGTGACCGATGCAGTGGTCTGAGCCAAGTAGAAACTCGAGCCTTTCATTAATCCGCCTCAGCATGCGGCCCAAATCGATACCATCGACGTGCTCTGATAGTACGTCGTAGTCGGTAGCCATCTCGACGAAGCGGAATCGTCGTCGTAGGGCGACATCCATGAGTGCGATCGAGCGATCTGCAGTGTTCATCGTCCCGTAGATGTCGACATTGGAAGGTACGCCGAATGTCTCGCCGCTTGGCAAGTGGATGCGTAGTCCCGACCCAGTGCCCTCTTTCCCAGGTGATATGCGCTTGTCGCCTTCGATAAGCGTAATGAGCTCGCCGAATACCTTCGATACATTAGCGCGGTTGATCTCATCGATGAACATGGCGTAGCGCTGCGAAGGGTCGTGCAGCGCGAGGTCGCAAAGCGTCTTGAACGCACCATCGACCTTTCGGAACGCGATCTCACCGAGTTCATCCTCGGCCGGCCGAATTCCTTGCACAAAGTCCTCGTAACCGTAGCTCGGATGGAACGTGACCATACGATACCGCTGTACAGCGGCGGTCCCGGCGCTTGGATTTGCCTTCCAGAGTTTAAGTAGGCTGAGAGCCTCGGGCAGAGATTCCTGCCAATCGTCTGCGAGAGTCCAATCGCCCGTAGGAAGGCGATCAAATACCAGTGGCTGCCGACGAACGAGGCTCGGCGGAATGGTCACAGACTCGACGCTGTGTTCGAGAAGGTATCCGCTAATGGGGGGCGCGACGGACCGATTTCGCTTTGCGCTGGGTCTCCCCTTGGCGAGGGCGAGCTCGGAGCTTGCGATGTCTACCGCGCGCATCGGCTTTCCGATGCGCGCCATAATTGCAACGAATACGGCCAGCCACCCTTCATCAGCTACCAATTCATCCAGCCACGCTTCTCGGTTAAGGGTTGCCAGCGTGTTTGTATACAGTGCTCGTAATCCATCGATTCTCCGCGTCTTCCCTGTGCCGGGCGGCCCAAAGAAGATTATATTTGTCGGATCGGTAGGTAGAACGAACTCGCCGGCAGTGTGGCCTGCGTCGCCAGTGTCTGGAGAATCTGCGTCGGCTGGCTTCTCGGAGGCCTTGCGCTCCTGCCAATCTTCTTTCAGTGGCGACTCATAGAAATCGAGAACATCTGTTCCGAGTTCGGTCCCGAGACGGGCCCGCAATGCTAAAAGTGCGTCGTCCAGGTCAAGATCCGACCACTTGAAAGACTCGTCTTGCTGGATGTTGGCAAATGCTTCGAGAACATCGCGACGGTTGCGATTGCTCGACATGCGTTCGACGTCCTTGGGGAAGACGAAGTAACGGAACATGTGCCGGTACTGACGGTCTTCTTTAGCGTTCATCTGCGCTTCGAGCCACGGTGTGAATCGGGCGCGATCCTCCATGAGGCTGATCCTCTCATCGCGCGGCATGCGCTTGAGCGCGCTGAATACTGCTGTGGCGTAGACCACCTCGCGCCAGAAATACTGTTGATAGCCAGTGCCGCCAGAGCCGATTCCTCGGAGGACCTCTTTCGACAACCAGCGTTCGCCGCCGGAAGTGTCAAACCTGGCGACGTCTGCGAATTGCCGAAAAAGCTTAACTTTCGTCTCTGCGCGAAGATTGCTCGGGAAAAGCTGGAGAGCCCAATAGAGCTCAGCAAGAAGGGCTTTGACTCGACTGGTTGTTGGCGCAGTCTGCTCGAGCAGCTTGTCGATAAATGAGCCATCCCCAGCGATGGGATGGTCGGCAATAGCTCGATGAAGTTCCTCGATATTTTCGAGAGTCCAGATCTGGTCGGACGTGAACATCGAGCCATCGGCATGGATGCACGTGTTGATCCACTCACGCGCGGCAGAAAGGATGGCCGAGAAGTCCGATCCCGGTGCAGAAGTTGCCATTTCGAATATTCCCCTGATTACTTCTGGTGACGCGGCGGAATATAGCTGCCTTTTTTGGAAGTGAATGTAGGGTTTTGCCTACACTTCCTCCGGGAAGCGCCTTTCTGATTCAGAGCTCCCGGCCGCCATCGTTGGTAATGTCGGCGGCCGGCGGCCGGCGACCGGCGGTACAGCGGGTGGCCTAGCCGTTCACCGCAAAAGAGCGCGACCCCGCTGAGTTACCGCGTCGAAGCTAAACACGTGCTCCCGCGGACTGTCGGAACAGCAGCCAACGAGCCTACCAGGGAAGGCAGTGCCACCTTCGCGAACTTCGATGGCTCCCGCACATACCGGACAACTCGCGTAGAAGCGGACAAGGGAAAATCGCCCGCCGGCCTTCTTCTCGCTGTCTCGAGTTAGGCGGAATTGGGCGTACATCTGCTTCGTGCTGATAAGCCAGTCTGGGGCGATCGTCACGCGGAGGGTGGGTAGGTCCCAAATAGGCTTGAAGGCGCGAAGGGCGATTGCGGAGATGGTCACCGCTAACACGAAAGGGCCAATGTGCTTTAAGAAATTGACGGAGGACGTCGCAAGCCACACCGCGCTTATGATCCCGCAAAAAATAAGAACGGCAAGCGGTAGGCTAACTATAACGAGGAACAACACGCCCTTTGCAGACTTCATAGAGAAAGGTTTGCCAATGACAGGGCGCCAGAGGAGGGCGCTTTCTGCCTGCTCGACCGAATATGTGATCAGGTCTGGAGAAGGCTTAACGGTATGGGGGGCGCCGTCCGTAGAGCGGAAATCCTCCTGTTCTTGACTGGAGGCGGATTCTGGAAACGCGAATCGATACGTCGTGGGATTGCCCCGCCCGCCGCCCAGATCAATGATTAGGTCGACGTCACGCTGGGCCTTTGCCCCTTGTAGAAACTGTCGACGACTGTTTTGTTGGCCCTCCCACCACGTCCGAACCTGGGAGGCGGGGAGCCACTTTCCAGTGATGGGGTCGTTGGCGGCAGGACCTCCTGCTTGATCCCGGTACAAGGCATGGAGCTGATTTACATCCGCCGTAGGCGGCTCGCCACCGCGTTCTAGCGCCTCGCGGGTCTGCGCCGCGAAGGCCATTAGCACCTGTCGGACCTTTCCCTGGGGTGGCTCGGCCTCGAGCCAGCGGGCGAACGCGTCCAATGCGTAAAGCGTCGTGTTACCTGATTCGGTCTGTTCGTCCATGTTTCCCCTTCCATGGAAAGTAGAGTCTCAGCCCACTTCTTAACGGTGGAGCGGAGACATGGCAAGTCGAATTAGTGAAGGCGGGCCGGGGGCAATACAAACGGTGGGGATTCCGGTTGGGCTGAGGAATGGGCGCATGGTGCTCGTCTCAGAGGTCGCCCGAGGACTGGCGTGTGGCTGTACTTGTCCAGGTTGTGGTGCCCGACTGGTCGCCAAGCTGGGAGAGGTACGTCGGCCTCATTTCGCGCACGACGGGCGGGTAGAAGGGCCAGGGTGTCTAGAGACGGCGATCCATCGATTTGCGAAGCAGATTGTGGCTGAGGCGGATCATCTGACGTTGCCCGCCTGGTCAGGGGCAAAAGGCGTCGAGAACCCACCGACGTTCAGGGGTGCCGACGGCATCCTTCGGTATGGGGCGGAGCTCCGGCTGCCGTCCAAAGTCGGCTCTGTTTGGGGCGGTCAGGTGGAGCGGCCGCTTGAGGAGCTTCGGCCCGACGTCGTGCTGATGGATGATGCTGGGAGCCTCTATGTCGAGATCCACGTCCGCCACCTTGTCGACGAGGCGAAAGCCGATAGGGTCAGGGCGTTAGATGTCCGCATGGTTGAGATCGACCTGTCTGAGTTTCAGTCCGGTCCAATTAACGATCTGGCGGGGTTGTCCGATTGGATACTTAATGACGCGCCAAGAACTTGGATCTGGCTACCTGAGGCGGTCCGTCAGCTGGAGGACGAGCGTGCGAGCCTCATGGCACGTTTTTCCGCCCTGCCAGTGGTCCCCGCACAGATACCTAGCCATTTCGTTTCACGTCGGTCCGTTGACCCGAGAGTGTTGCGTCGATCGGTTAATGACCGTCTTATGGAACCGCGTAGGGGGCGTAAGGACTTGGCCGACCCGCGGATAGGTTGTTGGATCTGGGTCGAAGGACGAGGGGCCGCAGAAATCACTCGCAGGCTCACCGTCGCAGGGGGCGTCTACGAAGCTAGGCTCCTCAGTGGCGAGCATCGCATTGTGTATCTCGGGCGTGACGCGCAGCTACACCGAACGTGGGCATCGCTTCCTTGAAAGATGTCGATCCGGCTGTCCGCTTCCGCCCGGATTGAGTGAGGCACTAGCTGTTTGGATGGAATACCCTGCTTGCCGTCGAGGCCGATGACTTGGTGGCCAGAGCGATCTCAATGAACTTGCCAAACGGAAGAAAATCGTTTCGCAACCACGTGCCTGAGATTCGCTAGCCGCCGATCTTCTGATCCTCAGGACATGACACCGGGAGGCCGACCGCCGACTTGGGTATCGCGACGGTCGTGTCCGGATCCAACGTCATTGCTCGGACGAACCGGTACTCGTCGATAACTGGCGTGACGAAGGAGAGTTCAACAGTTGTTCCGCTGTGGGTACTCCTGAGGATAGCGGGAATCTTCTCCTTCTCGGTCGCAACGATTGGAAGAACCGCGCATTTCATGCCGTTCATGCCCATGATCTGAATCGGGATATACAGCAGGCGTGCACCGAGTGGCGCGATGGCAGCGACCACGACGAGCAGGCCCTGGGCGAGAAATAGCGATCGAAGAACGATGTTCTTGCGCGCTGCAAGAGACCGGAATAGTCCGATAAGCACCACCTGCGCACCCGAGAGGGGCCCGGCGACGAGCGCGACCGCAATGAAACTCTTCATGCCGTTGGCAAAAGTCACTGCCCGATCGTCCCCAAGTACGAAGGGGATGACCCATAGGGCAACCGGCACTGATAGCTGGAACTGAGCCATCATTGAACCGACGATTAGTGCCTGAAAATCAAACGACTGGTTACCACCCACCCATTTGGCAAAAGCGGCTGACGGAAATGCAACCGCAGTAACCAGAAATAGAAATATTGCCCAATCCTCACTGCCCTTAAAGTAGGACATGCCGAGCGGCACGAAAGTGGCGCCTGAGATTAGGGCGACCTGGAGGCAGGTGATAACCATCCAGCGGATGGCGGACCTTTTAGGTACGCGAAGGACATTTCGGTCTGTGGCGTTGAGGCGCTTTGGCGTGTCTAGATCGATGAGCTTCGGGCGACCCTCGCCCACTGGGACCAGCAGAAGTGCAGTAGGCATAAGGAATGCCAGAGTAAGGCCTATGCATAGCAAGACGGAGCACAATAGCAATGATGGGAGCGCACCTAGCACGCTGCCAGAGAACACGCCGATGCCCAGGCCATATTTTGCGGAAAAGTCCAGCCATAGCCAGGTAGTTGTTCCTAACGCTATTGCCCCCAGAGTTACCGACCGCTCTTGCACCCACTTCATTGCTTCACTGAGCTCCTTGAGGAGCATCGAATAGCTGTATTTGACTCTGGGATTGGGATCTCGTGTTGGGCCATTGACGGCCGATGCGGCCTTCGGCGTCTTCTTCGCGGCAAACATCTACGTTCCTTGTCGGGCCAAGAGTGGTAACTCGGCAGATTCGTCCCGATCTTTAGTAATCCGAGAATGTGAGGGGCGTGCGCGGCCTCTGGTTCCACTTAACGCCGCACTATGAAACGGCGAGCACCAAACGCCCGTGACAACCACCCCCAAACCCGTCACCATCCACCCCGTAAGGCAGCCACAGGACGGTCTGCACACAGGGGGAAAACATGCTGAAGCAACGGCGCTTACTGATCCTGCCGAGCCTGGCGCTCTGCATGATGCTCATCGCTGCTGCCCTTGGCTACCAGACGACGCTGCCAGCTCCGGTTGGGCAGGTCGGGACAGTCAGCCAGGTCGAACAGCAAAAGCCGCTTGATGCCGATGCCCAGGCCATCCGTGCCAGGCAGGAGGCACTTAAACGGCAACAACGCCTTTACACCCAGTTTTCCTATGGCATCGGCGCGCTCCTCTTCGTGGGCATCCCGCTATTGGGCCTCTACGTGGCGTCCATGGTGCGCAGGTCACCGAGCGCGGGTACGGATGTGGCCATGTATGGGCTTATCTGCCTGGCTTCCGTCACTGCCGCTATTTTCAGCGGGATCTTCCTTGGCTCCGTAGCCTGGATAGCGGCCTATGCATTGTTCATCGTTGCGCTATGCGCGGCGATAGCGGGTTCGATCAAGCTGGTCGCCGCGCTACCCGCCCGGAACCGGGACTGACCAGAACGTGGTTATCACTACTTAGGGAGATAGATGTATGCGGAAGATGTTCGGATTGGCCGTACTGAGCCTGGTCGCACTGAGCGGTTGTTCGGTCAAGTCGGTATGGGCGATAAGCAGGGCAGACCAAGATTCCGGAACTGTGGGCCTCTCCTACAACCGCAACGAGTTCCACAACCCGGCCATGAGCGCCGACCAGGCGAAGCAGATGGCTTCGACTCAGTGCAAGAAGTGGGGCTACCAGGGCGCTGAAGTCGCCGGTACCGAGGACACGGAATGCCTCACGCGCCGTGGGTTCGGTAACTGCGGCTTGCGGCAGATCACCGTGCCTTACAAGTGCGTTGGTGCGCCGGCTCACTAAGGGAGCCGCACCTGGCCAGCGAATAGCCGCCACTCACCATGGCGGCGACACCAGGGGATCAGCATGTCATCGAGAGACAAGGAATGAACGGACCGGAAAAATCTACATCCGCAGTTGGTCTCCAAGAAGACGGAACGTTGATACCGGCGTCGCCCGCGGTGGGCTTCGTAGTCATCTACAGGTGGCGTGTACACACCGGACGAGAAGCATACTTCATCGCTGCATGGTCGACGATCACAGGCTGCTTGAAGCGTGACCGTGGATCCCTCGGAGCACGTCTCCACCGCGGACAGGACGGCATCTGGTACAGCTATGCCCAATGGCCCACCGTGGCAGCTCGAGAAGCAGCGTTCGCCCTCGGCGACGTAGACGCAAGAGCACAGGCTGCCATGAACGAAGCAATCAAGGAGCATCTTCCCGTGATCTTGCTGGAGCCTGTCGCTGATCAGCTGGTCGTGGGATAGCCCTGCGTTACTCCATTGGCGAGCTTAGGCCGTCAGCATGAATCCAAATCGCCCCTGAGAAATTGCCTCAGCTCAGAAGTTCGCTGAAGCAGGCCCGTGCCTTCTCCTTCGGCCCTTGGCGGTGGGTTTCCCCAGTTGCCTAGTCGGCCGCGGCCTCCCCGTCGTTTTGATGGACTTCATGGCTGCAGCCTCGGCGTACCTGCTATGGCGCCTGGCCCGAAGAAGCCGGGCGAGCGCCCACCGCCAGGTTAGGTTGCGGCCATGTCTAAGTGGCTCAAGTGGCGGGTCCTCGGAGGCGCGGAAAAACTCACTCCTTGTCCGCAGGCGATCTGAGGGGTGGGAAGGTGCCGACGTATTTCCAGTTACGTATGAGCTCGTACTCACCAATTGAGAGGTCGTCAGACAGCGCTTCCAGAGGAACAAGATAGTCCACATTTCCGTGAACAATGTGGAAGTCGGCGCTCTCCATCGGGCCGCATACCCTCCCGCGAACAAGAATACGGGCAAGTCCATCGCTGACTTGGTGTTCCGAGCGATAGCGAACAACTCTGCGATACGGGTTTAGCTTGATTCCCTCCGGTGGCACCAACAACTCGGAGGTGAACTCATCCGAGAAGATCTCGATACCAGCTACGAAGTTTGAATAGATCGACCGCATGATTCCGAGGAAATAGGGGCCGTCGCCCAAGTCGGACTTCAAATACATGACTATGGCGGTGTAGAAGCTTCCAACCGCGTCCAACGTCATTCTGACGCGATAGGGTGTTTTATTGTGGGAGTAGTTGATATCGATGTAACCATCAACAATGGAGAACGATGACGAATTGTGGACAAGCGAGTTCCGCATGACCTTCGCGACGCGGAATAGCTCACGAAACATCAAATCGTAGTCGTCGTCTGAAGGAATTGATTTGTATTTCTGCCGGAACGACTTGCCCTCCATGTCGGGGTATGTCACATCAATGTGGAAATCGAGGACGGAGAAGACCATCATCAACTTCATGTGTTGATTCTGTTCGAGGAGTACCCGTCGTCCGGGGCGGGATGTGGCGAATAGCGAGCGCGCCTCGTTCGCGCGGATCCAGTCGACCTCAGGATAGTCGACGGACATGCCGGCATCTTCCAGAAGCATCAGGCTGTGTTGAATGAAGTTCATAAGCAGGCCTTGCTACCGATGCCGCCAATGCGACAGAGCATGTTGAGAGTGTCACAGTTTTGAGACGGCCAAATCGCTGATTGACGGCATCGCTCGCCCAGTCTAGCGTCTCTCGGCGCTGCCAGGTGGCAGCCAGTATCTCCGTATGGGCATCCCCAGAAAGTTTGGGGACTGGTTGGTATTGCCAGAGGATGCGCAGAAATGAGCTACGTAGACGATCTGTCGGTCAACGGGCCGCCAACTGAGCGGGACAGCGCCATCATCGATGGTGCCTTGGAGAGCTTCCATGGCGCCAAGGAGCCCGACGCCAGTGGCATCTTTGAGGGACCACTTACGGACCTTGCGCGAGGGATTGCGCAGCGCTACCGCAGATCACACGAGCATCAGTGGCTAAGTGAGTTGGCGAAGCTCACCCACGCGACGGCGATGATCGAAGCCGAGAATATAAGCGCTATTGCAGACTCGCTTCTTTCTGAGAGTCAAGGTTTGGCTGCGCTTCGACGTAGCAGATTGTTCGATCTGAGGAGCTATACCCCAGAGGATTCAATCTATGCTCCAGTTGATGTTTCGGGAGCCCGGCTCATAGCCACGGCCAATGCCTATAGGATGACATTGCTAGGAAACCCCATATTCCTAGGTACGCTCGAATTGCTAGACGAGGACCGGAAGACAAAGGATAGCTTTAAGTTCGCCACGGGCGGCGGCTCTCAGAGTCACGAGATTACCAACGGGCCTTGCCCGCCAGGTCGGTACACCGCAAGCGGACTTCGCTTGCGGAATGACCTCGGATTTACGGTCGGGAACGTTGGTTACTCTATCAACATCGACCCATGCGATGGGACTCAGGTCTTCGGCCGGAAATATTTTCGTGTACATCCAGACGGGTGGCCCATCGGGACGAAAGGATGCATCGGAATCCAGGGCGATGAAGAGGAACAGCGAAGGTCGATGAACGCACTTAAAGATATGTTGGATAAGAGCGTTGTCCATTCGGTTCTCCTCGCTGTTAGATATACGCGCGACTAATCGCCTCGTTAGGACGCTTGTTTGTTTCGAAGCCCAGTCGGCCGTGCGGTGTGCACAAGGCCGATGGTTCACTGTGCCCATCACGCCCGTTTGGAGGAGAAGCCGGTATGCCTGTCTATTACGACATCAATGGATCACTCTTTGCAGAAGACGAGTACATGACGGCGAGGGAGGCATTCTCGAGCCCTCGTGCGAGAGGTGGGGTTGGCATCAATTTAGGGCCAGGTCGGACCATGTCCGTCCCGAGTTTGCCGACACTGAAACTTTCATCCACAAGTTCTATGCCGGCGATTCAACGGGAGTTTGAGCCTATCGGAATCGGTAAACCGCTTACCTTATGGATCGCGTCGGCATATGTTGGGAAATTGCCGCCCAAGAACTGGCTCGGTGGAAAGGGCTGCTTGCTATCGTCAGCGGTTAAGAGCTGGAGCTATCAAGATGCGCAGCCAAGAGCGTTGAACGCGATAAAGCAAGACGTCGGACGCCAAACTGAACTTCAGTTCGCAGCCAACGAGGTCGGAACTCGGTTGGCTTTCTATTCGCCTGCGCTCGTTGATCGGCAGCTTAGTGTGACGTTTGAGATGGCGTTCGACGATGTCGACGAAGATTTCTACAAGTCCGTCAGTGGGGTCATGTCGGCTGCGGGCGCAATTCCGGCATTTGCTTCCGCGTCGCCGTACTTACTGGCGGCAAGCGCGCTGGTGAATATTGGCTCGAAAATCGCTAACGGCTTATACGACAGCAAGGCTGAGTTCCAAGCGACCGAGACGCTCAATATTGACCTTCCCGGAAATAAACCTCAAGAGGGGTATCGGCTGATTGCCAGGGATGAACTCGATCGAAAATCCCTCGCCGATTATGGGATTAGCGATGGACGGTTGTTGAAGAAGGACGGCTCCGGAACCGCGTACGGTGGCGATACACCCTATGTGATCGTCGCCCTTGACGGAACAACAGACCCGGCTCTGAAGAACTTCTCTGCGAACGCAGCTAGCGCCTCTCTTTTGGAGAAGTACTACAACATTCGTGAGAACGGAGAGACGTCGGCTGATGCGATCATTCAAGCGCTGAAGCTATTCAACGATTTCAAATACAATCGAGAGGCAGCCGATCTCAAAAAGAGCATTGACGGCGGCAATCTGTCTCAGGCTGACAAAGATAACTTTACCGCGCGTTACAACGCGATCGTTAAGAACATTTACACGGACGAATTCAAGCCGAAATAGACCCCAGGGATGTTCAGTACTATTTCGCTCGGTATCGATGGCCGCCGTGGGAAAGAGTGGCGGCCATCGCTCAGGGACATCAGACGATTAACATGTCGGTGACGGAAGATGTTGTCGCTATCGTCCGAAGCGCTACTCCGCTCGGTCGGCTAGCGTAGGCTCTCCGCATTGCCCCAAAGCGCCACTGGAAATCTGCCTCACCACGCACATCCACCAAAGGCATCAAATGGCCTTGGACTCACCCCCATCCATACGCACAGCCGCACCGGTAAGCCAGCGCGCCGCAGGCGACACAAGAAAAGCGATGAGCTCGGCGATTTCACCAGGCTTACCGTAGCGCGCGATATGCGCCTCACTGGCGAATACCGCCATGGCGTCATCAGCGCTAATGGCGTGTGCCGTGGCGTAGCGCGCCAACATGGCCTGGCGTCGGTCTGTCATGACGGGGCCCGGTAGAACGCTATTCACCTGGACGCCATCATCGATCCCTCGTTCCGAGAATGCTTTGGCGAGTGCGGTAATGGCGGCGTTAATCGCACCGACCGCGGCAAACGCAGGCTTGGGCGTTAGCGCACTCGCGCCGGACGTCATGACGACGGCGCCCTTGCTCTCGCGCAAACTCTCCCATGCCGCTAGCGTGAGACGCCGGGCACCATGGAATTTCAGGGCCATGCCGTCATCCCATTCCGCATCGCTCATGGCGAAGAGATCCGTTTGCGGCACCGCGCCCGCGATGTTGACCAGGGCATCGATGCGCCCAAAGCGCTCCAGGGTCTCCCTGACCACGTCGTGCGCAGCGTGAGGCTCCCGCAGATCGGCGGCAACGGCGAGCGCGGAGGCGCCCACCGCTTCGATCTCTGCCGTGGTGGCACGGAGCGCGTCGACGCCCCGTGCCACCACGACCACACCGGCGAAGTCACGTGCCAGCCGCACGGCGGTCGCCTTGCCAATGCCCTTGCTCGCTCCCGTCACGATCGCAATCTGGGTGTTCACGGCCGGGTTCATGCCTGGAACCCGGCATCGATCTCGGTCTGCGCCAAATGCGCCACCGTATTAACGAGGGTCTTGCCAGCCACGGCCATGGCGATGGCCACCGCGGCCGCCCGGTCGTAACCGGCCGCTTTCAGGTCGGCGATATCGGCATCGGATACCTGCGTCCGCTTGCTGACGATCGCCGTAGCAAAACGGCGCACTGCCTCAAGGGCCGGATCCTGAAGGGCTACGCCATCGCGCAGTGCCTGGGTGATAACCGCGGGTGCGCCGACGGCGCCTGCCAGCGTCGCGTGCACGGCAACACCATAGGCCGCGCCGTTGGCGTGGCTCGCAGCGGCCATGGCGACTTGCTGTGCTACCGGACTAAGCGAGCTGGATCCCAGGGCCTGCAGCCAGCCGAGATACGCACCCAACACGGCCGGATCGGCGGCCAGCGCGTAGCCAAGGTTCGGCACGAAGCCAAAGACCTGACGCATCGTGTCGAAGTGGGCATTCGCTTCAGCAGGCGCCGACGTCGCGTCGAGAGCACCAAACAGGGCAGCGCCGTGCTCGGTATCGATATGGCGTGCCAGGAACGGCACGACGATATCGGCGACCTCATCGGCATGCGATTCGAGAGGGAAGTGGCCGCCATCGACGAAGCGGATTTCCGCGGCGGGCAGGTCACGGCGGAAAGCCTCGGCACCGGCGGGCAGGAAGAAGGGATCGTTCTTGCCCCACACAGCCAGGGTCGGCGGCTGGTGCGTACGGAAGTACTCGTGGAACGCCGGGTACGCCGCGAGGTTGGATTGGTAATCACCCAGCAGGTCGAGCTGAATCTCGTCGTTGCCCGGCCGGTCCAGGAAGTACTGATCCAGCGTGTAGCTTTCCGGCGCGATCAGCGACGTGTCGGCCTCGCCGTGCATGTACTGGAATTGCGTGGTGCCCGCCTGCAGGAAGCCGCGTAGTGCGTCGCGGTTTGCCTGCGTGGGCTCCTTCCAGTACGCGCGGATGGGCTGCCACCCATCGCTCAGGCCTTCCTCATAAGCGTTGCCATTCTGGGAGATCAGCGCGGTAACCCGCTCCGGGCGCTGCGTGGCGACACGGAAGCCGACCGGTGCGCCGTAATCGAACAGGTACAGGGCGTAGCGCCCCAGCCCCACGGCGTCGGCGAACGCTTCCGTGACCTGGGCCAGGTGATCGAAGGTGTAGCCGAAGGCTGCGGGGGCGGGTGCATCGGAGAACCCGAACCCGGGCAGGTCGGGGGCGACCACACGGTATTTGGTCGCCAGGCGCTCGATCAGGCGGCGGTACTGGTGGCTCGAGCTCGGAAAGCCGTGCAGCAGGAGCACGGCCGGGGCATGGGCGGGTCCCGCCTCACGGTAGAAGAGGTTCAGGGCCGAGCCGGAAGCCGGGTCGGTGACGGTGACGTGGCGGTGGGTGGTCTGGACGGACATGGCAAATCCTCGTGGGCTAGGCGGATGGCGGACAAAGTCTTAGTTCGTGCACCGAACGATCGGTACAGTAATGAGGCGATTTGTGCTTTGTCAAGCGTTGTTTTTCGCTACTTGGCGCCATATCCTAAATTTGTACCGAACGATACATCCAAGGATCAGTCATGCGTCCCGCCCAAGCCCCGTCACCTGCCGTGCTCGACAGCCTTTTTGCGGTTTTCCGCGAGCAGGGGTTCGAGGGCGCGTCGCTTTCGGATCTTTCCAAAGCGACCGGGCTGGGGCGCTCGAGCCTTTACCACTACTTCCCGGACGGGAAAGAGCAGATGGCGCAGGCGGTGCTTGAGCGCGCGCGGACGATCATCGATACCGAGATCCTTGGCATCGCCAACGCCGCGGGTAGCCTCAAGACGCGTGTGAGGAAGATCATTGCGACGCTGGATCAGATTTACGGCGGCGGTCGTTCCGCGTGCCTGCTGGGTCGCATGGCGACCTCATCCATCGGCGGTGCGGCGCGGCAAGACCTGCAGCTGGCCTTTGATCACTGGATCGAAGCGATCGAGAAACTTGCTATCGAAAGCGGCCAGGCACCAGCGCACGCTCACGACTTTGCCCAGGATTGGGTTGCGCGCCTACAGGGTGCGTTGTTGCTACAAGCGGCAAGCGGTGACGTCGGGCCGTACAACCGCGCGATGGATGCGCTGCAGGACCTTGCCTAGATGGGCTCGCCGCGCTTGAGAGGGACTTCATGGAACGTGAATACACGTCCGCGTGCCGATTTGACCAGCGGATAGTCGCCAATTAGCATCACCCCGTCGCGAAAAACGCCTGCCGGTCCTCTTACCGCCCAGGCGCGCACAAGCCAGCCACGGTCCTCGTAGCTCGGCCAGCGTCTCTGGACACCATCCCGGTGTCCCGTCTGCCCTTGGGGCCGGCGTCTTTCTGAGGAGCGCTTTTCATGCAAAACCCGATCATTGTTGGTGCCGGTCTTGGCGGCCTTGTCCTTGCGCGTGTGCTTCATCGGCATGGTGTGACGCCTGTCGTTTATGAGGCGGAGGCTTCGCCCAGCGTACGTGGCCAGGGCGGCTTGCTCGATATTCACGAAGGTACGGGCCAGGTCGCTCTTCACGCTGCAGGGCTGACAGAGCGTTTCCTGCGCCTTGTCCGGCCTGGTGAGGATGCGAAGCGGGTTACCGATAGTCAGGGGACGATTCTCTTTGACCACCCCGGTGGATCAAGTGCCGCGCGTCCTGAAGTCGACCGGGGTGAGCTTCGCCGGATGCTCCTTGATTCGTTGCCGGTCGGGATGGTTCGGTGGGGCCATAAGCTTCGCTCTCTCGAGCGGGGGCCGGACAACGCCATCACCGCGTCGTTTACGAATGGCGCCGTCGTGGAAGGCAACCTGGTCTTAGGCGCTGACGGTGCATGGTCCAGGGTAAGGCCGAGCGTCTCGACCGCGGTTCCTTCCTACACAGGCACCTGCTTCATCGAGCGCCATCTCGCCGCTGGTGATGCGCGTTACAGCCGTAGCGTTGACCTCATAGGCCAAGGCACGCTGATGGCGGTCGCGCCAGGCAAGGGCGTGCTGGCGCATCGCAATCAGGACGGCAGCGTCCATGTGTATGTCGCCATCAATGCACCTGAAGCCTTCATCGCCGAGCTCGACTTCAGCGACCGAAGGGCAGGGCTCGCACGGCTGGCGCAGATGTTCGATGGCTGGGCACCTGAGATCGTGGATCTCGTCACTGGCGGCGATACCGATCCGGTCATTCGTCCGATCCATGCCTTGCCGCCAGAACACACCTGGGCGCGTGTGCCCGGCATCACGTTGCTTGGCGATGCTGCGCACCTGATGTCGCCGTTTGCAGGGGAGGGGGCCAACCTTGCCATGCTTGATGGGGCTGAGCTCGCCAAGGCACTGCTGGATTCACCGCATGATGTGGAAAAGGCGCTTGGCGTTTATGAGCAGGCGCTCTTCGCGAGGAGCGAGACATCAGCACGCCGCGCGGCTGGCAACCTTGAGCAGTTCTTCGGGGAGGGTGCGCCCCAGAGTGTGGTGGATCTGTTTCGAAAGCACATAGCCAATGGACAGCGGCGAGAGCTGCCCGTATAACCACTCCCTACAAGGGGGGGAATATGGAAGATCCAATCGGGCCGGTGCCGCCACCGTTGCCCTCTGAGAACGTGGCTGCCGAAGAGCCAGCGACTACGCGCCAAAAGAGGCATCCGATCGATAGCGTGCTGATCACCCTTATGTGGCTCGGCATTATTGGAGTGGTCGGCTTCGTAGGATTCTGGGGCGTAATTTTTTTGCTTATGCGGTGTGCCAACCCTGATCACCACGTCTGTTGATCGTCATATGAGCCAGCCGACACATTGTTGTGAAGCACTGAGAGCTGCTTGCGAAGACGAAGACTCTCCGGTCACGTTTATTCCAAAGTACCGGGAATACGGTATTCGGGTACTCGACGGGGGTACGAGTAACGTCGTTATCTCGTTTTGTCCGTGGAGTGGCGACAAACTGCCGGCAAGTCTTCGTAGTGAATGGTTTGCGCGACTTGAGGATCTAGGGATCGATCCTGGCGTTGACGAGATTCCGGAAGAGTTCCAAACCGAACAGTGGTACTTGGGGAAAGAATCGTAGAGATCCGGCCTGTTCGGTCGTGGTCGCTCGATCAACGACTCCCCGGCAAAAGCACCAGCTTCCCCCGGGCCTTCCCAGCAAGACTAATCTCCAAAGCCTCCCGCCAATCCTCAAGCGCGAACGTACGCGCCACAGGAATGTGAAAACGCCCCACAGCGGCGAGCTCGGCGTAATGCCCCAACACATCCCAGCGAAGCCGAAAGCCACCGTCTGCCTGGACGTTCTCGGCTCCGGTGCGTACACCAGCTTTGGCTGCGCCTTCGAAGTCGGCGGCGGTGATCACCCGTGAGGCATCACCGCCAGCGATCTCGACGAGCTCAGGCAGTACGCCCACCGTCCCGGGTTGAAGATTCACTGGCGCGACATCGACGACGACATCCGGTGGTGTGCTGCCAACCGCTCGAACGCGCTCCTTCATGCCTACACCATGCGCGACCACGGTAGCTCCCAGCGCACGCAGGCGATCGGCGAACGTGTTTCCGGCCGTGGCGATCACCCGGATGCCCTGGAGCAGCGCCATCTGGACGAGTGCGTAGCCAACCATCGCGCCGGCGCCATTCACGAGCAGGGTCTGTCCCGCTTTGGCACCTGACCAGGTGAGGTATCGCGCGGCGGTCTCTACCGCCATGGGCAGGGCGGAGGCATCGGTATGCGAGAGCCCGGTGGGTAGGGCATTCCAGTGGTAGAGGATGGCGACATCAGCGGCCCCCGCCGTCGGGTAGGCCCTGAATTCAGCCGGCCCGAACACGGCATCGCCCACGGCTACACCGACGACGCCTTCGCCGAGTGCGACGACCGTCCCCGAGACATCCAGGCCAACGCCACAGGGCAATTCGCGGGAAGGCAGCCCCCGGCAAAGCGCCCAGTCGGCGGGGTTCAAGCCACAGGCGTGGACCCGGACCGCCACGTGGCCGGGGCCCGGCGTGGGGACGGACACCTGGTCGAGGCTCAGGACATCGGCAGGCTCGCCGTGCGCGTGGAAGCGAAGCGAACGCATCGTTGCATCGGTCATGGGGTGCTCCAGGCGGGGTGATCGGATAAAGTCAGTGACTGACACCATATCCTTAATGTCAGTAACTGACAATAGCGAGCACCAGGCATGGCCAGAGATCGAGACAAGGCGCGGCGACACATGCAGGAAGTAGCCGTGGAGCTCTTCCTGGAAAAGGGATTCGATGCCACGACGGCGGCGGAGATCGCCGCCCGTGCCGGCGTCACCGAGCGCACCTTCTTCCGCCACTTCCCGGACAAGCGCGACGTGCTCTTCGATGAAGCCGACTTACACGCGCAACTCGGCGAAGCGATCGCTAACGCCCCAGACAACCTCGGCCCCCTCCGGGTCGTGCTCAGCGCATTCCAGGCCATCGTTCCGTTGTTCGAAGAAAACCGCCCGCTGTCCGAGCCAGCGCAGACGGTGATCGCACAGACACCGGCGTTGCGCGAGCGTCAGCTGACGAAGACGGCGGCGGTGACGCAGACGATGGCGGAAGCTTTGCGTGCGAGAGGCGTTGATGGTTCGCTTGCGGGCTTGGCCGCGGCTACGGGCATGGCTATTGCTGCGCATGCTTTGGGGGAGTGGTTTAAAGATCCGGCGGTCTCGTTGGATGAGCGGTTTCAGCAGGCGTTTGCTGCGGTTGAGGCGATGGCGGTGCCGGCTAAGAAGGTGAGGGCAACGGCAGGGCGATCATCGTCATGATCGATGCGGCTTACGCAAGGCTTGAAGCCGAAGGGCTTGTCGATTGGGGCGTGATCTACCACGGCCTCGTGCATGTTCCCGGGCACTCGGATAGGTTACCCATCGAAGTGGTCGCAGACTTTGCCTTACGCCAGCTGGAATACGTCGAGCTATCTAGCCCGCTTCTGACGAAGATCGTGACCCTTGCTACTAGCTGACTAGGTTCAATCGGCCACTTCGTACGAGTGCAATCAATGAATGCTGCGAAAAATGTCCTTCTTTTAGCTGGGTTCGCCTTGTTGTCCGCCTGTGCCGCGCCTGGAGAGGGTGCCAAGGCAAAGAGCGGCTACGCGGCTGCTGCACCGGTGATCAAGGCGCTCGAGGCATACCACCAGGCGAATGCCGTCTATCCAGCTTCGTTGGATATGCTAGTCCCAACGTTCATTGCCGGAGACAGGCTGGCAGCTACCATGCCGGATAAAAAGGCAACGCCGTTTGCGTATCGACAGGTCGCCAATGGCTATGAGCTCTCGTTCTCCTATACCGGTACCGGGACAAACCAGTGCGTGTATAGGGCCAATACTGAGGGGTGGAAGTGCTACGGTGCTTACTAGGTCTGAAGCGTTGCCCGGCACCTCGTGCCGTATCAAGGCCCTGCGTGCATCAACGCGCTCCAGGTGGCATTCAGCACGCGCATCTGGAAGCTACGTCGTTCCGACCTGCATCTGGGCATGTGCCGCACCATCATCCACAAAAGACGCGTAACCGTTTCGTCCGGCGCGTTTAGCGAGGTAGAGGGCGAGGTCCGCCTGGCGGAGGAGGTCGGCTCCCGTCGATGTGACGGCCGATGCCATGCCAATGCTCACGGTGACCCGGCGGTCGATCCCATGCTCAAAGGCAAGGGCGGCGTCGTGTACGGCTCGCGTCATGCGGCGTGCGACCACCTCCGCACCTTCCCCGGGCGTGTTGGGTAGAAGAACGACAAACTCCTCGCCGCCGTACCTGGCAATGAAGTCAGCGGGACGACGCAGGGCGCCGGCCAGAAGGCGGGCGACCGCGGTTAGCGCGACATCGCCCTCGGGGTGGCCCAGCGTGTCGTTGAACGTCTTGAACAGATCGATATCGATCATCAGCGTGCTGAGTGGCCGGCCCTCTCGCTGGGCGTCGCCCATTCGGGCGGCGAGGGCCCGATCGAACGCACGGCGGTTCGGCACGCCGGTGAGTTCGTCCAGGAGCGCCATGCGCTCGACGGCCGATAGCGCCTCCTTGAGGCTGTCGCGGGCAGCCACGAACCAAAAAATTGGGTCTGCGCCACGCGAATGACGTAGATCAGCATGGCCAGGGCGAGAGCGATATTGCCGACCGTGCTCTCGGCCTGCCGGATGCCGATGCTCAACGCGAAGATGGCCGAAAGCAAAACGCCTGGCGCGTAACCTGCGACGACCATGCGCGCCCAGCGATAGTGAGGTCTGCGGACGGGGCCGGGGTGGCGTTCTGCGAGTAAGAGGCTCGCCAGAAGCACAAAGGCGATAGCGGGAAGCGAGTCGGTCAGGCGCTGAAGAACAATGGCGGAAGGATAGAGACTGTCGTGATTATGGAGCGCTGCGGCGATCGCATACACGCCAAGGAAGAGGGTCGTGATGCGAAAGAACCGATAGTCGCGGTCGTTCTCACAGGCCAGCGTTCGGATGAGGAAGACGACGAAAAGGAAGATGTTCTCGACATCGAAAGCCGTGGCCACCGAACCCACATACTCGGCACGAAGCAGCCCGTGACCATCCTGGAGATTCTCGACACCCAGGTAGCAGAGAAGCACTAGCAGTACGAGAAGGATGGCATCGATGATGCGTCGTGATGTCGTGGTCGGCTCATCGGGGTTTGCCACGGCGGCATACAAAAGGGGTAAGCCGTAGGCGACAAAGATGACGTAGTCGATGATCGCGTTCTCGTCGGTACCGGAATTGGCAATGCCATTCGCCATGCCTGCGGCCCAGCAGCCGAGGCCAAGTGCGAGGCAAAGCATCATGCGCCGGTCGTAAGCCGGCGACCTCATGAGTGCCAGGGCGATCACGCTGGCGAGGGCTGCCGCTACCAGCATGAGGTAGTACGGCAGCTCGGGGAGGTCGTGGCCCGCGATCGCCGGCACCGCGGTCGCGATGAGCGGAACCGCAAGAAGCGAGGCCCCATAGCCTGCGTAGCGCATCACCGATGCCATGTCCCTGCTCCCCTGCATGGTCGACGTCTGCATCGTGCCATGTTGGGGGCGGGTTGACGATGTGGGGCCCCGGCCGCGCCGGCGGGGTTGTTGCCGATTTTGTGAGTTGCGTGGTGAGCGGGCGGATGGAGGCGGCAGGCCCAGTCTTCGTCTCGCTCCTTTTGGCCATCCGATTAGCTCCGGACAGGCACGTTTTCCATCGCCGCCTCCCAACTCATCTGGGCTCTGGCCTCACCCAATTGCCTTGTCCCATGCGACGTCATGGCGGCGATAGCCTCCAGCGTCAGCGAAAGCTGCCTGCAATCGACGCCGTCAGCCTCGTGAATCAGGTCGGCCAGGGTGGCCGTGACACCACGGGCATATTGAAGCCATTGCGTGGCGTCGTTCAGAAGATCGTGGACGCTCGATGGTTGTTCGTCGGTAGTCATGCGTGTTGCCCCTTCAGTCGTGGATCGCCCACGGACCATAGGCTCGCGGGTTCGCCGGCCACCCGTGTCCGGGTGACGGATGGCTTGGTTGACGAAGTGGATGCGGCAAAGGGCCGGCGTTGAGGTGCACCAGGCGTGATGCCTGCCTCATCCGATCAAGAATTACCTCAAAAACGGACCGCGCCGCGGTTCGTCAACCGTGCCTGCAGATCAGGCAGGCGGTCCGTGTAACGGCGAGGTGCCACCAAGGGGATTCGGAGGGCGAGGGAGTGCCGTATGATCGGGGGTAGCCATAATCAACCTCTAGACAGTTGCTTGTGGTTAGCGGGTCAGGGGTGCTCTAACACCTCTGGCTCGCGACTCTCACCGCAAGAGTGCGGTGGTCACCAGCGCCGTAGCTTCGTGGTTGCGCTGGTGACGAGAGAAACCTAGCAGATCAGGCGCGTGTTTTGTTCACGAAGTCGGAAGCAATCTGTTCTTCGTGCATCGCGCGAACGTTGGAGCATGGCGCGGTTGAGAGGGATTTCGATGGAACGTGAATACACTGCCTGCACCTTCCGCCTCGATGGTCATGACCGGCATTTCTTGTGGTACGCCGACGAGCCGGACGGCGTGGTCGTTGGCGCTTCGGGTGAGATGGTGACGTTTGCCAGTGAAGCCGAGTTGCTTGCGTTCGGGGCGACGGAGGGCATTAGCTGGCCGCTCGATTTCACCGTGTCTTATGACTTGGATGCCGTGGCCGCGTGGACCGCGCAGCGAGATGCGGAAGCGATCGACTGCATCATGATGCTCAATGCGTGGAACCTTTTCGTCGATATCGCGGCCACGTTCTCTTGCAAGCTGCTCGAGCCGCGCGGCGCCAATGCCGTCTACGACAAGATTTTCTGGGGTAACAACCTCCCGACCATGACGCCGCCGGGCGAGCACTACGTTCCTGCGTGGTCGCAGGAAGAGGCCGACGTGCTCGTGGGTGTCTGCAAGGCGGGGTTGTCCCTGTTGAGGCGGGCTATTGAGAGCCCGGTGGCGAGATGAGGCTCACGAGCGCGCTGCACTCGTTAGTGCTTTTATGTGGCGCGCCCCGGAAAGTGCCTCCCATGCGAACGAGCTCTGCCACGATCGAAATGCACTCTCGGGCAATTTTTAGGATGGTTAGGACGGTGTCGCCGTGGTCCATGTGCGTAGCCTCTATTTAAGACAGATAGCGCGCGTTGTGAGCGCTGATCTAGCCTATGAGGTGAGAAGCGTTGCAGTTCGGCGTTATGACGGCGTGCGAGGGTGGAGAAACCCCTTGAGGCGTTCCTACTTCTTCCGCCGAGCCGCCTTCAAAGGCACCGCACTCCCAGACCGCTGCCCCGCAGGCCCCGCAGCCTTAACCTGATCGATACACGCCAGGAAGCTCTTCAGCACGGGCGACGGGTTGTCTTCCCGATAGCCGACGGCAAGGTCGATGGTTGGTGCATCACCCACGAGCGGGCGGCTTACCACCGACCATGGCAGGAGCGGTTCCACATAGGCGGGTAATAACGCGACACCGCCCGTCGAAGCAACCAGCGAGATGCCGACCGCGAAGTTATCGATATGGTGGCTCGGCGTCAGGTGCACATGGCGCTTGCGCAGATACGCGTCGACGACATCGCGCAGTACGTGCGGGATATCCGAGAAGCCAATGAACGTCTCGCCCGTGAGGTCACGGGGATCGACCTCTTTATTCGTCGCCAGCGGGTGGCTGCTCGGCAGTATCGCGACGAGGGGTTCTTTGGCGATGACGCGGTAAGTAACATCCGGGCGCGGCTCGATGCGCGAGAAGCCGAGGTCGATCTCGCCACTCTGCAAGGCATCACCGACATCGGGCGAGTAGAGGCTGACCACCTTGAACTCGATCGACGGGAGGTGATCGCGGAGCACGCGCGTGACGTTGGGAAGCCAGTCGGCTTCCTGACCCGTGAGAAAGCCAACAGAGAACGTCTCACGCGCCGGGCGTACGGCACGGCGCGCCGCTTCGACCGCTTCCTTCGCCTGGCTGATCGCGAGGCGTGCGTGGTCCAGGAAAGCCTTGCCGGCGGGTGTGAGTTCGACGCCCCGCGTGGTGCGTGTCAGGAGCGTGGCGCCGACCTCGTATTCAAGATCACGCAGCTGCCGGCTGAGGGAGGGTTGCGAGGTATGTAGCCGTTGCTCGGCGGCGACGGTAAGGCTGCCTTCCTCCGCGACAGCGATGAAGTACCGGAGGTGGCGAAGTTCCATGGGGGATGCTTCCGAGGCATGGCCGGGGTACCAAAGAAGTCTTTTTCAGGCGGGAAGTCAAGGCGTAACTTCTCGCCATTCCCAGCTACCCCCTACCTTTGGAGCATCCCATGAGCAACCTCAGCAACAAGACCGCGTTCGTCACAGGCGCCTCCCGTGGCATCGGTGCGGGCATCGCCCGCCGCCTGGCGGCCGATGGGGCGAACATCGCCATCACCTACACCCGGGGCGTCGAAGCGGCTGCACAGGTCGTCAAGGCGATCGAGCAGGCCGGCGGCAAGGCCATCGCCATCCAGGCGGATGCCGCCGATCCTCAGGCCGTTGCGGCGGCTATCGAGAAGACCGTCAGCACCTTCGGTGGCCTCGATATCCTGGTGAACAACGCAGGCACCGCCATTCCGAAGCCGTTTGTCGACGCTACCCTCGAGGAGATGGATCGCGTGGTCGACATCAACCTGCGCGGCGTGTTCATCGCGACGCAGGCTGCGCTGAAGCACATCCCCGATGGCGGCCGTGTCATCAACATCGGCTCGTGTGTCGGCGAGCGGATGGGCACGCCCGGACTCGCAGCGTACGCAGCGACCAAGGGCGCGGTGAAGATGTTCACCCAGGGCCTCTCCCGCGAGCTCGGCCCGCGTGGCATCACGGTCAACAACGTGCAGCCCGGCCCGATCGGCACCGACCTGAACCCGGCGAACGACGAGTGGGCCGCGCCGCAGATCGCGAACACCGCCCTGAAGCGCTATGGCCATGTCGATGATGTCGCCGCACTGGTGGCCTTCGTCGCCGGCCCGGAAGCCGGTTACATCACCGGTACTAACCTGACGGTGGATGGTGGTACCAACGCCTGAGTTGGGTTAGTTGGTCGTGGCACCCTCGGCGGGGTTCGCCGGGGGTGCCGTCCGTTGTGCGTCATCCTGCTTATGCAGGCGGCGGTGTTTGTCGCGAGTCCTGCGAAGGCATTCCCTTGTCCGACAGGACGCCGCCCGGCATTCGTGATTCCCACATCGCGCTCTCGCAGGCGAGATGGGTTTCCATGGCGTCCTTGCTTTCCGTCATCGGTGCCGGCCATTCGGAAGGCTGGGCAGTGGAACTCAACCGGTAGTTCTCGCGTATGGGAACAAAGTCCGGCACCAGATGAATTTCGTCCATCCATCCCTTCGGGAGGCCAGTGGCGCATTCAACTCCGCGCGCCACCAACGTGTCGATGTGGCTGGCCAGAAGCATCTTGACGAGCTTGTGGGGCGTGACAATGTTGGCAAGGGCGTACGCCTGCTCAGGGGCGCATGAGATTCCTGCCATCTCAAAGGCGCTAAGGACGTGGCCGAGGTTGTGACGTCGAATCGTTTGAATGTCCATGGCGTTGCTGCTGCGTGATGCTTCATTGGTCATAGCGGCAGCTGGCCGAATCCGCTTTAGGCGGGAAGGCCGGTCAAGAGGCAACTTCGCGTTGGGAACTGACGCCTCGGGGAGGTTGCTCAGGTTATTGCGTCACCGCGGGTTCGTTGGGCACAGGTTGTGCATGCGCCGCTCGTGCAAATTCCGGGCATTTCCAACAAGCCGACCAGATATAGGAAGGTGATGGTCCCCAGGTTCCCCTCTCATGAGTATTGGATCGTGAAAAATGAAATGACCATCAAGACCGACGCAGGTGACTTTGCCGCCTACGTGGCTTACCCGGATGTAGATAAAGCCCCGGCGGTAGTCGTCCTGCACGAAGTTTTCGGGGTCAACGACGATATCCGGCAGACCTGCCAGGCTCTGGCTGCGCAGGGCTTCATTGCCATCGCGCCGGATCTCTTCTGGCGGCAGGAGCCCGGGGTCGATCTGAGCGTTACGTCAGAGGCGGACTGGAAGAAGGGGCTTGCGCTCTATATGGCCTATGACCGCAACGCGGGCGTCTCCGATGTCGCAGCGACTGTAGCGGCGGCACGGGAGCTGCCTCGGTCTACTGGTCGTGTCGCCGTGATGGGCTACTGTCTCGGTGGTCTGATGACATTCCTCACCGCGGCGCGCAGCGAGGTGGATGCCGCCGTGGCTTTTCACGGTGGTGATACCGAGAAGTACCTCGATGAAGCGGACTCAGTCAACGCACCTTTCCTGATGCATCTGGCGGGTGCCGACGAGTTCATCAGCACGGAGGCCCAGACGCAGATCAAGGAGGCGTTAGCGGGCAAGCCGAACGTCGAGATCCATACCTATGCAGGCTGCCACCACGCGTTCTCTCGCCATGGCGGTGCGCATTACGATGCGGCCGCGGCCAAGCTGGCTAATGACCGGACTTGGGCGTTCTTGAGGGCGCGGCTCGGATAGGCCGCTCTCCTAGTTCCTTTGCCGGCTCCACCGCCACCCAGACGCTAACCTAAAGTTCTTACGACTCCGGCCGATTATGCATTATTGAAGACCGGCCGCGGCCACCCGTGAGGGGTTCCCGCGTGCCATGACCAGGACGGTTTGGAGCAGTAAAGAACATGAGGTTTCTGTCAGCGAAAGGCTTGCCTGCTACATCGCGGGTCCAGCGGATTGTCGTCTTGCTGATAACGGGAGGCATAGCCGCGTCGCTCATATGGATACCCGTTCTGATCAGTGCGAACGCAGAGCCGAGAGAATGGGTGGGGCTTGCCTACTTCTTCCTGATCGGCGTTGTCGTATCAGCCATCATTGGTATTCCGCTCCTCTTCGCCGTCGATCGTTTCCTCGTAACGAGATGGCGATATCTCATTGGCGGAGCCGCCTACGGGCTGGTGTTCTGGGTATTGATGGATGCGCCAATCTTCCCTAAGGATTGGCATAGCCTAGCTACGTCGTCATTCTGGTTGGACTACGCGCCGCGCCGCGTTGCTTTCTGGGCTATGTTCGGTGCCATCGTAGGTGCGCTGTACACGGGAATACTGTGGTGCCTTGGGGCACTAGGCCGGTGCTTGAATAAATGATGGCGATGAAATTTCTGCTTGATGCATTCGACGAATTCGGTCCGAAATCCGCGTTCGACGAGGCTCTTCGGTTTTGTCTTATCGAGCTACTGGATGCTCACAGGACCGAGGATCTACACCGGCTTGTGACGGCTGATGGCGATTCATTCGGCGTGGCAGGTGACCCGGATTGGTTCATTGACCGAATCGATAAGGCCAATAGCGATAAGAGAGAGGGTTGGCCGGCGGAGGCAGAATTCCATGCCTCGGTGAATCCAGGCGAATTTTGGATGTCACATCCGGATTTCTTCGCTTCGCGAGATGTGTTCCTGACGTACGTGGAGGCGATTGCTGTGCCATATATCGAAAGGCGCCCGGAGGACAAGGAAGTGATGCGGGAAGTTCTGGATGCCTTGCGGACGAGACGATGATGGCGCCGTAGATTCGCCGGGCCGCGCTTAGTCAAGATCACACCGTCTGCATATGCGAGATTTCGCACGCGGGAGCAACGGAAAGATGACGGATTTGCAGGGGTGGATATGTCAATAGTTCTGAGGTCGCGCAAGGAGGCAGTTCTCCACCGCCGCCTTGCCTCGGTTGATGACCGTGTGGTTGACGAGTTTCGATCGGATGTTTCAGCCAAGGTCAACGGTATGTATGACGTTGTTGACGGTCATTTTGTCGCTATCTTCGTGAATGATTCTCAGATATTTGTTCGAGTCGATACCACGTTGGTGGCGCTTCAGAGGGGCAGGTCGAGAGTCTGTTACGCCCGCGGTGAGCGTCAATGTGTGTTTTCTATTGCTAATGATGAGGAAGCTTTCGCTGAGATCACGTATGACGTGCCGTCAGATCCAATTCTTACCGGGCAACTATTCAACTATGTACCTGAGTCGGACTTGGATATCGGATTGGCAATCTACGAGATTTCATCGGACCTCCAGAGGCAGCGTCAAGTAATGCTTGTCTGGCGCTAATCTGCGACAGGCTGTCGAAGGAGCTGTGGTTTAGATGATCGGTCCATCTGACTTCGAACTGAAAGTCATGCGCCTTGCTCTGAGGGGAGAGGAGTCTTGGCGGCAGACATTGAGAATGCAGCTTCCGCATCTCCTGGTCGCTCGTAGGGATGTCTATGCCTGCGGAGTAACGACTCACTTCACAAGCTCGGGAGTCGTCGATACTGTTGTTATTCCGCGCGGAGAGGATGGCCTTCCAGTCAGATCCTATCCGCCGACCGTTAACGCCATTCGGGAGCTTCCAACGCCTGGACTGGCGAGCTTCGTACTCTGGATAGGCAGGGACGGGGTTATCGTCGAGCTCGAGGCCTTCTCTCTTGTCGACGATACCTGGCCGGAACAGTCTGAGATGGGATTTCATTCCTTCCAGGATGACGAGGGTTGTCTGGTCGAGGAGGCGCAGGACGGTGTATTGGTACGCGGTAGCTCTTCGGGAGCGGCTGCTGCGATGAGACGACACTCGGTGGATAGGGAGGATCTTCGTTAGTTATGAATCTGGTCATCGATGGGTCGAAGATTGCCTCTGCATCTGACTTTTACCGGCAGTTGGCGGACGCGCTTGATCTTCACTCTTACGGAAGGAACGTCGACGCACTTTGGGATCTCTTAAGCGCTAGCGTCGAGCGCCCTTTCTCGATTGAGTGGAGGGATTCCGATCGTTCAAGAGAGGTGCTCCGCGAGGACTTCCACGCGATCGTGAGGACGTTGGATCGCGTCGTCGAGTACGACAAGGCTGCTCGGTGGCCGGACAAATTCCACTACTCGCTGCTATAGATGCGTTGGCGTATCTATTGGATGATTAATGACAGCGACTAATTCGGGCGAGGAACGGAGGCGCGAAGTAGACGATGCTATCGCGAGACTCGTGCCTGACGGATCACGATTTCGCCCCGTTCAGCGGACTCTTCTGTCGGATGCGATGGCGATCGCTAAGCTCTATTCGGACCTTTCGGTGCCGGACAGGCAGCTTGTCTCGACGAAGCTAGGTAGCTCGATCAGAAAGAAGCTTCTTCACGCCAGTGGACGTATGGCAGAAGAGGCCATGAACGATGGTGACCGGCGATGGATTCAAATCGCGGTCGTGCTGAATGTGATCGAGGGTTTTGAAGTCGATTATCGCGAGAACTTCCGGTGCATGGTGCTCGTCAGGCATGCGGCGAGGTACCTGGGTGTGGATATGGCGGAAGTGGTCGAGTTCGCGATGACCTTGGCATCAGGGCAATCGAAGCAGCAGCTGGAGATCTTCGTTAGCAGGGACGACACGCAGAACAGGATTGAGAAGGTCGAGGTGGGTGTCGAAAGGGTCGATGGCCGCTGGCGATTCGTTCCTAAATCGCGCTAAACGACGGCCAGATCAGAGGGGCGGATCGAGAATGAGTTACGCCCGCGGCGAGTATCGATGTTGTCGACTACGACAAGGATGATCCTCCGACGGAAAGATTCCACTACTCGCTGCTATAGAAGAGCCCGCTTTGGGGCTGGAGGAGATCTTCCGTGTCCTTTGCAGGGACCTTCGAGGTGGTGAGGCCTGGCGGCGCGAGCTTGCAGTTTTTCGCGATGAAGTGCGTGACAAAAGGACGCGATGACGTGGTAGATAACAAAGACGACCAGTTCCAATACTGGCTTATGGACATGCACGACGCGATCCAGCGGTTCAGAGATGGCGCGGACTTGAATGATCGCGAGTCGCTGGACAAGAGTCATGAATCGTTGATTCGGCTCGAGGCCATGCTGCTCGCCCGTTACTCGTCTCCAGAAGCAGCGCGAGCCATGGAGCACGCGGCTTACATGGACGGCGCTGCGCGATACCTAGGTGAGACACTCCGTCGTCAGCTTGGCGGGAAGTGGTTCATCAACAACATCGACGAGAAGAATGTCTTCTTCGGCCTGCCGCAACTCAAGGAAGTGGCTGGTCAGCAGACGCAGCTATGTCCGTTGACCCTGGTATCCGCGACGTTGGATCGTCGGAAGGGCGACTATCTGTTCACAATCATGGCTAACTTGATTGCGAATGACCGACGTTCGCTGCCATAGCAGCGTTCAAGTGCGATAGCCCGTCAAAGGACGGAAGAGCCATGAAAGTAGGTCAACCTCGATCGATCATCAACCTATACGACTGGCTGCCTGGATACGGGGAGTCGGAAGTGCGTGCCGCGATGGAGGGGGCGGACCTCCGTCTAAGCGTTCTCTACGAGAAGGAGGTTGACGACGATCTAAGGATCATGAAGATCGACTTGATCTTTGTACGCGCCAGGATGTTTCTTAAGCAATCATTCCCGGGCGGCTGGATGTTTGAGTCGATCGCTGCGGAGAATCTGATCGAGCTGGGTCACGTATCGGAATACGTGGTGTCGGATTTCGTACAGCGTTTTCTGGAAAAACAGCGAGCCGCATTTCACTATGCCCCGACTGACGTGAGGCATTTCAACGTCCAGTTCCTGTATGAGAACATCGAATTCCACATCCTGGCGTCCGATGTCCTGGTGGGCGAAGAGCTACCCGCTGCCTTGAGTTGAACGCTCTAGGACAGGAAGTCTGGCGGAACGGCGTCGACCAGCCAAACACCGTTATCGGCGATGTAGAAGCGGTGCCCCTGTTGACTCATGCTTGCGGCCTGAACGACGAGAACCACGGGTTCGCCGTGCCGCGATCCCGTTTGCCTGGCGATTTCGCGGTCGACGGTCAGGTGTACGTGGTGGCGCTGGCCGGGCACTAACCCGCGTTCACGAATCGACGAAAGGAAGCGGGTGGCGGTGCCATGGAATAGCTCGGCAGGCGGCACCTTCTCGACGTGTTCGATGGCGACAGACGTTGTCGTGTGACCCTGGGCGGCTCGGATGCGCAGACCATCGTCAGAAATGGTGAAGCGCTTCTTCTCACTCGTTTCAACAACTTGCCTGATAGCCTCTTCAGTGAATGCGCGGCCAGAAAGCACGGCAGCTTCGATAAGGCTGCTGATCGAGACCCAGCCTTCGCTATCCAGCACGATCCCAATGCTTTCGGGGCTATGCCGAAGCACGTAGCTCATGAACTTACTCAGTTCTGTCGCGTTATCTTTGGGCATGGCCTTCCTCCATCCTTAGCACCTGATTGATAGCATCAATCACAATTTCAGGCCGATCATAGTTAATGATATGCCCCGCCCGCGGCACGATCTCGTTAATCCCATGCGTCGACATCGCAGCCACTTCGTTGTGCATCTGCTCGATCGTCGCCGTACGCTGATCCTGCAGTAGCTGCGTCACGCCAGCGACCGGCTTATACGGCGCATGCGTGAGATACACGATGGGCATGTCCCCAAAATCCTTCCGCGTCGCGCGGGCTTCATCAGCACTGGCCCACCAGGAATTAGCGATCTCCGACCGCGTCGCCTTCTGATACTTGGCCTTCGACGCATAACCAAGCTGCGCGGCGTTGATGGCCGGGCTGAAGCGGGGATCATCTTTACCGACACACCGCTCGTAAACCGGCGACGTCTTCGGAATCTCACCATCCTTCAAGGCATCGACGCAGGTGGTGTCGTTGATCTCGTCGTACCAGTGCAGCTTCGCCTCAGGCGTGGCGATGGCCTTGAGACGGATGGCCTGGTCTTCATGCGCCCCATCGACAATGACCAGCCCGACCACTTCATCCCGGAAGCGATCCGCGAAGATACGCGTGGACATCCCTGCTGCCGAATGGCCGACCAGCACGTAGGGTGGGGCGATGTGCGCCGCTTTCAGCGCCCTATGCAGGTCGTCAGCCTCATTGGCCGACGTACCCGGCCGCGTGGGCGCATCGCTGAAGCCCAGGCCAGCCCGGTCGAACGAACAGGTGGCGTGCTTCTCGCTGATCACCGGCTGGACCAGGGCCCAGGCAATCGTCGTATCAAGCGCCCCCGAGGCGAACACGACCGTCGGTGAGCCAGTACCGCGGCAATACAGGTTGATCCGCCGCCCACCACCCACATCGACCAGTTGGGCCGGCCCGGTATAGACCGGGTCGGTCACGATGGGGTTGATCCGCTTTTCCTTCGGTACAGGCGTCGGCCCCGGCGAGGCGGCAAGGGCCAGCGCCTGTTCGATCGCATCCACGACAATCTCGGGCCGGTCGTAGTTGATGATGTGCGTACTACGGGGAACGATCCAGTTCACGCCATGTGTCGACATGGCGGCCACCTCGTTGTGGAATTGCTCCCACTCCATCGTGCGCCGATCCTGGAACGCCTGTGGCAGACCCTTGGGCGCGGGCTGCTGCGCCTGCGTGAGCATGATGATGGGCATGTCGCCGAAGTCATGCCGCGTGGCGCGGGCTTCATCGGCGCTTGCCGTGACGAAGTTCGCCATCTCCGAGGCGTAAGCCTTCTGTGAGGTGAGGGTGGCCATGGCGGCGAAGGTTGCGTCGCTGACGGCCTGGCTCACGCCCGGGTACATACCGCCGAGGCAGGGCTCGTAGGCGGGCGAACTCTTGGGGATGGAGCCGGACTTCGCGGCGGCGACGCAGTCGGGCTCGGGCGTTTCCTTCTCGTGTTTCGGCGGGGGTAGCGCGAGAGCTTCCAGGGCCCTGCGTGCCTTGGCTTTGGGTATCTGGTCCTCGTGCGAACCATCGACGATGACCATGCCCACCACTTCATCACGGTGGCGGTCGGCGAACACCCGCACGGCCAGGCCGGCCGCGGAATGCCCGACAAGCAGATAAGGCGGTTTGATCCCGGCGACCTGCAAGGCCTTGTGGATGTCATCCACATCATTGGCCGCGGTGCTTGGGCGGTTGGAAGGATCGCTGAAGCCGAGCCCCGCACGGTCGTAGGAGCAGGTCGTGTGCGTCTTGCTGACCTCCGGTTGCACCCGCGCCCAGCCGAGCATGCTGTCGTTGAGGCCGGAGTCGAAGATCACCGCCGGCGAACCGGTGCCACGGCAATACAGGTTGAGGCGCCGGCCACCGATGTCGACCAGCTGGACAGGGCCGAGGTAGGCCGGGTCGGAGACGAGTGGCTGGGAAGGGGCGTCTTCCGCCCTCGCCATGGAGGCCATTCCGAGACAGCCCATCGCCACGAACGTGGCGAGGATTCGCTTGCTCATACTTATTCCCCTGTGTCCCTACTGGTTTGCGCGGTGGTTCCGGTTGCGCGGGATGAGGGGGAGGATGGCATTAATGGGCGGGCGGTGGCTAGGCAGGTTGCTGCGGCGTGGTTGGCGTTTGTCGGGCCCGTCGGTTAGATTCCCCGGGCGTGCGGAACGACGCACGCGTGATAGAACAGGGGAGTTCGATTCGTGACCAAGGCGATTCTGCGCGCAACCATGGTGTTGCCGCTTCTCGGGATGCTTATCCCGATGCTGGTGGGCTTTTTCGTTCCGGGGTATTCGTCGATCCAGCAGCACATGAGCGAGCTGGAGCTTCTTTCGCCAGATATTGCGATGTCATGCCGCGTGGGTGCGGTGATCGCGGGCGGTTCCATCATGGCCTTTGCCGTGGCGCTTCTGCTCCAGGGCGGCTCGCGTTATGCGTTCACGGCACTGACGGCCGTCATTTTCGGCGTGAGCATGGTCTCGAATGGCATCTTCACCATGGGCAGTCCATTGCATGGGCTCTACGCCATCGGGCTTTCCGTGATTCTTTGCCCGGCGTTCTTCGCCGCGGAGCGTGGGAAGGGTAGGGACGTTGTTTCTCTTATCGCCGCGTTCCTCGTGCTGGTTTACATGTGGGCCTTGATGACGGGGCTTGATCCGGCAGCGACCAAGGGGCTAACGCAGCGCCTGACTACCCTTCCGATGTTTGGGTGGTTTGGGTATGCGAGTTGGCTGGTGTTGCGAGATGGGCTTGCGAAACGTCCAGCTTAAGAGGCTCAAACGTGATCATCGCGCCTGTCGCAGCTGTTACGAGTCTTGTCCTGGCCTTGGTGTCAGGACTTGGTGCTCGCGAGAGGGCACGGCACGTCGACGGCCAATCGATGTTTCGCATGGAGCGATCGCTGGTCTTCGGTTGCGTGGCCATTTCGGTCGGGATGGTCATTGTCGCCGCGACTATCATGATTCGGTCGCTGCACGGTGGCAGTCGGAGCGCAGCCGACGCCGGGGCACCTGCATGCATCGCGCTTTTGGCAAGCGGGTGCGCATACATCTGGACTGTGTACCGGGTGAAGCTCGAAGGGACGGTGCTTCGCATGGGGCTGTACGGGCACCGTACGGTTCCATACGCGGAAGTAAAGGCAATCCGTGAGATCCGTGGGCAGGGAAGCCCGCGAGCCAAGCTAATCCTCGCGTCGAACCAGGTGATCAACATCTGGAGCAACCTGGTCGGCTTCGACGATTTGATAACGCAGTTGCGGGAGAAGTGTCCCGCCGCACAACATAGCGTTGGAGGTCCGCTCAATGACACATAGCTCAGAAGCCCCCCTCATCCTCATCACCGGCGGCAGTCGCGGCATCGGCGCCGCCACGGCACGGCTCGCGGCGGCGCAAGGCTACGACGTGGTCGTTACGTTCGTTTCCGACGCGAAAGCAGCGGCTTCAGTGGTTGCCGATGTTGAGGCGGCTGGCCGCCGTGGTGTGGCCGAGCGTATCGACTCCTCGGATTCGATACAGGTAGAAGCGCTCTTCGGCAGGATCGATAAGGTATTCGGACGTATCGATGTGCTCGTAAACAACGCGGCCATTCTTGCGAAGCAATCGCGTTTTGAGGATCTCGAGGTTGACCGTATCCATCGCATCTTCGCAGTGAATTCGATTGGCCCGATGCTCTGCGCTCAGCAAGCCGCAAAACGGATGTCGCAGCGCCATGGTGGCAAGGGCGGTTCGATTATCAACGTCTCTTCGGCAGCGGCGCGTCTCGGCAGCCCCAATGAATACGTCGACTACGCTTCTTCCAAAGGCGCCCTTGAGACGTTCACCACCGGCCTGGCCAAGGAAGTCGCCCGCGAAGGCATCCGCGTGAACTGCGTACGCCCGGGGCATATCTACACGGATATGCATGCCAGCGGTGGTGAGCCGGGCAGGGTGGATCGCGTGAAGGATTCCATTCCGATGGGCCGTGGTGGACAGCCGGAAGAGGTGGCGCGGGCGATCCTGTGGCTGGCGAGCGCTGAGGCTTCGTTTGTCACCGGGACGTTCCTGGATGCCACCGGCGGGAAGTGAGCCCTGCATCATGCCCTGGGGCCTACCATGCGACTGTCCACCCCATGTTGTGGTATTAACTCGTTACTGATGCGGGGCTGGCTCTTCGAGCCTGATGACGTGGGGTCGACATATCCAGGGAAGGAAAGGCATGGGTTTTCGGAAGGCAGCGAGCGACGTAAATCCACGCGCTGACACTCCGCGCTCACCGGGCGCTGCGGCGTCATCGCGCCTCTCCACAGCACTTCGCCTTTTCGCCATCCTGCTCGCCGGTAGCCTCGTGATGGCGGCCTCCGCGGGCGGCATTTTCCTCAGCGCTTCCGTCGACCCGTACCAGAGGCCCCTGAACCTCTCGAACGCCGATGTCCGCCATGATTACCTTTTAGCGTGGCTGTTCTGTGTGGTGGGGCTCGTCGTTGTCGCGTTGCTATGCCTCTGGCGCCGCTCACGTGGGCATCGATCGTGGCGCTACAGCGGCGCCCTCGGCGTGGCATTCATGGCCATGCTGGTGGTGTGGTTCTTCCCGTCTTTTGCGATGGGCTTAAACACACCACGCACCGGCGGAACCCTGATCGGCAATATCGGCATGGCCTTCGTCATGTGGCTGCTGACCAGCTTCTACGCCATGTTCTTTAATGTGGCCAATCTGTTGTTGGTCGTGCCGGCCACCATCGACGCCTGGTACGCCGTGCTCAATCGCGGAACACCGTATGCAGAGCCCTGGAGCACAGTCCGCAAGCGCCGCGCCTGGCTTTACAGCCTGGCCGTGGCGTCGCTGCTCCTTGTCGGATGGGTCGGCCAATGAACCGGAAGAACTTCTGGCTTTACCTGCTGCCAGCGAGTCTCTTCGTACCGCTGTTGATCCTTTGCTTGTGGATTCAAAGCTGGGATACGCGCGCCTCGGATGGACAGGGGCCAAACCCTGAGCTGCTGCTGTGGCTGCTCGCCGCTTGCGTGCTTGGCTTCGCGTTGGCGCTAACGACGCTTTATGCGCTTTTGGGGACGGTGCCTCGCTCACATGGTGTGAAGCAGCGCCTCGGCTTCGCGGGTTATCACGTCGCTATGTGGCTCCTGCTCGGTCTCACGTTTGCCATTCCGTCCTTGAACGAAGCTTTTGCACAACGGCAGGCCGACAAGTCGCCGGAGAGTGTGGCTTACAGGGCGCTCGACGAGGGACGTATCGAGGACTTCAAACGGCTCTATGTGGAAGCGCGAAAGACGCCCTCGTCACGGGAGGTTCTGGACGACGAAGCGGTCTCGTGGGCGCTCGTAAACTACCGCCCGGATATCCTGGACTTCATGAGAGCCAATGGCGTGCCGCTGGTTGTCGAAGGTGTGGGACGGCAGTGGGAGGATCGTGTCATGACGGTGCTGCGATCGCGCGGCCATCGGCCCGCACGCGAGACGCTTGATATGTTGAACTGGGTCCTCGCACAGAGTGCGCCTAACGACGTTTCCTTCAAAGGTTCGGTCGCCTTTTCAGATACCGAGCTGTACGAGTCGGCGTATCGGGACATCGATAGCCCGGATACCCGTGAGCTGCTCAACGTGCTGGTCGCGCATGGCGCTGATATCGTGGGGTGCACCGAAGCGACGACGCGGGAGTGCCCGCTGATCTACTTCGCACGGCGCGGCGAGACCCCCATTGTCCGCTTTCTTCTTTCGCAGGGTGCGAACCCCGATTCGGAGAATACGGGCGGATCGAGTGAGACCGCGCTTTCGGCGGCGATTGCCACCGGCCAGGCGGACACCCTGAAAGTGCTCCTCGCGAACGGCGCCCACATCAGGAAGGGCGAGTACGAGAACGATATTATTTTTGCTTGCTGGCACGGTCCGGACGCGGACGAGCCGCAACGTCAGGTATCCAGGCAAACCCTGCACGATGCAGGTATTCATCTGACCCAGGACGACCTTTCCCGATACAAGCTCGACTTCAATGACGATCAGCGCCCCTGTATCGAGAGCTTCATGGAGCATCCTCTGGATCGGTCTCCAGGGCGGGCTTTATGAAGAAAGGCCGACGCAGCACGGAACCCTCTGCCGAGGGGCGCTCCAGTGGCGCAACGGAAGAGTCGTCGACGCTGTTGACGATCCCGGCAGCGAAGGCCACGACGTTTACCACCCCGCTCGATGGCGTGCCTGACCTCCCCGGCACCCGCCTGCTTTGTCTGGGTGCCATGGTCGCGATTGCCGCCTTCGCTATCCTCATGGGCAGCCTGCCGAAGGCCGCCGCCGATCGCTTCGCGCCGAAGGATGCGTTCCTCATCGATGCACTGGTCGTCATCGCGTTCGGCCTGGCCGTGGGCATGCTTGTCGCCACGGTCAGGGCCTTCCTCCGGGTGGGCGCATGGTTCCGTATCGACCAGCACGGCTTTGCTTACGGCATTGGTCGTAAGGCGCCCGACGCGTGGGCTACGGCCGCACCCACCTACGTCGCCTGGTCCAGCATCGCGCGGCAGCCCGATCTTGCGTACGACGTGGGCGTGGCGAACACCAGCCGCGCCGACGCTTTGAACCCCTCGCTCAGGTTCTGGTACCGGTCCAGGGAGGGCGCGCTGGCGCAGTACGTCATGCCGATGCAGCTGCGGGACGATGTCTTCCGCTGCCTGCGCTTCCGCAATAGCCATGTGCTGCGGGTGGTCCTGTTGCAGCAGCTGGCAAGCCGGGGCCTGCGCTTCCATCCCGATGTGTTCCTCGAGGCGGCCGTCGACCCGGAGACCTGGGAGCAACGACGAGCGTTGCGCTGGGTACCGTGGGTGGGTACGGGCGTGACGCTGGGTTCGCTCTTCCTGCTTATCGACATCACCTGGCCGACGGCCCGGATCATCGCCTGCACGCTGGCGATCCTGGTCCTTGGTTCTGCGGGGACGATCGCTATGATGCGCAGGGACCCCCGGTTGAATCGCGTTATTACATTTACCCCAACAGCGGAGTGATGAGATGGCCTGTAAGACGTGGCGTAACGTGATGGGACGCTGGCTAATCGTAGCCATGTGCAGCGCTACGGCTTCCTTGCCGGTATATGCCGCCAAGCCGGCTCCCGGATCGTACACAGGCACGTTGCAGGGCGCTCTCTACCGCATCGATGTCCCGGACCACTGGAATGGCGATCTCATCGTGCTGATGCATGGCTACCAACCCGTGGGTGCGCCTGTTTCCACGCCGATGACGCCTGCCGACGCGACGCCCTGGCTTCTCAAGAAAGGCTTTGCCGTAGCCCAGAGCCAATACGCCTCGCAGGGCTGGGCGGTGAGCGATGCCATTGCCGACACCGAGCGACTCCGCCAGTACTTTGTCAAAACGTATGAGCAGCCGGCCCATACCTATCTCTATGGGTTCTCGCTGGGTGGGATGGAGGTCGCCGCGAGCATCGAGCGTTATCCGCATACCTATTCCGGCGCGTTGATCACCTGCGGGCTTACGGTGTCCACGCCACAGATTCTCGACGAAGGCGTCGTGACGCTGCTCGTGGCCTTCGATGCGTTGATCCCGGGTGTCATCCCCGATCTTGCGTCGCCTGAGTCGCCCCCGATGATCTCGCCCGACGCTATCGCCAGCGCGGTGGCTGCGCATCCTAAGGAAGCCGCGATCCTGGCGAAGCGCCTGGAGGAGCGAGTGGAAACGCTACCGACCCTGGCGTTGTATTACATGGTGCTACGCGAGATCGAAAAGCGCGCGGGCGGGATGCCCGTCGATAACCGCAAGGAGGTGTACAAGGGCTTCGGTGACGACGCGGCGTTCAATCGCAGCGTGCATCGCTACAGCGCCTCGGCCGGTGCCGCGACCTATGCCAGGAACAACGTCACCCTGACGGGCCATGTCGAGGTACCGGTGGTCATGCAGTGGAATGCGTTTGATCAGACGATTCCTGAGCGCTTCCATGCGGTGTACCCCAGCCAGATCAAGGCGGCAGGGCGCGGCAAGTGGCTTACCGTCCTGGATCCGGTGGGCGAGGGCCATTGCGAGTTCACCGAGGAGCAGACGGTGACGGCCATCGAGACATTGGTGCAGAAGGCGAGTGCCCACTGAGGTAGGTTTCGCGTTTGTCTGTGGGCCGGTGTTGGGGAAAGCTACGGCTGGGCTCGATCGCGACTTGGCCGGAGGCGCTGGGACCTTAGAGGTCCTTCGCCTTCCGGTCGAGGAATTCCGCCGGGATCCAGTAGGGCGCTTCGCCGTTCGGGCCGGAGACCTTTGCGTTGTTGGTCTTCTTGCTCAGCTCGACGATGACCACGTCGCTGCCGGCCTTGGCCTGCGAGCATGCCTTGAGGGCGGCATTGGCCGAGGCGACGCCCGATGCGTCGCGCAGGCGCTTGGCGACATCGGCGCTATCGCCCGTCGCGTTGGCCTCGACGGTATTGGCATCGATGGTGTCTTGCTGGGTGCTCGCTGCATTCGTCGCCACGAGATAGAGCGTGAAGTTGCTATAGGCGGCCAGGGCGTCCGTGGCGCAGACCGCCACAGGCTCGGCGGGCGAGGTGTGGATCGTGGCGTGTTCGCCGACATCGCATTTTTCTTCGCCACAGGTGGATGCGGTGGCGGTGGTGGCGGCGAGGGCCAGGGCGAGCGAGATGAGAAGCTTTGTCTTGTGGCGCATTAGGCTAGCTCTGGCCTTTTGATATCCAACTGTCAGGCAGCCATTAGAGATTCGAACCTGAAAGGGGTCAAGCTTGCATTCTTAAATCTACATATGTTGAAATCGAGCCATGAAGCGCAATCGTGGCCCCTCGAGCCAGATGGAAAAGCTCCTCGCCGTATTGGCTGAGGCGCCGACCCAATGGTTCTATGGGTACCCCTTGATGAAGGCCACGGGGCTGCAGTCCGGCACGCTGTATCCCTTGTTGGTTCGCATGGAGGGGCAGGGGCTCGTCGCTTCCGAGTGGCGTGAGCCGGAGCAGGCAGGGCGGCCGCCGCGGCATGCGTATCGGTTGACCGCGGGAGGTATCGCCTTGGCGCGTTCCCTGGGCGAGCGGGACGCTGGTGTTGATGGGGTGCTTTCCACATGAGGCACCGCCTGGCCCTGTTCCTGGTGGCATGTGCCGCGCGGTGCTCGCGGCATCCCTGGATGGGTGAGGCAATGCGCGCCGAGTTCCATGCGGCCCAGGAAGACGGCCGTGGGCTGTCTTTTGCGCTTGGCTGCCTTTGGGCGTCGTTGGCGGCAGTCCCTTCGGAGCGCCGTGGCGCTGCCATTGCTATCCGCTTGTTGGTGGGCCTCGTTCTCGCGTTGCCGTTTGCGATCCTTGAGATCAATGGCGTGCGGCTAAGCGTGCAGTTTCTTGCTACCGGCCAGAATCACTACTACGCCTCGCTTATGCAAGGCGACGAAGCGCAGCAGGCACTCGCCGCTGTCTATCGCCAGGCCACGCCGATGATCACGCTCCTGCTAGCGATGATGGGGCTGAGCCAGCTGGCCCTTATCGGCCTGATGGCCTGGGGCCGCCATGACATCGCCGCTCGCGTCGCGCAGTGCGCCGTCGTGGCCGGGCTGGTGATGGCAGCGATCATTCTTCGCATTACGGCAGACAACGTCGCGCTGGCGATCTATGCGGGCGTTCCTGCGGTGCAGTGGTGGCTTGTCCGATGGATGAACACCCGCACGACTGTTTAAGTTCGTCGCTTCAACCCAATCCAGAGGAAGCATGATGGTCGCTGCACTCGCGATGTTAGCCATGGCCGCCGCTGCGGCACCCGCCGTTCCTATGGATGCTGCACGGTTAGCCCCCGGCAACACGTGCTACGCGATTGAGGTGAAGGGCAAGGTGGTCGGTTCCACCTGGCAAAGCATCCACGCGGGTGACCAGAAAGGCCGGCTTACCTGGGATATCACCATTCACCAGGTCCACAGTGGTGGTGGCTTCGATATGCGCGATCACTTCGTTGTCGATCGCAGCACGCTTCGTCCGATATCGATGGAAAGCGATCGTGGGAAGGATAAAAGCGAGAAAGGCTGGCACCGCATTCGCCTCACGTATACCGACAACGGCGTAACCGGCACACGCGAAACCGCTGCTGGCACCGAACCGATCCACGTCGTCTTCGATCACCCGGTGTGGGAAGGCAACCTGTGGGGCGTTACCTTCGCGTCGCTGCCGCTAAGGGAAGGCGCGGTGTTCTTCGTGCCTACGTGGCAGTACGACAAGGGTCTCGGCAACTTCACCGTGAAGGTCGTGGGCAGGGAAATCGTGCACGCCGAGAAGGGTGATATCCAGGCGTGGCATCTTGAGGCTGGGGATTCACCTGAGCAGCTGGTGCATTACTCGATTGCGCTGAATCCGCGGCAGGAGCTGGGGTATGAGGCTGGGGCGTTTAGGCAGAGGTTGGGTGGGAGTTGCTCCCCGGCAGGGTCTACGGACTCGCCTCGATAGCTTCTCGCCTCAGATGAGCTTGAATGCCCGCAGGTTCTGCTGGCGTACTTTGTCCAACAGCTCAACTGCAGCCGGAAGGCCCTTCTGGAGAGCCTCCTGAAGTCGACGGCAATGCTCCGCATCGCGTGCGGGCAAGCGAGGCAGGATTTCCGCCAGCATTTGCTTGGCTCGCACCTCCTCGCCAGCCATTACAAGTCCCGCAGCAAAGATGAGCTGCGCATGCTCGTTAAGCATCGCCGTCGAACCTTCAAGAAACTGGAAGAACTGCTCCAGGCTCATGGGCGGACCAGGACGAAAGGCTTCCTGCACGTCCGGATGAGCCAGTGCGCCTTCCACCATCGCATCTTCGGTGATTTGTCCCTTCTCAATAAAGCCAGGGGGCCGCAGTCGATCGCTGTAAAGCAGGTTCTCACCGAAAAAATCGAACAACGGGAATCGAAAATTCCAGACATATACACCGCGAGGAACATACTCGAAGAGGACCCCGCGAAGAATATGATCGAACTCGGCGCGGAAGAAGTACCCGCCCGATTGCTTTATGTTCCCCGCCCGCAGTCGCATAGTTCGGGCGATCAGTCGTTTATTCATGGATCTTATTCTGAAGGCGTGCGCGAAGCGGTATGTCAAACATTTCTATCTCTCCATCGAAGAAAGCGAAGGCCAAGTACGAATACGGACGAAGTCACGAAAGGACTAAACGCCAACTCCGTTAGCCTCGGGCGCTACGTAATCAACCCAGCGGTGGAGAGAATCCCCACTGCCACTACGGCGAAGATGAGCGCCTTCCAAACACGCCGAAAGCACGTCCTTTCCGAGGTCGTAGCTTCGCGACGCCACAGGATATGGGGCGGTTACCGCGTGCAACTGCCCAGCCCTTTGATCGCCTCCTCGCGAAGTTCTGCGCATTTCTCTACGGCCTTCGAGAAGTACCTTCGTCCTTCCTCTGGATCATCGAGAACGTTTGCGAAAAGCCATCCTAGTTCAAGAAGAGCATTGACGTTCTCTTTGTCCTGCCTGAGTACGCTAAGGAAGCACTCTTTGGCGTCATTGAGTGTATGGACGTTACCTTCTGAGAGCTGGATAAGTCTCCCTTTTAGCAGAAGCATCTCAGCCGTGAGCTCCTGCGCTTCCTTGTAGCGGTCGAGCGTTGATAGCGCGGCGTCGTACTGCTTTGAGGCATAGAGTTCGCGCACCTTATCCAACGTTTCGTTGATCATGTCAGCAACCTTTGCCTTTTTATCCGCTCAGCCAGCGCAGAATTTCTAGCTCAGTCACGCCGCCCGCGTATCGCCCAGTCGCCGGTTCATAGTCGAGGTCGATGGTTTAGTCCCGCCTTCTCTCCGCATCGAAGTCCTGGCCCGTCCTGCGTTGGAGGCATTCGCGAGGGCTCGACCTATCGGCTTCGTCGGTGGCATAGGTCATCACCTTCTCTGCTAGCGCGTGGCATCGGTAGCGCATGGTCGATGAGGTCATTCTCCGAGCAGAGTGCGGCCTGATGGGGAGTCGAGGAGTATGTTCTCTCCGAGTCGGTGTAGAAGTTCGGCTTCGAGGGCTTTAGTCCGTTCTTCCGGAATATGCACTTCTGTAAATAACTGACGCCTCCCGTCGCTATACAGGCGCGTAATTCGAACAGTGCGATTCTGTTCATCCACCTCAACCAAATGGTCGAAACTCGACATCGTCATGCCTCAGGGGACTGGTACTGCATCGCGCGGCGGAAACAAACGACTTCCTTCAGAAATGATCAAGTAGGCTCCGAGTGCTGCTCCTGTAAGCCCAGTGGTCTTTTCCCACTAGCCCTCGTCGGTTGGGGACGGTGCATCTCGATTGTTCCATGTATTGCGGTTCGGTATGGGGTGCCCACGAAGGCAGGCTGCGTAGCGCCCACTAGCAGATTCGTGGCACGCAGCCTCTCGCAGGATCTCCGACGAGAGCCTCCCCCATCACAGGAAGAGGATTTCCCGGGGGATCGCCATCTCGGCGTCGGCGGTGAAGTAGTTCATCGACCATCCTCCTGGTGCGTGACATCGGTAGCGGATTATCGCGCTACCGATGTCATGTGATCGTGGTGCTCAACCGACGAAGCCGGAGGCGATGGAGTGAAGATAACCAATCACGGCGTCGGTGCGGCCTTCAGCGATTAGCTGCAACGGGGTTTTGCCATCAAGTGAGGCGAGTGGCTGGTTTAGCCACTCGTCTGCTTTGGCAGGATCGCCGGACACCATCTTGGCGGCCAGCATGACGCGCTCTATATCCCGCGTCAGCATTTTCGCGGGCATCGCCTAGCCACCTTTTGGTTCGGCGTATTGGTGGCTCGACTGGAGATCACAAATCACGATCTTTTGTTACATGCCAAGCAAAGCAACCGGCGAGCTTTGCCGGTATGCCCGGAGCATTTTGTACAGCCCAAGACCGAATTTTCTCTTCCTCATCACGGGCCGCACCACCACTCCACATGGTGACATATCGAGAAGTCAGGGGATCATGCGCATAGAACAGGAATACCTCATCCGACTGATGGGTATCGACGTAAATGATGCTCCAGTCACCAAGCTTAAAAGACTGGAGCACATCGATGCTGGGCATTTCGAGCTGCTTCGCAATTGCGGGTGCCAGAGCTTCTTTTCGCTCAACAGTGAGACTACGACTCACATTCGCACAGGGCGGCTCGGACGCGCACGCCGAGAGCGCTGCGAATATCAGCATTGCAAGGACGAACTGACGCACTTTTGATTGCCTCACAAATTACGGGTCGTTGTAGCGGTACCAAACCGGAGTCCCGTACCAACCGCTATTTGCCGGACCAAACGCCGGGCCTCCGGAGTGGGAGGCACTCCATACATCTTTGCCCGCCCATGTGTCGCCACTGTAAATGACTACATGGCCGGGATAGACACCAACATCGCCAACCTCTAAAGGCGTACCTGAAGGGACTGGCTCGAACGGTGATTGCTTAAACTGCTGCGATTGCTTGATGCGCGTCCATACCATCCCCTGGCGTTTCGGTGTGCGAATGGTATGTGGCGAACGCTGTAGGTGTGTGCCCCATTCTCATGTAGTCCTTGTCCTACACAGAAATGTGATGGGACTCACATAGCGCTGGTGGGGGCGGTGAATCGCAGAGCCCACGCGCGAAAGGCACCCTGCGCGGACTCTGGGGGCGCCAGGTAAGCAATAACGCCTCGGCGATGCCAGGTTATTGCCGAGTCCCCAGCTCGAAATAGCTGCCGGCCGACCACTGGATTCGTAATGGCTCACCCGCATCGGCTATCGACTCGCTGCTCACATCACGACCGGTCCCGTAGTTGATCTGGGCGTAAGGGCTTTTGGGTACCCCTACCACCGCGACGATTCGGCTGCCTGGCTTGAGCTGGCGAGCCGTGAGGGTCTGGCTCTGGAAGGAAAGGACCTGTGGCGTTCCCGGCTGAAGCAGGTGCCGCCTTGTCCTGTCCTGCATATAGCTCGCGCGGCCGAGATAAGAGGCGAGGTCGAGATAGGTGCCGTCTGCCTGTTCTTCGTAGAAGTTCACTGCGATGTCGACGTCGTGTTTGTTGGTTACTAGTTCGAGATGCGCCTGGAAAAGGCCATCGATCTCGAGCGGCGACTTCAGGGGTTCTGTCCTGAATACCTGGGCATGTCGCATATCGGGCACACCGGGCGGTGGGGCGGAATCCAAATCGCTGCGATCCGCTAGATCGACCACCAGTACGGGTGGCGTCTTTTCGCCGGGCTTTTCACTGAACTGCAACCCGTCGCCATCACGTTCACCCGACAGATAGAAGCGCCGTTTCTGGTTCGCCATGGCATCGAGCGTGGCTACGTGTCGCCAGGTATTGGCACCCATGACCTGGAAGTTGATCCGGTCGCTGAGGATCTCAGGCATCGGTGCACCGCGGAACACGTGATCGAACCAGGCGAGACGCACTTCCTTGAGGTTTATGAGGGCGGCCTGGTCGACCTGATAGCCGTCGATGCTTGGGCGCACGCCCGTTTGCATGGCGGTGTGGTGATAGGGACCTACGAGCAGGCGGTGGTCGGCGTTCGGGCGGTATTTGTAGTGCTCCTCGAGGTAGTAGAGCGCGCCGACCATGCCACCGTCGTAATAGCCGGTCTGGACGAAGACGGGCAGATCGATGTCGGCGAACTCATGCCCGTACGGAATCAGCTTCTGCCAATAGCTGTCGTAATCGGGGTGCGCGAGCCACGTGTCGAAGATGGGGTTGGGGGTGCCGTCGATCTTGTCCAGATCGCGATAGGGGCGGCCGCTTCGGTACCACGTCCGCTTCAAGTTCTCCCAGCGGTCCTTGTCGCCATAGGTCTTGTCATCGAGACCTTGGGTATCGGTGGTGTAGAACGGCCAGGGGTAGATGAAGCTCTGGAACACACCGCCTTGCATGGGCGTGTCGATGCCGGGCGCATTGGTCGCGTTGGTGGCGATCGCCTTCAGGGCGGCCGGGTGGTGCTTTGCGGCGGCCCATTGGGTGAAGCCGTTGTAGCTGCCGCTGAACATGCCTACACGCCCATCGCTCCATGGCTGCTTCGCGAGCCATTCGATCACCGTGGCGGCATCGCCGCCGTCGTAGACATAAGGCGTCACCGGAGCAGGGCTGTGGCCGTCTCCCTTGCCACGGGTGTAGGCGACGACGCCGGCGTAACCGTGAGCGGCCATCTGGACGGCGTCCTCGAGCGACCAGTCGTCACGCGCGTAGATGGTGAAGTTCAGGAGGGAGGTGAGAGGCACCTGGGTGGCGGTGCGCTTTCGGACGATCAGGGCGGCGATTTGCGCGCCGTCGGGCGTCGGGATGAGGACGTGCTCGATGATGTATTGGCGTTCGAGATTCGCTGTCACAGGCACCTTATCGGGTGCCGTCGCGGTGGGCGTCGCCGCACAGCTGGCTAACGAGGTGGCCAGGCTGGCAAGAGCCAGCAGGCGCAGGATGGACAAGCTCATTCGGGGACGCCCCTCGGGTTCGGCTGGAGGTGGCGATGATCGGGAAACCGCCCGTGGCGGCGGGAATTATTCGGCGAACGGACACCGTCGCACGGTGAACGGGCACGGCGGGCGGTCAGATCACGCGGTTGCGCAGCAGCCTGGCGCCTTCCCGGCTGGTCGAGATCGTCTGGCCCGTGTCCAGGTGCAGCAGGAGTCGGCCACCGCCGGCCGGTTCGGCCCAGGCAATGCGGTCGGTGTTGACGATCCAGGAGCGGTGGACCCGTACGTACCTTGCCGGGTCGAGCGAGCTGGCGAAGTCCGTCAGGGTGACCCGGACCAGATGGGTCCCGGTGGCGGCCTGCACTTCGGCGTAGTCGCCGGCGCCACGGATGCTGACGACGGAGGCCAGGTCGAGGGGGCGTAGCTCATCGCCGATCTTGACGAAGTAGCGGGTTGGGGCCGGTTCGGGGCGTGCTTCGGGGGTGGCGGGGTCGGGGGTGCCCGTCGTCGCGGTGGCCTGTTCCGCTTGAGCGCTGGCAAGGGGCGGGGCGGGCTCGTGGGCGTCTGGCCGTGGTGCCGCGGCGGCCGATCCCTGAAGGTAGGAGACGGCTGCGATCAACGCATAGGTGGTGACGTTCTCCAGCGACTGCCAGGCTGCTGCGCCGACATGGAACGGCTTGACCACGAAGCCACCCGGGCCGCCACCGTAGAACACACCGAGCAGCACGATCAGAAGCCCGTACGAGAGGAGCATGTACGCCGCGCAGAGAAACACGTGCGCTACCAGCTGGGCGAGGGGAGGGCGCCCCATCAGATGACTCACGACGATCCGCCGCACCGCCAGGCCGAAGATCACCACGGGAATGGTGTTGGCGACGCCACCCAGCAGCGAGCCTTTCAGGTCCAGTCCCAGGGCTAGCCGGATGGTGATCGTGTACGCAATAAAAATCGCGCCGACAGCCAGGAGGTCGAAACGTCGCTGCTTCATATGCTCTCAAGCGAGAAACCAGGCGTCGTTGCCTGGGGTACCTGCGGGGCATTCTAGCGGGCAAGCGTGCCGCAGCGGTCCTTGTGCTCCAGGGCGGTCGCGGCCCCATGGGATGCGCTAATGTACGACGTAATGCGTGTCGTCAATGGGGAGCGGGATGGGCATCAGCCGATATCTGCAGGCAGTAGCGTCGTCCGTGGCGCTGTCTCTTGTTCTCATGACCAACACCGTCAGCGCCGCCGATTCGCTGACGCTTCACGTTCGTGTCGTCGATCCCGACACACAAGCCCTCCTCCCTTCCATGAAGGTGAAGCTCGGCTACTGGCACTGCGTCCTGGGTATGGCCTGCGCGATCAAGCCGCTGATGGAAGGCGTAACCGGCCCCAATGGCCAGGCCGACCTGGTCGTTGAAAAGCGAAACCGCCTCTACGTCCGGGTGGAGTCATGTCCCGGCGAGGTCACCATGCTCGGGGTGCCGGTGCCGCCTGAAGATCTGAAGCAGAGCGAGGCAACGGTCGATATTTCCGCGCGGGTCGAGGCATGCAGGGCGGGAATCGCTTTGATACACCACCCCTAAAGGGCTGCTCTTGTAGGAGCGCGCTTGCGCGCGATTCAGGTTGCCGCTAGCACCTATCGCGCGCGAGCGCGCTCCTACAAGGGCCGGGGTCGAGCAAGAACCATCAAATGCCCCCTCCCGCGTTCCCCGTATGATCGGGGGGAGCTACTAGGGAGGGGCGCATGGCGGTTGTGCAGCGGGCGGTCTGGTTTATCGAGAGCCACTCGGGAGAGGAGCTTTCGCTGGGCGATGTGGCGGGTGCGGCCGGGGTGTCGGCTTTCCACCTGGCGCGGCTGTTTCGGGCTGCTACCGGGTGGTCGGTGGCGCGGTATATCCGGGTGCGCAGGCTCAGTCAGGCTGCCGCTGAACTCGCGGCTGGCGCGCCGGAGATTCTCCCGCTCGCCCTCAGTTCGGGCTACAACTCCCATGAGGCCTTCACCCGCGCCTTTCGCGATGCGTTCGGCTTGCCTCCGGAGGATGTACGTAAGCGGGGGCATCTGGATGGGCTGGCGATTCTCGCCCCTATGCGGGTGATGGAGGAGCCGGTCGCTCAGCAGCCCGTATTGCGGACGGAAATCATCGGGCCGTTGCTCCTGACCGGTATCGAGGCTTCGTATCTGTCGAGCGATTCGGCAGGTATTCCCTCGCAATGGCAGCGCTTGCATACCGAGCAGTCATTGGATGTGAGTCGCACCACGTACGGTGTGTGCAGCGCGACAGATAGCGAAGGGCGGTTCGATTATCTCGCCGGCTATGAGGTCGAGCATTTCGGCCAGGCGCCTAACGGCTACCGCCGGCTTCGTTTGCCTCGCCAGCGCTATCTCGTGGCCCGGCATGAGGGCCACATCGGTTCCATTCCGCAAACCTGGCGCGCCTTGCTTGGTGAATGGCTCCCCGCGGCCGGCTTTACTCCCGTAGATGCCCCGGACTTCGAACGCTACGACGCTGCGTTCAATCCGGACACGGGGTATGGCGGCGTTGATATCTGTATTCCTGTCGAATGATGGAAACGACCATGAAGCACGTGAGCATTCGCCGTATCGTCATTGTCTTCGCCTTGCTTGCGCTCGCAGGGCCTGCCCTTGCAGCCGTGGGCGAAACCCACCGTTCCACCACGACACCCACGGCCGCGCTGCGCAATGCCGATGGTTCACCGGGCGTGGCGATCACCGTGTGGTATCCCGCGAAGGATGGTGCCAAAGAGGCGCCGCTAGTTATCGGCCCCGACGACGCTCCTCTGTTCGCCACCGGCAGCGTTGCCGCCGATGCGCCACCGGCCGCCGGCCGATACCCAGTCGTACTGCTCTCGCATGGCTTCGGCGGCACGGCCCGCATGATGGCCTGGTTCGGCACGGCGCTGGCCCGAGCGGGTTTCGTGGTCGTCGCGGTGGATCATCCGGGCAGCAACGGCCGGGGGCCCATCACGGGAAATGGTGCGGCCTGGTGGTGGGAACGTTCGGAGGATCTGAAGGCCGCGTGGGCCACGGTGCAGGCCGACCCCGACCTTTCGCCGCACGTTGATGCGAAGCGCCTTGGTGTGGCGGGCTTCTCTGCCGGCGGGTTCGCGGCGCTTGTCGCCGGCGGTGCGCGAGTCGATGTGCGGCACTTCGCCGACTTCTGCCAGAAGCACCCCGATGACGGCGTCTGCGCGCCGCAGCTCGAGGCGCCGGAGCTGACCGGACGCGATATGGGCACCTGGCTCAAAGACCCTGCCATGCAGCCGCGCATCAAGGACGCCGCACGCGATCATTCCGTACCCGGTGTGCGTGCCGTCTTCGTCATGGCTCCAGCGATTGTGCAGGCGCTGGCGCCGGAATCGCTTCCGCGCATGAAGGTGCCTGTGTCGATCGTGGTTGGCACGGCGGATACCGTCGCGCCGGCGGCGACTAACGCGGACGTCGTGGCCAAGCTCGTGCCGGGCGCGAAGGAGCAACGTCTCGCCGATGTCACCCATTACGATTTCCTGGGCGAATGCTTGCCCGCAGGAAAGAAAGTCGTCCCCCAATGCGCGAAGGCAACGCACCAGGAAGCCGCGCACGCGGCAGCAATAGCGGCTGCGCTAAAGATCTTCCAGCCCTTGTAGGAGCGCGCTTGCGCGCGATTGAGTCTTGCCGCGAGCACCCCATCGCGCGAAAGCGCGCTCCTACAGGGGCATCGATCAACCGCGGGTCACTGCTACATCGATCAGCCACGTGATGCCGAAGCGGTCCTGCAGCTTGCCGTACTGCGGCGACCACGGCGATGGGCCCATCGGTTCGATGATGGTGCCGCCGACGCCGATTGCTTGCCACGCGGTGCGGGCTTCGCTCTCGCTGTCACAGCGCAATGAAATGAAGAAGGCGTTCTCGCCCGGGTTCCAGGGCTGTGCGGCCTGTACGTCGTAGGCCATGACGTGGAAGCCGCCGTCTGTGACGACCTGGCCCCAGATGATGTGTGACGGATCGACCGCCAGGGCGCCCTGGCCGGTGTCGCCGTAGCTCACGGCGGTCATCTGGCCATCCAGGGCGTGCTGGTAGAAAGCGAGGGCTTCGCGGGCCTGGCCGCGGAAGTTGAGGTGGGTGACGGTCTTCACGGACATGGCTCTTGGCTCCTAAGCGGGCTGCGGGGTGAGCGCTTAAGATAGGGACCCCTACTGCCAGTTCCTGTCAGCTGACATGTCGCGCTCGGATCGCCTCTTTCGCTTGCTCCACCTCTTGCGGAGCCTGCCGCCACCCGTCACGGCGCAGCAGTTGGCGTCCTCTGCCGAGGTGTCGCTGCGCTCGGTCTACCGGGACATCGAGGTGCTGCGTGCCGGTGGCGCGGAGATCGATTCCGAGCGGGGCTACGGCTACACGCTCATCAATGACGGCATCCTGCGGCCCCAGGGCTTCACCCGGCTGGAGATCGAGGCGATCACGCTGGGCATGGCCGAGGTGCGGCACATGGGCGATCCCGCGCTCGTCGAGGCAGCCGAGGCCGTGCTGGCGAAGGTCGCCGCGACGCTTCCGTCGAAGACCCAGGAGCATCTGGTCCACGCGATCTCCCACGTCCGTCGCCTCAGCCGGCGTTATGACCACCCGCAGGATATTGAAGTCATCCGCGAGGCCTGCTGGCACGAACGTGCGCTGGCCATCACCTACACCGATCAGTACGGCGCAGCGACAGAACGCACCATCTGGCCGCTAGCCATCGTCTACCTCGAACAGACCCTCATGGTGCTGGCCCGCTGCACGCTGCGCGAAGGCTTCCGCATGTTTCGCGTCGAGCGGATCCAGAGCGTAGAGCCAACGACCATCAGCTTCCGCCCCCGCCGCGCCAACCTGCTACGCCGCTACCTCCGCGAACTGAAAGAAGAAGGTGCCCGCCGAGCAAAGCAACCGTCCTTGTAGGAGCGCGTTTACGCGCGAGAGGCCCTCGCCACCCCGCCCATCGCACCAGCGTAAACTGCGCAAACCCCATCCCCCCAGCCAGCCTTACCCCCATCGTCAAGGTCAGCCATGTCCACCCCGATCAACCTCCTCAAAGCCCTCGAAACCGTCGACGCTCACTGGAGCCCGCGCGTCGTGGGCCGCGTCAACGACCAGTACATCAAGGTCGCCAAGGTGAAAGGCCAGCTCGTCTGGCACGCCCACCCCGATGAAGACGAAATGTTCCTGGTGCTCTACGGCCAGTTGAAGATCGAACTGGAAGACGGCGTCATCACCCTCGGCCCCGGTGAGTGCTACACGGTGCCGAAAGGTGTACGGCACAACCCGGTCGCCGACGAAGAGTGCGGCATCGTGCTGATCGAGACGGTGACGACCCTGCATACGGGCGATGCAAATGATGACCGCGCGGTTTCGCTGGATGAGCAGTTGTCGGGTTTTGCCGGGAACGGCTAATAGGTGGGAGATGTGACGTTGTCCCGAATTCCAGGCCTAGTCGACCGATAGAATCCTTTGATACGGCAGACCGTACTCGATTTCAGGGAAGAAACGTGGACTTCAGGAAGGTGTTCTACATGCTGCTGGCCCTACCCATGACCTGGTCGGTCGCGGATCCGGTGTTCTCACAGGAGCTGCCGGGCGAGCCTGGTTCGCTGGACGAGCGAAACGCCTATCTGAAAATCCGTCCGGGCTATCAGAAATGCCTAGATGCAGCGGATGCTTCCATGCCCGCTATGATCCGCTGTAATCAGGCCGAATTCACGTATCAGGATAAGCGCCTGAACGCCGCGTATAAGCGTCTTAATTCAACGCTTGACCCAGCGGCGCGCGAAGTGCTGGTGAAGGAAGAGCGTGCATGGATCGCGGATAAAGAGCGAGATTGCGCGATCCCAAAGGATGCAGGGCAGGGGGAATTGCTCGATGCAGTGACCTGCTCGGTAACGTATACCGTTCGCCGATCGACGGTATTGGAACGCCGCTTAGGCGATTAATGGACGTACGGAAGGGGTGGTCAATGAGTGATCAAAAGACGGGAACGCTTGGGATGACTTCGCTATATCGCTACTTCGTAAGAGGCTCTTGGCTCGCGCTCCTGCTTCTCGTTTTGGCTGCGCTGCCGGTTTCCGCTTCGGCTGGTTCGACCGGGACCGGCCACGATCCACTGGCGTGCAGCGAAGACCTTCTCGCCACCGTGGCGGATGCGCTACATCTGGGCGATCCCGATCAGCTTTCGACCTGTCGGCGTGATCCTACGTCTCCGGATCAATGGATTGTTGCGCTCTATTTCCCGGCACCTGCATCGCCGGGCCATGACGAGGGCGCCTACAACCTCGCGCTCGTGATCTGGAACACGAAGAAGGCCATGCCGGTTGCTACGCTGATGCAGCCCAACGCTGTGGAGTTCGACGACCCGATACGCGGCTCTACCACGATCGATACGGCGCGCTATAAGCTGGCCGATGGCGTACGTGCTTTTGGTGTGCGCAATAGCTTATCCACGTCGTGTGGTGGCTGTACGTACAGCGAGACCAAACTTGCTCTCTATGTCCCCAGTGGACGGACGTTGCGTCCCATCCTCTCGACACACGTTTACCTTTCGGGCGACGGTTTCAACGTAAATGGATGCAGTAACGCCCTGCGCCAAGTGAAGACGACGCTTGAGCCTGCGCCCACCGTCACGAACGGATGGAACGATCTGACGCTCACGACGACCAAAAGCTATATCGATGTTGATGCCGATGAAAAGCCTTGTGGAGCCCCGGAGAGCAAAGTCGTGAAGGTGTCTTACGACGGCAAGAGTTACGGCGAAGACGTCAACGCAGCGGCGTACAAGGATTAGTGGCGTGCGCTAAGCGGCCATGAGAGCTTCACCTTCATATGTCGAAGGCGCCCTGAAGGGCTGCTACTACAATGCGGCGCGGAGCTGGGCGGCTATGTCGATACGCTCCGCGACGGTGTACGGCGATTTCTTGCCACCATACAACCCATCGTGCGAATAACGAGGGAAGACATGCAGGTGGTAGTGCCACACATCCTGGTTGCCAGCCGGGCCATTGTGCTGGCGCGTTGAAATGCCTTCGCAGCCGAACGTTTTCATCATCGCCTTTGCCAGGCGGCGCGTCGCGCGGAAGAATTCATTACCGAGATCGTCAGGGATATCCAGTACGTTCTCGTAGTGAGCTCGCGGAATGATCAGGCAGTTGCCCTGGATCCCGGCGTAATGGTGCGTGGGTACGAGCGCGTAAAGGTTCGTATCCACCAGCACCACGGCGGATTCGGGTGCCGGTGTGGGCAGCGTGGCGGCAATACCGCAGAACGGGCAGTCGTATCCGGGTGGCGCGTTCTTCATGAAGCCTGGCTCCGTGCGGCACCTCGAGGTGAGGTGCGTTCCGGATTCTGTGGCGACCCGTGCCGAAGGGTCAAGGAATCACAAGGCTTTTGTAGGAGCGCGCTTGCGCGCGATTGGGGCCTGCCGCGAGCACCCATCGCGCGCAAGCGCGCTCCTACAAGGGCTGGGTAGGATCGTTTTAGTTCGCGTCGTCCGCGACCACGACCACCTTGCCCATCATGCTTCCGGCTTCCACCAGCTTGTGTGCCTTGATGAGACCTTCAGCGTTCAGGCCATCGACGCGCTGGGTGAGCGTATGCGCGATGTCGCCCTGGTCGACCAGTTCTGCAACACGGCGGAGCAGGGCGTGCTGGCGTGCGATCGTCTTGGTGTTGAAGATCGGCCGCGTGTACATCAGCTCCCAGTGGATCGAAATGGACTTCGCCTTGAACGGGCCGATGTCCAGGCCGACGGGATCGTCGATGAGCGCGAACTGGCCTTCCGGTACCAGTACATCGGCGATCTGCTTCACGTACTCGGCACTGTTATTGAGGCCGGCAACGTAGGCGACTTCCTTGATGCCGAGCGCTTCGAGCTGCGCCTTCCACGGCTGGTGGTGGTCAATGACGTGATGCGCGCCGTGTGCGAGCACCCAGTCGCGCGTGTTCGGACGGGAGGCCGTGCCAATGATGGTCAGGCCGGTGAGGCGGCGCGCAAGTTGGGTGAGGATGGAGCCGACACCGCCCGCGGCACCGACCACCAGAATGGCGCGGCTTTCGGTGGGATCGGCTTCGTGCACCCGCAGGCGATCGAACAACAGTTCCCACGCGGTGATGCTGGTGAGCGGCAACGAAGCGGCTTCGGCGAAGCCGAGCGTGGTGGGCATGGGGCCTACGATCCTTTCATCCACCGCCTGCAGCTCGGCGTTGCTGCCGGGGCGGGTGATGTCACCGGCATACCACACGCGATCGCCCGGCTTGAAACGGGTGGCCAACGGGCCGGTGGCGCGGACGATCCCTGAGGCGTCCCAGCCGAGGATGCGCGGCTGGCCTTCGGGGATGTCCCCGTTCTTGCGGACCTTGGTGTCCACCGGGTTCACCGAGACGGCTTTCACTTCGACCAGGATGTCGTGGTCGCGGAGGGTCGGGGTGGGCAGCTCCACGTCCTGCAGGGCCTGCGGGGCGTCGATCGGGAGGTTCTGGAAGAAGCCGATGGCTTTCATGGCGGTAGTCCTGAGGCGGGAGAGGCGTTGGTGGCCATTGTTCCCTTCCTCATTCACCTGAAAAACAGGCAAACTGACGGAACACTTTCTTTGATTTGAAGAAAATGATCCGACTCGATGACGTCCAGATCTTCGTCCAGACCGTGGAAGCCGAGAGCTTCTCCGAGGCGGCCCGCCAGCTGAATATCGCGCCAGGCCTGGCCAGCAGCGCCGTCCAGCGGCTGGAAAAGGAGCTCGGGGTGCGGTTGTTCACCCGATCCACCCGGAGCATGCAGCTCTCCGAGGATGGTGAGCGCTACCTGCCGCATGCGCGGGCTTTGCTTGAGGCCCAGCAGGAGGGGCGGCGTGCGCTGGCTCGGGAAGACGGGGCGCTATCGGGGCCTCTGCGTCTTTCGGTGTCGTCGGATTTTGGCCGCAACCTGTTGCTCGGCTGGCTTGATGCCTTCCAGCATCAGCACCCGGCCCTGAGCCTGCACGTGCGCATGAGCGATCGCGCGGTGGATCTCGTCCGCCAGCCGCTGGATGCGGCCATTCGCTATGGCACGCTCTCCGATTCCTCGCTCGTCGCGATGTCGTTGCTTGATACCAATCGCCGTGCGGTTTGCGCCTCACCTGCGTATCTCGCGAAGCACGGCACGCCGACAAGCATTGATGACCTCCGCCGACATAACTGCCTGCGCTTCCTGTGGAGTGAACAGGTGCACGAGCGCTGGCGCTTCACCCTGCCCACGGGCGACCGCACCGTCGCGATCTCTGGCAACCGCATCAGCGACGACGCCGACGCCGTCCGCCGCTGGGCCGTCGCCGGCGAGGGCATCATCTACAAATCGCGCCTGGACGTGATCGACGACCTCAAAGCCGGCCGCCTCGTCGAACTCTTCCCTCACGCCCACTGCGAACCTGCGCCACTCAACCTCGTCTGCGCCGACCGCACCCGCCTGACACCGGTAATGACCCAGCTAAAAGCCTTCCTCCGCGAGAAGTGCGAAGCGCTGGCCGCCAGCCATACCCCCAAGCTGTTGTAGGAGCGCGCTGTATGGCCAGGACGAATAGGCCGGACCCGGTAATTACTCAGCCGCCACGAACTGATTACTCTGCACCCAATCCACCAACGCATGCACTTTCTCAGCGGCCCCCTCGCCGAGCGGCGTGAGGCTGTATTCCACATGCAACGGCACGACAGGGAATTCCTTCCGCGCGACGAAGCCATCGGCTTCGAGCACGCGCAACGTCTGGGCGAGCATGCGCTCGCTGACGATGCCGATGGATCGGCGCAGTTCGCCAAAGCGCACGGTCCTGCCGCGCAGGACGATGAGCACCAGGACGCCCCATTTACTCGTCAGGTGGTCCAGGATCACCCGCGACGGGCAGTCCGGATCGAGGACATCGCCCAGCCTGACCGGGCTGGGAAGGGGCGCCGGCGCACCGCCTGTAACTGACTGAACGGACATACTTACCTCGGTGTACGTACTTTTCGTAAGTACCCTACAGGATTAGTCTCGCGGCCTCTACTTTCCACTCAGTGAGCCCCCTTCCATGTCCCTTGCTATTACCGGCGCCACCGGCCAACTCGGCCGTCTTGTGATTGAACAGTTGAAGCGTATTGCGCCGGACGCGTCCGTCATCGCTCTGGCGCGCGATCCCGCGAAAGCCGCCGATCTGGGTGTGACGACCCGCCATTTCGATTACGCCGATAAGGATTCGTTGGCGCCGGCCCTGCAAGGCGTGAAAGGCCTGCTGCTGATTTCTTCCAATGCGCTTGGTGAGCGTGTGGAACAGCATGCCCGCGTTATTGAAGCGGCACAGCAGGCTGGCGTAGCGCATATCGCTTATACGAGCCTGCTTCGCGCTGACACCACTCCGCTTGAGATCGGCCCCGAGCATCTGGAGACGGAGAAGCTGATCAAGGCGTCGGGCATCGCCTACACAATTCTCCGTAACGGCTGGTATACCGAGAACTACGCGATGCGCATCCCGGGTGCCGTTGAACATGGCGCGTTCGTGGGTAGTGCTGGCGATGGACGTATTTCCTCGGCGGCGCGTGTGGATTACGCACTTGCCGCTGCCGTCGTGCTTACGGGCGATGGCCATCACCATCGCACCTACGAGCTGGCTGGTGATACCGCCTTTACGCTGGCGGATCTGGCTGCGGAACTCACCCGCCAGACAGGCAAGCCGATTCCCTACACAAACCTTCCTGAAGCCGACTACGCCGATGCATTGCTCAAGGCGGGCCTGCCGCCGCATTGGGCGCATGTAATTGCGAGCTTCGATACAGGCACGCTTGAGGGTGCGCTATTCGATGAAGGCCGTGAGTTGTCGGCCCTGTTGGGGCGCCCGACCACCCCGATGCCGGAGACGGTCGCGCAGGTTCTCCGCAACGCGTAACCGGCCCACGACGGCGGTGCGCTTCGCTAAGGCATCGCGCATCGCCGTCTCGGCTGAATCTCGGCTACGATGCGCGGCGATACCCTCCGGTCTTCAGGGAACGCCATGATCCGTGACATGAAGTTACGTCGTACGTTGTTAACCCTTGCGTGCTTCGGCATGGTTTCGGTGGCTTCGGCCCAGGACACGACGCCATTTACCGTGCAGGCCGACAAGATCCTCGATCGATTCGTGCCGTCGGATGGCCCCAGCGCGGCGGTGACCGTGACCCGCGATGGCAAGGTGATCTACGAAACCGCGCGCGGCAACGCGAGCCTCGAGTTGCATACGCCGGCGAAAAGTACCGACGTTTACCGCATCGGTTCGATTACCAAGACGGTCACGGCAGCTGCGGTGCTGTTACTCGACAGCCAGGGGCGCCTGAGAATTACGGACCCGCTATCGAAGTACCTGCCTGATTACCCCGGCGGCGCGGGCATCACGCTCGCCGAGCTGCTCAATCACACGGCTGGCATCAGCGATGCCTGGGATGTCGACCCGAACAAGACACTCGATACAAAGACGCTGGTCGACCTGATTTCGAAACAGCCTGTCGATTTCACGCCAGGTAGCGACTGGCGCTATAGCAACTCGGGATATATGTTGCTGGGTGCCGTGATCGAGCGAGTCACGGGTGAGTCGTGGCACCGCTTCGAACGCGAAGCGGTGCTTGAACGCTTCGGAATGTCCCACACGGGCTATTACGCCGATGACGCGGTGGTCCCGGATGCTGTGCAGGGCTACAGCGCCGATGCCGACGGCAAGGTGGCCAAGCCACCCTTCGTATCGATCACCGGCCCGATGACCGCAGGCGCACTGGCGTCCACCTCGGGCGATATCGCCCACCTGGCGGAAGGCCTGGGTAACCCCAAGCTATACCCCCGCGAGGTCTACACGGCGATGACCTCGCCGACCAAATTACCGGATGGCAGCGTCTCGCCGTACAGCTATGGCCTCTTTCATTACACCCTGCGCGGTGAACAGGCCTTCGGTCACAACGGCGGCATCGAAGGTTTCAACTCGCAGTTCATCTTCGTGCCCAAGAGCCACGTCGTCGTAGCCGTGCTGGCGAATTCCGATGCTGGCATGCCCAGCGCGCGGGCCATCGCACTGCAGCTTGCGGCCGCGGCGATCGGCAGGCCGTACAGGTCCTTCAAGGACAAGGCGCTAAGCGAATCGGAAAAGAAGAACCTGGTCGGCAACTACCAGATCCAGGGCGATCAGGTGCACGCACTGACCGAAGAAGGTGGCGAGATCTACGTGCAACGCGCCCCCGGCCCGAAACGCCACCTGATTCCTGCTGAAGGTGATCTTCTCTACTACGCAGGCGAAGCAACGGATTACTTCCACGTCGTGAAAGCGCCCGACGGCAAAGTGACCTCGCTAGAGTTCTACACGGACGGCATGGGCCCCGCCCGCAAAGAACCCCGCACAAAGTAGCCACCCGCTCCTACATGATTAGGGTTTTGCTACCAGCGCTTCGCTCAGGGCCTTGAACAAAAAACGCGACGTCGCCTTGAGCTTCGTCGGTTCCAGCCCTTGCATGAAAAGCGCCTGCATCCCCGAGGCTGCCGCCCACACAGCGTGGACCGCTACGGCGAGTTCCACGTTCAGCCCGTTGGTCGCTTCGAGCCGCACGACGTTCTCTTCCATATGCTCGTATGACGCCTGCGCAAGCGTCGGATCGTTCCGCGCCGCTTCGATCATCAGCCGGAAAAGGGTGGGGCGCTCCAGGCCGAAGGTAATCCAACCGTCCCAGCCACGGCGTAGGTCCGCGAGCGGATCGTTCGTGACCCGCAGCGCCCGCTTCATCGCCATGAACTCCGCGACGCCTTCGTTGACGATGGCGCGCACCAGCCCGTTCTTGTCGCCGAAGTGGTGGTAGAGCGTAGGCGCGGTGACGCCCGCCGCCTCGCAGACGGCGCGGGTCGTGAGGCCATCGACGCCCTGCTCCTCGAGCAGGCCGACGGCGGCGGTAAGGATTTTCTCTTTCGCGGACATCCAGGACCCTCTTGCGTTCCCAGAGTATAGCAGTGCTATATTCAGGTCCCAACTATAGCGGTGCTATACCATGAAGAAGGCGTTTGTAACGGGCGGTTCGGGCTTCCTGGGCGGCGCGCTGATCCGGCGGCTGGTCGCGGAAGGCGTGGCGGTGACGGCGCTGGCGCGAAGCGAGGGCTCAGCGGACATCGTGGCAAAGCTCGGCGCCACGCCCTGTCTGGGTGGCCTTGGCGACGAAGCCGAGATCTCAGCAGGCATGCTCGGTTGCGACACGGTGTTCCACGCCGCGGCGCATTTCACGGACTGGGACCCTTATGAGCTTTTCTATAAGGCGAACGTCGTAGGCACCGAGGTACTGCTGCGAGCTGCCGCCAGGGCAGGCGTCGTCGCCTTCGTGGCTGCGGGAGCCTCTGGCTCGGTCATGGGCGCACCGGCGCCGCTGCGGCATATCGACGAAACAGCCCCGTTGCAGGAACCGACGTGGGCCCCGTACACCGCGACCAAAGCGATTGCCGAGCGGATGATTCTCGCGGCGAATACAACGCGCTTGCGCACGGTGGTCATCAATCCTCCGCTGATCTGGGGGCCGGCCATGCCGATGCTCGACGAGATGCTGCCGTTGATCCAGTCAGGAAAGTTCGCGCTACCCGACGGCGGCACGCACATGGTCTCGACCAGCTATGTGGATAACGTCGTCGAAGCCATGCTGCTCGCCGCAGAAAAGGGCAGGGGTGGGCAGTCGTACTTCGTCACTGATGGAGATGACATCAGCTTCGCGCAGGTAGTGAACGATCTGCTCGCAACTCGAGGCCTTCCGCCTACAGACAAATCGGCGCCGTTCGCGGTGGCGTGGCCGATGGCCGCGGTGCTCGAAACGGTGTGGCGCGTGTTCCGATTGAAGGGCCAACCGCCCATCACACGGCAGATGCTGCGGATGATCGGAAAGGAATTTACCCTGGATATCTCGAAGGCGAAGGCCGAGCTTGGCTACGTGCCGGTCGTAAGCCGCGCCGAAGGACTTGCGCGGATGGAAGGTGCGCAGTAGGCACCGAGCGCGGCTCCAGGCCGCACCAGTGTATGTCGCCTCATTCGATCGAAGGCGGCATCGGCACACGTGGAACCGGCGGACGCGCTGGCCTGATTCAACGTTCATGGCAGGGCGTGGCACTTCGGCTGTAACCCAAATACCTCACTCCGCCCATCCTCCGGCCTCCAAACGGCCACAGCACGCATCGATTGACGTACGATCATGGGCCATGGAGCGACAGGGGATGGGGGCATGTGGGGTCATTATGTGGAACTGGCGCTGAGAAGCAGCCAGCGTAGCAAGGCACTAACGGTCTTGGTGGTGGTGCTGATCGCCGTTGGCATATCGGCCTGCATGGTCTCTTACGCCGCCTTCAGGGCGACAACGAGCGATCCCATGCCGGGAAAGTCCTCGCGACTGTTCGTGCCACTGGTGGATAACGTCGGGCCTTCGTATACCTACAAGGGCGAGCCGCCCGACATGCTCAGCTATGCCGACGCGATGGCTATATGGAAGGCGGGCAAGGCACAGCGGCAGACCATCCTCTTTCCGACGACGTGGGACGTCGAATCCGACAACGTAGCGGTACCCGTCATGTCCCTGACGGGCGAAGCCGTGACGGCTGATTTCTTTCCCATGTTCGACATTCCGTTCCGATATGGCAGCGCCTGGAGCCGGGATGACGACGCAAAGCACGCCACGGCGGTGGTGATCAGCAAACGCCTCAACGATAAGGTGTTCGCCGGACGGGACAGCACGGGCAAGGAACTCCGCCTGGATGGGAAGCTATTTCGAATCGCCGGCGTGCTTGATGCGTGGAACCCGAAGCCGCGCTTCTACGACGTGGTCCAGAATGGCCTCGAGAACGCCTATGACGATCCCGGCGACATTTTCATGCCTCTCACCCGCGCCACGGATATGAAAAAGGACAGCAAGTACTCGAACTGCCCTTCCGATACCGGGTGGGGAGACGTCTCGGACTGGGACGCCTACCTGCATAGCGAGTGCGGCCGCTTCGGCGCCTGGGTGGAGTTGGGGTCGCCCGCAGACGCGACGGCATATCGTGAGTTCCTGCAACATTACGCCGATGAGCAGCAGCGGATTGGCCGTTTCTCGTGGGCACCCGCGGTGCGCCTGCGCAACCTGCCGGATACCCTGACGTACCTGGGGATCGTTCCGCGCGCCTCGAGCCTTTCGATGCTTATCTCGGCCAGCTTTTTGTTGATCGTGCTGGTTAACGTGGTAGGTCTCATGCTGGCCCGCTTCCTCCGTCGCGCCCCCGAGATCGGCATACGCCGCGCACTGGGCGCATCACGCGCCGCCGTGTACCGGCAATTCCTCGTCGAAGGCGCCACCATGGGGTTGGTCGGCGGCTTGCTCGGCGTAGCCCTCACTGCACTGGGCGTTTGGGGAATCAGTGGCCTGTTCGAGCCGAAAATCGCGCGACTCGTACACGTGGATGCATCACTGATGTTGCTTACCCTGGTACTGGCCGTCGGCTCCACGGTGGTGGCGGCGCTCTATCCGACCTGGCGCGCGGCACAGACCCAGCCCGCCTGGCAAATCAAAATCAACGGTTGAGGCACGGCATGGCACTGGGAAGATTTTTCATGCAGCTGCGCCCGATCGTTGCTGCGTTAGGGCGGCATAAGGTGGCTACCGTGCTTATCGTGATGCAGGTGGCACTCACCCTGGCTGTAACGTCCAACGCGATGTTTATCGTGGCTACATCGATCGTGCATTTGTCACGGCCGAGCGGAACGGATGAGGCGCATCTCTTCGCCATCCGAAACGTCTGGCGTAAGGGCACCCCGGTCGCGGAACTGGATGCCACCATACGCACCGACCTGGACGCCCTGCGCCACGTAACAGGCGTACTCGATGCGTTTCGGAGCCAGTCGTATCCCATGGCGGGATACGGTTCACGGACGACACTCGTGAAGCTCAGCCCGGACCAGACAGGCCGCCCTCCCATGGCCTCGGTCTACCACGCCGACGACCATGCCCTAAATACGCTGGGTGTCTCGCTCATAGGGGGCCGGAACTTCCGTCCCGACGAGGTCTCCGCCATCGGGCCCAATGACAAAGCCGCACTACCGGGCGTCATCATTACGCGTAGCCTTGCCGAGCGACTCTTTCCTGACGGTAACGCGCTGGGCAAGACGGTCTTTCTTGGCTATGGGACGACGTCCATTATCGGCATCGTGGATCGGCTGCAGTCGGTGTACGCGCGTACGCGGACCCTGGATTTCGACACGATGTTGATTCCGGCTCGCCCGGTCGATCCCGAAGAAGGTGTCGTCTACATGGTGCGTACCCATGGCACGGACATGAAGTCGGTGATGGCAGCAGCGTATAAGACGCTGCAGGAGCGCGGCGGTACTCGCATCATCGATCCGGAGACGGGCATCGTGCCGATCACCCAATCGCGTGAAACCGCCTATGCCGGTGACCGCAGCGTTGCCGCGCTCATGAGCATCGTGTGCGGATTGCTGTTGCTGGCGACTGCTGGCGGTATTGTCGGTCTCAGCAGCTTCTGGGTCAGCCAAAGGCGCAAACAGATCGGGATTCGTCGTTCGCTGGGAGCCACGAGCGGTGACATTCTCGGCTACTTCCACGTCGAAAACTTCGTGCTGGTTAGCATGGGTATCGTGCTGGGCGCCGTGCTTGCCGTGGCGGCAAACATCACGCTCATGAACAACTTCCCGCTGCCACGCATGCCGTTGTACGTGCCGGTGCTGGGTGCGGCGGTGCTGTGGCTTGTGGGGCAGGTCGCCGTATGGGTACCGGCAAGGTCGGCAGCGCGCGTTCCACCCGTGGTAGCCATGCGGACCGCCTGAGCCAACGAGAAAACGCTCTTGTAGGGGCGTGCTTGCACGCGATCCGCGCCGCCGCGAGCCCCCATCGCACGCAAGCGCGCTCCTGCAAAATCTGGGCTTTGCTATGGGTTGCACAGTAACTGCAGCTCTGGCCTGATTTTTCAGAATTTTCGCGTAGTTTTTCGGCCATTACCGCCGCTAGACTTCCAGGGCTGCAGACACAATGCAGCTCAATGGAATGTCGATCGGGAGGATCGTCGATGCTTACCATCAAACCTATCCCTGAACTGGCCGGGCCGCTCTATGGCAAGGAACCTTGGCCCCTGCGATTCCATACGCATTCGTTCAGTGCTAAGTCTTTAAACACGCTTGCTAGCGCCATCGTCTACAACAACTTCATGTTCGGGAAACGCAAGGCTGGAATCTATGGCGAGCCGGTTGATTCGCCATCGGGACCCCCACCTGAGGGTATCGATTGGAAGAAATTCTGGAAGGCGGGGCATAGCATCATTACGGATGACGGACAGACATTTCCTGGGCCTGTCGAGATGGAATGGATATCGCTAGACGGGGTGGCACACAGGACCTCGCTGGCCCTGGAGGAGATTTTTCCTGACCGCCAAATTCACCACCGAGTCGCGCGCTCCGAAGTGAAGGACGCTTGGCTCGAGACACTATCCTTCCATCCTGTAAAGCCGGAGATTCTTCTGGAGCTCAACGATCGGACCGTGCGGGTCTACATGCGGGCCATGATTGTCTCAAACATCGAGACAAGGCCTGGGGATCCGCTAAGTTGCCTGAGGAACGAGCTGGTCGAGGTCTGGGCGCAGTCTTACTGAGCACGGGACGGCTACCCGGCATCGGGTTGCACAATAACTGCAACTTTGGCCTGATTTTTCAGAATTTTCTCGTAGTTTTGTGACCGTTGCCGCCGCTAGACTGCGAAGGCTCAAGACACAATGCAGCTCAATGGAATGTCGATCGGGAGGATCGCTGATGCTTACCTACAAACCCATCCCTGAACTGGCCGGGCCGCTCTATGGCAAGGAACCTTGGCCCCTCCGATTTCATGCGCACACATTCGACGCATGGTGCATGAACACGCTTGCGTGCAGTGTTGTATACGGCGGAATCCAGTTCGGAAATCGGAAGTTCGGTGTCTCAGGCGAACCCATTGATTCTCCAGCATTACCACCCTCGAATCCGAATTGGCGTGAGACTTGGCGAGGTTTTGCCAGCATCCTGGGGCGCGATGGACAGACGTTCCCTAGCTCCATTGTGGTCGACTGGCTCTCGCTCGACGGTGGCAGTCATGCGGCATCGATCGACCTCAACGAGATCTTTCCAGATCGGCTCGTCTTACATCGCGTCGACCGAACCGAGGTGAAAGAGGCATGGTTGGCGGGTGTATCCATGGAGCCTGTCTGCCCGAGTATTTTACTTGAGATCAACGACAGGACGATTCGCATATATATGCGAGCTCTGATCGTCGCCGAGGACGAGCAAGGCTCGGACAATCAGGGCGGCCATCTGCGGAACGATCTTGTCCTGGCGTGGGAACACGTTTACTAAGCACGGAGAGCTTTCCATGAGTGATATTCAGATAGGTGCCGACGGGGCGCCTCGCGATGGCGTGGGTCACGAGTTCGCGACACCTGACCAGCTGGCGCGATTTAAGGATGCTAGCGACACGCTGTCGTTGATGAAAGCGCCGCTCTTGTTCCGAAACGGGGATTCCCATGATCGAGTGTTCTTCGTTGCATTCGACGGCACTGGGAACAACCAATTCAAAGACCCCGATCACGCCACAAACGTCGCAAAGATTGCAAATGATCTGCGTGATGCAGCACGTGAATATGGTGGAAAAATTTCTGCCGTCTATATCGTTGGGCCGGGTACGCAGGATAGTTGGATTGAGCGCGCTTACGACAGCGGCACCGGGGCTAGCTACGAGGAGAACATTAATCAGGCTTATCGTGATTTCGTTCTTCAAGCAAATGAATGGCGACAGGAGGATCCCCTCGCCAGGATCAGAGTGCAAAGTATTGGGTTCAGTAGAGGCGCGAGCCAGGTTGCCGGGTTCGCTAACCTCGTCCATGAGAACGGCGTCCCTGACTTAAAGAGCCGGACAGTTGGGCCAGATGGCGAGGCCGTGTTTACCCGAAATCTTATCGAGCCAGGAAAAACAGCACAGGTAGTAGGGCTGTTCGATCCCGTTGCGACGGGCGCTCCCATGAAGTTCGATCGTCGACTGCCGACGTCGGTAGTGTCTGGATTTCAGATCACAGCAGGGAACGAGTTTCGAGCTTCATTTCCGTCGGATCAGATCATTCCTCCAGGGCTCTCGGAGGATGGCAGATTCTTGAATATCATGGTTCCTGGTGCTCACTCTGACGTGGGAGGCGGCTATCTTCGGAATGGCTTGTCGATACGCTGTGGCAATCTCATGCGGGATTACTGCAATGCCACCTTGGAAACACCACTTCTTGCGAACGAGTACGAGCCGGCCGACAAGCGCCTGAACGTGATCCACCATTCTGTACGCGGCCAATTAATTTTTCATATCGATCCCCGCGTGGCTGTTCGTGGGATGCCGAGCGGAACGAACACTGTTCTCGCGCCGCCGCATATGACAGAACGGCGGGCTCTTCCCGTTGGCACTAGCCTTGACGAAGACTTGTTGCTTCAGGGTCCTCAAGCCGGAAATAGAAATCTTCCGCCGAAGGGTCTGATCCACTTTTCCGCGACGCCCGAGGCTCTCGCATTCGAAATGCGCTCCCCCTCCTACGGACGCCCCGCAATGGCCTACGCCGCAGCAGTAGCCACCGCGGTCGATTTCGAAAGGACACGCGAGTCCGCCAACGCAACGGCAGCTACCGGCAACACGACCGGAGCGGTTTCCCAGGTCCTCCACTTCGGCGGTCGAAACGTCGGCGGCCTGGCGGGTGCGGGTATGTTCGCTTCCGCAGCGGCCGCCGCCGGCGTCGAGTCCGGCCCAGGTGCAATCGTGGCAGCCGGCATCGGCGCCATCGTCGGTGCCACGGCCGGCGAGCGCCTGATGGACGAGTTCGACCGCTACAGGATCTATAACCAGACGGACTCGAAGGGCCACTCGTGGGAGCTCGACGCCAAGCATGGCTGGTCGCAGCATTTGCCACCTTTGCCTGAGACACCTCAGGGGAGCGTCGTTACGGCCAGCCCGGAACTGGCGCGCCAACTCACCTTCCAGGCGAACCGAACGGCGACAGAGCTGGCGCTCGCGAAGGACGATAGGCCAAAGGACCCTTACACCCAACCTTCGGAGGCCCATGACGCCCCGACGGCCAGCGCTCCGCCCTGGACCAGGGATCCAACGACCCAGGAATGGTCTCGCCACGTGGTTGACCAGTATCTGGAACACGGCCTCGCCCGTTCGCACGATGAGGTAGCGACGCCGGCACGTGCGGCCGAGCTCGATGCCCGCGCCGAGGCCACGATCAAGGAAAACGTGGCGCAGTCGAAGCTGGGCATCGCCGAGCGCTTCGTGGAGGCTTACGAACAAGAGTCCTGGTACGAGTTGGGGAAAGTTCCACCTGCGGTACAACACGCGCTGCTGGCCCCGACGGACAAAGTCCTGGCCTCAGACGGCCATGCGTATGTCCATAACCCGGATGGGAACTGGTCCAGGCCAGGCTTGTTCGGCTCGACCGAGGCTAAAGGCAATGTCCGGAATGAGCTGGATAGAAGCGAACAGCTCGGTCGCGAAACCAGCCAGCGGGCCGATGCCGAATTGGCATCCGTCGATCGTGCCTTGCCGCCTCCACCTCCGACACGGCTCGACGATCCTGGCCATCCGGACCACGAGCTGTTCAAGCAAGCGCGCTCACACGTAGCCGAGGTCGATAAATCGCTGGGCCGCACACCCGACCAATACACCGACAACCTCGCCTCGGCGCTTGCCGTGCAGGCGCGCAAGGATGGCCTCTCGCGTATCGACCAGGTCGCCCTGTCAACGGACGGCAACGCCCTTTGGGCGGTACAGACCCCACCCGGAAGGCGTGACCACCTTTTCGATATCCAGACGAAGGTGGCGACCACCGAAGCATTGACGCCCATGGCGGAAAGCGGCGCGAAGTGGCCGGCTTCGATGGAGCAGTTCAAGTCACACCAGCAAGAGGCCGCGATGGCACACCAGCAGGCCCAGGAACGGCAGCAACAGGAAAGCGTGGGGCGGGGCCATTCCCTCTAACGTTCAGAGGCGTCGAAAGGATTTCGCTATGTTTAATAGCTGTTTGCACTTCGCATGCCGTCTACGCATGGCGTTTCTTCAGTGCTGAGACTTCCGGGCGGTTAGTCTATGTTCGGCAGATGAGGAGATGGGCCATGTCGTATAGCAAGGAAGTCGAGAAAATCGCGGAAATGGTTACTCAGAACGGGAAGCTGGATCCACCCATCGTATTCGGCATGGTGAAGTTGAAGGACTTGGGTATTGATGACGATTCGCTGGACGAGTTGCTGAACGAATTCTCTCAGGGAGGATGGTTCACTGAGGGCTTGTCACCGGATTCATCGTTACAAGCCTTTACGGATGCCTGGCACGCCAACGCAAACGAAGACTGACATCGGTCGATCGCGAGCGCGTGACTAGTCAACCAGCTCAATATCCAACCCATACAACAACCCAAACGCTTCACTCCGCGTGAACTTCGCGCCACGCACCTGATTGGCCTGCACGTCGATCAGATAGTGTGTGGCCTCGCTGAAATCGACCTCAACCAGCTTCGTCTTCCCGAACTGGCTATCCGTAAAGTCCGTGTAGGTGAAGTTCGATTTCGAGAAGTTCGCATCGCGAAAGTCGACGCCATGTGCCTTGCATTCCTCCAGCACGGTCTCCTGGAGGTCGAGGCCGAAGAAGGTGGCGTAGCTGACGTTCGACTTTCGGAAGGCCAGCTTCCCCGGCGCGGCGTAGCGCGGCCAGTCAGCGCGGGTCCAATCGATGCCGAGGAGCTTGCAATCCTCGAAGCTCACCGCCTGGAACTTGCTAACGGTGAGCTTGGCGTTGCTCAGGTCGCAATGGCGAAACGTGCATTCCAGAAACTTGCAACGCTCGAGGACCGCCTTGGCGAACTGGCAGCGCGTGAACGTGCATGATTCGAAGGTCTTTCCAAGCAGGCTCTCACCCGCCAGGTCGAGGCCCTCGAAATCCTTCAGGTAAAACTCGCTTTCGTCGGTGAGCATGGGGCGTCCGGGATGAGCTGACGCGGTAGTGTTCCCCTTTTTGTGGAGATTTACACCCTCCGAATGGCATTAAGCCCCGCAACGTCGTCAGCCGGATGGGGTGCCCAGCTTTGTGCACATGCGCTGCACGGTTAGGTCGGTGACACTGCGAGTGTCCCGCCGCCATGAGTTGAGCCGATGCGCCTTTCCGCTGTGCTTGCTACTGCTTGTCTGCTTGCGTGCCTTGATGCCACCGCGAGCGATCTTTCACCTGCCCAGGCGGCCGCGTTTGCCTTCGCGCCGACAGTGGAGCAGGCGAGCCGGCCGGCGGTGCACATCAAGGCATCGCGCTCATGGAAGACCACGACCGGCAGCGCGCCTTATGAGGCGTCAGTCGATGAGTACCCGGTGACGGCGGAAGGGCAAACGGTCGGACTGGTGTCGACGTTTGGCTACACCGAGACACCGGTGCAGGCCTCACGCCCGGTGGTGTTCCTGTTTAACGGCGGCCCGGGGGCATCGTCGTGGTCGTTGCATATGGAGGGCTTCGGCCCGGTTCGCTACGACGCGGCGAAGGATGCGTTCGAGGACAACCCGGATGCGCTCCTCGATGTCGCCGACCTCGTCTTCATCGACCCGCTGGGTACCGGCGAGAGCGCGCCGTTCACGGGAACGAAGCCCGAGGCTGCGTGGGGTGCCGAAGGGGATGCCCGCGCCACGCTTAGCGTGATGCACCAGTGGCTGGTGGATCACGGCCGGCAGAACGCAACGGTATTCGTGGTGGGCGAGAGCTACGGCACGGCGCGTGCGGCAGCGATGCTGCACTTTGCATCGGCGAAAGAGGCCGCCTCAGTCAGAGGCGTCGCGTTGCTTTCCCTCGCGTTGGGCGGTCTGCCTGATCCCGCGATGCAAGCCGCGGGCCGGTTGCCGAGCATGGCGGCGACGGCGTGGTTTCACCACAAGGGCAGTGCGGACCTGCCGTCCGGCATGGAGGCTTACCAGCGTGCGGTGTCGGCACAAGCGCCATCCTCTGCGGACGTGAAGCAGTGGATCGGCGTGGCTAGCGACGATGCCAAAGCAGCCGCGACGCGCGTGCCGGAGGCCCCTGCCTTCCGCAAGGCACTGCTCGCCGATAGCGGCAAGATCGTTGGCAGCCTGGACACCCGCATGACTGCCGACCATTCACTCGACGCGTTGCAGCCGCCCTACAGCGACCCCGGCATGACCTTGGGCAAGCGCCCGTCGACGCTGATGGCGCGTTACCTCGTTTCGCTGGGTTATCGCAGCCCGGTGGCCTATCGCATGCTCAACCTGGCGATCAACACCTCGTGGAATTACGGCGGCAGCCCGGATGAGTGGCCGTTCGCGGGCTACGTCGCGGAAGGGATGAAAGCGCACCCCGGCCTGAAGCTCTTCACGGCCGGCGGCATCTACGACCTGAGTACCCCGGCCTACGAGGGCATCCTCACGCTGCGTCAGGTCGGCGTGCCGGCGAATCGTTGGGAGGCGCACATCTACCCCTCGGGCCATACGATCGGCGAAGACGCCACGCAGCGGCCGGTGCTGGCCTCCGACCTGAGGCGCTTCATCACGGGTAACTAGCCCGCTGTTGTCGGCGGGGGTTAGACCAAGGGAGGCTTCCGGCCCTGCGAAATCCATGGGAGTATCCCGCCCGGTGGTCCACACCCCTGGGGAAAAAACGATGGACGAGGCAGTGAAGCGCGACGGCGAGCCGTCGGCGCGTGGTAAGGGTTCGATCCTGGCGCGGGAAAACACCCTGGCCGGGCCACGATTCAACCGCTGGCTGGTGCCTACGGCGGCCCTGGCGATCCACCTGTGTATCGGCATGGCCTACGGGTTCTCCGTGTTCTGGCTGCCGATGACCAAGCTGGTGGCGGAGGCCAATCCGGCCGTCTGCGCCCAGCTGAGCTTCTTCGACCAGCTGTTTGCCACGGGGTGTAACTGGACCGTTCCGGCGGTCAACCACATCTTCGAAACCTTCATCGCCATGCTGGGTATCTCGGCGGCGATCTGGGGCGCGTGGCTGGAACACGCCGGCCCGCGTAAAGCTGGCTTCATCGCGGCGCTTTGCTGGGGTGGCGGTCTCATCATCGGCGGCATCGGCGTCGCCATCCACCAGCTCTGGCTGGTCTACCTCGGCGCCGGCGTCCTGGGCGGCATCGGACAGGGGCTGGGCTACATCACGCCCGTCTCGACTCTCATTAAATGGTTCCCTGACCGTCGCGGCCTGGCCACGGGCTTCGCCATCATGGGCTACGGCGGTGGCGCCCTGATCGGTGCGCCGATCGCCGTGGCCCTCATGCAGAAGTTTGCGCACGATGGCGTGCCGGGCGTGTCGACCACGCTCATCGTCATGGGCGCCCTGTACCTCGTGGTGATGACCCTCGGCGCATTCGGCTTCCGCGTCCCGCCTTCGGGCTGGCGCCCGCGCGACTGGACGCCGCCGGCCGCCGCCACGAACAAGTTGATCACCCACCGCCATGTCCACCTCAACCGAGCGTGGAAGACCCCGCAGTTCTGGTTGATCTGGGTGGTGCTGTGCATGAACGTCACGGCCGGTATCGGCGTGCTCTCCATGGCCAGCCCGATGTTCCAGGATGTGTTCGGCGGCAAGCTGCTCGGCCTCGATGCTTCCGTGGATCTCAGTGCGGAACAGAAGGCAGCCATCGCGGCTTCTGCCGCAGGGCTTGTTGGCCTGATCAGCCTGTTCAACAGCCTCGGCCGTATCTTCTGGGCGTCGATGTCCGACTTCCTTGGGCGCAAGACCACCTACGTCGTTTTCTTCGCCCTGGGCATCGCCCTGTACTGCGCGCTGCCGTCGCTCGGCCATGCGGGTATGGCCGGCCTGTTCGTGCTCGCGGTCTGCGTGATCCTGTCGATGTACGGCGGTGGTTTCGCCACCGTGCCGGCCTATCTCTCCGACCTGTTCGGCACGCAGATGGTTGGCGCGATCCACGGCCGCCTGCTTACGGCGTGGTCGGTCGCCGGCGTGGCCGGCCCGTTCCTGATCGCCGCGGTGCGCCAGGCCCAGCTCGATGCGGGCGTGGCCAAGAACCTGGTGTACGACCGCACGCTGTACATCCTGGCGGTGCTTCTGCTGGTCGGCATGATCTGCAACCTGCTGGTGAAGCCGGTGAAGGAAAGCGACCTGATGACGGACGCGGAACTGGCCCACGAGAAGTCGCTGCAGCATGAAAACGCGGCGGTCGCCGCCAGCGCCGAAGACGCTGCGCGTGGTTCGTTCGGTATCGTTGGCGTCGTGGCCTGGGCGCTGGTGGGGATTCCGTTCCTCATCGGCATCTGGATTGCGATCGGCAAAGCCGCCGTTTTGTTCTAAGAACACCCCGCTCTTGTAGGAGCGAGCTTGCTCGCGATGGGCCCTGCCGCAAGCACCCATCGCGCGCAAGCGCGCTCCTACAAGGGCTTTTACGGGTTGTTGTAGGCGGCTTGTGCGGCGTAGGCGCGTTGGTACGCTGGCCTTGCATGGCCGCGTTCGACATAGGCTGCGAGCGTGGGATGGCCGGCGAGGATGCCGGAGGGCTTCAGCCGCTGTAGCACCGAGATCATCATGAGATCGCCGACGGTGAATTCGCCTTCGAGCCATTCGCTGTCGCCCATGTGCGCGGCGAGCTGGTCGAGGCGCTGGCGGATGCGCTCGAGCACCACGGGCATGCGTTGTTCGGCCCACGGCTGCTGGCCTTCGGCGAAGCGGGCGTTGGAGAGATCGAGGATGGGCGGCTCGACGGAGCTGAGCGCGGCGAACATCCACATGAGCGCACGCATGCGCGCATCCGGGTCGTCGGGAAGCAGGCTGCCGTAGCGCTCGGCCAAGTGGAAAATGATCGCACCCGATTCGAACAGGGTGAGGCCATCTTCCTCGAACACAGGGATCTGCCCGAAGGGATGCCGTGCAAGGTGCGCCGGTTCCTTCAGGCTCGGAAACGGCACGCCGCGAACCTCATACGGCTGCCCCACCTCTTCAAGCGCCCAGCGCACCCGAGTATCGCGGGCCAGGCCCTTGCCTCCATCCGGTGACTTCTCGAAACACGTGATCGTAATCGTCATGGTCAGACCCTCCCGGTGGGCCGACCATACCGCAATGCTGGTCGTTACGACGGCCGGGGATACCTCAGGGCGTCTACCAGGGCCGTTAGCGCGGGCGCGCCATGCCTGCGGTTGGGGTAGTAGAGGTGGTAGCCGGGGAAGGGGGTGCACCACTTTTCCAGCACGCGAATCACCGCGCCGCTGTCGATGTGCGGTTGGGCCATGTCTTCGGGCACCCAGCCAAGGCCGAGGCCACGCATGGCCGCGTCGAGCACCTGGGTGCCGCTACTGGCGATGGCCTGGCCCTCTACACGCACCTTGATCTCGCGCCCGTCCTTGTCGAAGTCCCACGGCATCAGCCCGCCGTGCGTGGGCAGGCGCAGGTTGATGCAGTTATGGCGGGTAAGGTCTTCAGGAGTCTTGGGCTTCTTCCGTTGCGCAAAGTACGTGGGGGAACCCACGACCGCCATGCGCATGTAGGGCCCGATCGGCACGGCGATCATGTCGCGTGCCAACTGCTCGCCGAGGCGGATGCCGATATCGAAGCGCTCGGCCACGATATCGACGAGCTCGTAATTGATGGCCACTTCCACGGTAATGTCCGGGTATTGCGGAAGGAAGCGTTCCAGCGCGGGCCAGATAATCGTATTGGCCGCGTGCTCGGCGGTGGTGATGCGCAGGTTGCCAGCCGGCTTTTCGCGTAACTCGCCCAGTGCCTCGACTTCGGCTTCGATTTCCTCAAGCCGGGGCGCCACGCTTTGCATCAAGCGTTCGCCGGCTTCGGTGGGAGCGACACTACGCGTGGTTCGGGTCAGTAGCCGGACCCCTAGCCGTGCTTCGAGCCCCCGAATCGCATGGCTTAGCGCCGACTGCGAGGTGCCAAGCCTGGCTGCGGCCCGCGTGAAGCTGCGCTCCCGAGCGACGGCAATGAAGGCCATGATGTCCTGGATATCCTTGCGCATGGGAGCGTGCCGAGGCGAGGGGAGGGGTGCCTATGATGCTAGCACCGGGCCCCTGCATTAATGCTGGAAATTCATAAGCGCTTGCCGAATTGCCTATCTAGTTCACGAGCCCATGGGGGCTTACCTTTTCCCTGCTAACCCACCCCCATCCCCTTTCGAGGACACCCCCATGCAAAAGCGCCAACTCGGCACCAGCGGCCTTGAAGTCTCCGCCATCGGCTTCGGCTGCATGGGCCTCAACTTCGGCTACGGCACCGTCACGCCGGAAGCCGAAGCCATCGACCTGATCCGCGCGGCCTACGACCGCGGCGTGACCTTCTTCGACACCGCCGAGGTCTACGGCCCGTTCACCAACGAGGTCGTCGTCGGCAAGGCGCTTGCGCCGATCCGCGACCAGGTCGTCATCGCCACGAAGTTCGGTTTCGATATCGATCCGGATACCGGCAAGCAGAATGGCCTCAACAGCCGTCCCGAGCACATCCGCAAGGTGGCTGAGGCGTCGCTCAAGCGCCTGGGCATCGACACCATCGATCTGCTGTACCAGCACCGCGTGGATCCGAACGTGCCGATCGAAGACGTCGCCGGCGCGGTGAAGGACCTGATCGCTGAAGGCAAGGTTCGCCATTTCGGCCTGTCCGAGCCGGGTGCGGAGACCGTGCGTCGCGCACACAAGGTGCAGAAGGTCACGGCGCTGCAGAACGAGTATTCGCTGTGGACCCGCGGGCCGGAGACGAACGGCATTCTCGAAGCTTGCGAAGAGCTTGGTATCGGCCTCGTCGCGTACAGCCCGCTGGGCAAGGGCTTCCTGACCGGCGCCATGAGCAAGGAAACCCAGCTCGGCGAGAACGACTTCCGCAAGCTGCTGCCGCGCTTCACCGCGGATGCGATGAAGGCCAACGAAGCGCTGGTCGAGCTTCTCAAGAACATCGCCGAGCACAAGCAGGCGACGCCGGCCCAGGTCGCACTCGCCTGGTTGCTCTCGCGCAAGCCGTGGATCGTGCCGATCCCGGGTACGACGAAGCTGCATCGTCTTGAGGAAAACATCGCCGCGGCCAACGTCGCACTGACGACGGACGAGCTGGCAACGATCGAAAAGGCCGCGGCGGCCATCGACATCACCGGTGATCGTTACCCGGAACACCTGATGAAGATGGTGGGTCGCTAAGCTAGGACTACAAACGCAGGACTACACGCCTGTCTGCGATCACGTACGAAGAGGCGTGGGCGCCGCCTACATAGCGGTGGCCTGCTCCGTTGCTATCGTTTTCTCCACCGAATCAACCGCTCGTAGGACGCCACGCAACGTTGCGTGGCGATGCGATGTCACTGAAGGAGAGAACGATGGAAAACGCAGAAAAAGTCCCCGTCAAAGGTGTCACCGTCCGCATGCTTCGCATGGACGGTGCACCGCCCCGGCCCACCGAAAAGCAGACCTCGTACGAGGAGTTTAACCTCGCGATGGAATGGTTGAACTACGCACGCAGCTCGGCGCAGCTACTCGCTGATCGCTTGCACGAGATGGAGGAGGATGGGGATGAGGAATTTCCCGATCTGGCGCTCGCGGCTAACGGCATTTGCGCCATGATCCGCGAAGGCACCGACCGTGCCGCGTCCTGCTACAGCACCCTTCGCTTCGAACACGCCGAACGCAACGGCATGCAAATCCCCGAAGAGCTCCGTTTCTAACCCCATGTAGGAGCGCGCTCGCGCGCTCCTACAACGGCGTTTAGGCGATCGCGGCTAGCTTGCTTTGCATAAAACGCACGAAGCTGACGGTGGCGTCGGAGGCGACGCGGCCGGTGACCGTCAGAGCGTGGAGCGGGAGGGGCTCGGGTTCGAACGCCTCCAGCAGGGTCGTGAGCTTGCCGCTCGCAAACTGGTCGGCCACAAGATAATGCGGCAGCTGGGCGACGCCGAGGCCACCTTCCACTGCCGCGAGTAGCGCGGCGACATCGGCGAAGGCCACGCGCACGTTGCGCCGCCGCGGCGCCACGCCGCGGAAGTGCCAGAAACCGGAAGCGTCCGCGCCGAGCGAGATGCAATCCTCGTCGTCCAGTTCACCGGGGTGGCGGGGCACACCCACACGGCGCAAGAGATCGGGGCTGGCGACGGTCACGCGGCGCAGCGCGCCGAGCGAACGGGCCACCACGTCGGTGCTGTCCGGCAAGGTGTCACGCAGGCTCAGGATCACATCGGTCTGCTGGCGCAGCAGCTGGTTCATATCGCCACCGCCCACGGACACGGCAAAACGTGTGCGCGGGTGCACGGCGGTGAAATCCGACATAAAGCTCGCGACCATCGGGGAGAGAAGGCCGTGCGCTTCAATGCGCACCAGGCGCTGGTCTTCGCCCGGCAGGCGTGCTGCCTGTTCAGCGGCTACCGCGGCTTCGCACATGGCGGCGGCGTGCTGGTACACGCGCTCACCGGTGGCCGTCACCCCAAACTGGCGAGCATTGCGGTGGAGCAGGCGTGCGCCGAGACGTTCTTCCAGGGCGAGGATGCGGCGGCTGATCAGTGAACGGGTCGTCCCCAGCTTGGTCGCGGCAGCGGAGAAACCGCCTGCCTCGATCGCCTGCACCAGCAGGTAGAGGTCGCCCAGATTGTCAATCGAATCCATGCCTTGCACGGTCTTCTCGTCGCTGCTGCGTCGTTTGGAATGTGCAGAAATGGTAGTGCCCCCTATGTGAGCAAGACTTCGCCAGAGCGTCAAAGCCGTTTGCTTGAGGGGAATCTTACCCGGCGTAAACGTATACTTCGCGCCGGGCGCGCCACCGGACGTGGCGATCGCCCCTACCGGGGGGAAGATGGTGTCGGCGCAGGAACCACACATTCTGGTGATCGATGATGCCCCCGAGGGCATCCGCGAGCTCATCCTGGCCCTTCGGGCCGAACCGTATCGGGTGAGCCTGGCCACCACGGCCGAGCAGGGTGTGCAGCGTGCGCAAGCGCTCGCGCCGGACCTGATCCTCCTCGATGTGCGCATGCCGGGCATGGATGGGTTTACCGTTTGCCGCCTGTTGCAGGAAATCCAGCCCGCGCGCGACGTGCCTATCCTGTTCCTGACTGCCGCGGCCAGCGAAGAAGAGCGCCTGGCGGGCCTGGGCCAGGGCGCCGTGGATTACATCCTTAAATCGTGCAGCCCGGCTGAGCTGCTGGCGCGCGTACGCATCCACCTGCGCCTGACCCGCCGCGGCGTGCCAGGTGATGTGCCGGCGGATATGCCGATGGGCCGTGACGAGGTGGTGTTGCGCGCCGCCATGCGTTTCGTCAGCCAGCGCCTGGCCGAGCCGCTGGGCCTTGATGAGATTGCCGCGGCAGTCGGTACGTACGATAAGCGTCTCTCGGCGATCTTCCGCCAGCGCCTGGGCACCACGGTGTTCGCGTGGATCCGCGAAGAGCGCCTGCGCAAGAGCCGCGAGTTGCTCGCGGGTACGAGCCTCGGCATGCAGGATATCGCCAGCACCATCGGCTTCCGCAGCGCGGCCAATTTCGCGACGGCGTTCCGTGAACGCTTTGGGGTGACGCCAGGCGATTACCGGCGTGCAGCCGCCACCGTTACCGCCGATGACACGCCCACCCGAGACGTGCCCACCCGCGACGTGGCCATCGAACGTGGCTAAGGCCATGCTTCGCGTGGCTGCCACGCTGGCGCTTGGGCTCATCGCGACGTTGGCCCACGCCTCCGCGGTCCAGCTGCCTCTGACGGTCTACGACCAGGGCAACGGTCTTACCAGCCTCTCCGTCGTGCGTCTCCAGGAGGGCCACGACGGCTTCCTCTGGGTGGGTACGGAGAAAGGCCTGTACCGCTTCGATGGCCTGGGCTTTGAAGGTATTGGCCCTGCGAAGGGCTTCCAGACGTCTGAAGTCGTCGCGATGGCGGAAGACGCCGGCGGACACCTGTGGGTGGCCTCGCGTGCAGGCCTGCAGCGTCGCAACGACGAGGGTACGTTCGCCTGGGTGTCGCCGGGTGAGAAACGTCTGCTCGTCGATCGCGGCCAGTCGCTCGCGGCCGATGGACAGGGCGGCATGCTTGCCGTGAGCGGCCACCGCCTGCTGCGCCTGGCGCAAGAGGGCGGTGGCGCGTGGGTCGAAACGCAACCGCTTGCGAACCTGCAGGCGCAGGCGCCAGGCGACGTCACCGCCGTGCTCCAGCACAGTGGCACCACCTGGTTCGGCTGCGGCCCGGCGTTGTGCCGCCTGCGTAACGGCGTGCTTACCCGCTTCGGTGAGGACAAGGGCGTGCCGGCGGACAAGTGGCTCGGCTTGCTCGCATCGCGCGATGGCAGCGTGTGGGCGCGTGGCATCGGCCACGTGTTGCGCTTGCCGCCCAATGCCACCGCGTTCGTCGCGCACGACATGCCCGAAGGCCATATGAAGGTGGCGGCGTCGAGCATCGATATCGTCGAAGACAGGGCAGGGCGCATCCTTACGCGTACCGATGTGGGCCTTGCTCGCTGGGACGGTGGGCAGTGGCAGTTGTTCGATGCGGCGAATGGTCTGCCGGGTGTCGGCATTTCCTCCATGGTCTCCGATCGCGATGGCATGGTCTGGATGGGCACCTACGGGCGCGGCGTCTACTACTGGAGCAGCGCGGATGCCGTCGAGGACTGGACCGCCGCGCAGGGCTTGAGTGGCAACCTCGTCTGGTCGATCGCCCGCGCCGATGCGCATACGTTGTGGGTGGCGAGCGAAGCCGGCGCGGAAGTGATCGAGCCCGAGCAGAACGCGGCCCATCGCGCCCCGCTGGCGCTGCCGCCACCCGCGCAGGCGCATGCGGTGATCGCGGACGGGAAGGGCGCGCTATGGTACTTCCTGTTCGATGGCCGCGTGGCGCGCTACGACACGCAGACCCACGAAACGCGCGTGGTCACGACGCTGCCCTATCTCATCCGCGGCGCGCTGCGCGATCACACGGGGCGCTTGTGGGCCTACACGCTGGGCGGCTTGTTCGAGATCGATCCGCTGAAGGGCACGGCCACGCGTGCCGCGCCGGATCTGATTCCATCGACGATGTGCTCGGATGCGAGCGAAGACACCGCGGGCCGGCTCTGGGTGGCGTGCAGTGCCGGCCTGTTCCGCCTGAGCGGTGGCCGCTGGACGCACGTGCAGCTGCAGCCCGGCGAATCCGCGGGCGGCTACGAGAATATCGCCGTGACGCCCGATGGCCGCTTGTGGCTGAGCGCGTTGCAGCCGGGCCTGTGGGTGGCCGATACCAGCGACAAGGACACGCTGGCCGCTGCGCCCGTGGATGATGCGCTGCTCGCCGATACCCGTTTCTATTTCCTCCGCGTGGATCAGCGCGGCCGCCTGTGGGCGGGCGGTGGCAGTGGCGTGGATGTGTTGGACCACGGGGCGTGGGCGCGGCTTTCCATGCGCGACGGCCTGCTATGGGATGAAACCAACCACGGTGCGTTCCTCGCTGATACCGACGGCACGGTGTGGATCGGTGCGCCGGTGGGGCTCACCCACGTGCTCGATCCCGACCAGTTGCTGGCGCCACGCAACATCCTGCCGGTACTGACCGGCGTGCATTACGGCGATGCGCCGGTCGATACGCGTGAGGCGCTTCCCTATAAAGAGGCCGCCGCGCTGGTGTTGCACTTCGGCGTGGCCAACAACAACGCGGGCCATCCGGTGCGCTTCCGTTATCGCCTGCCCGGCGTCGACGGCGGTTGGGTGGAAACCGCCCAGCGCGAAGTGCGTTACGCCTCGTTGCCATCGGGCCACTACACGTTTGAAGTGCAGGCGGTGGATGTGAATCGCCGCGTCGCTTCGCCGCCGCTCACGCTCAGCTTTACCGTCGCGCCGCCGTGGTGGCAGACACCGTGGGCTTATGCGGCCGCCGTACTGCTGGTGCTGGCTGTGATGTGGGTGGCCTGGCGCTGGCGCATGCGCGTGCTGATCGCCCATGCCCGTCGGCTGGAGGCCGTGGTGGAAGTACGCACGAGCGAACTGCGCGATGCCTTGCAGGCGCGCCGCATGCTGCTCGCCCACGTGGGCCACGACCTGCGTGCACCGCTCAACACCATTCTTTCCGCGGTGCGTAAGTGGCGCCGCGGCGACGTGGGCCGCGATTATCCGCGGATCATCGAGCGCCACGTGCACCAGCAGATGGCGTTGATCGACGAACTGCTGGAATTCTCGCGTGGCGAGCTCACCGGCCTGCGCCTGGAGCCGGCACCGGGTTATCTGCACGCCTTCCTGCATGAGTTGGCCGAGCGTGCCGAGCTGCTTGCGGAGCGCCATGGCAATCACCTCACCACGCATTTCGACGAACGCCTGCCTGCGCTGGTGGTCGCGGATTTCCGCCGCCTCGGCCAGGTGCTGATGAACCTGCTCGGCAACGCCGCCAAGTTCACCCACGGTGGCACGGTCGTGCTGCATGCCGAGGTGCTGCACGGCCCGGGCAACGGCGTGCGCCTGGGCTTCACGGTGGAAGACACCGGCATCGGCATGGATCCGAAGGCGCTGGAGGCGCTACGCCAGCCGTTCGCCCGCGGCGACAACGCGGCTCGCCACGATGGCAGCGGTCTGGGCCTTGCGATCGTGGAGCAGCTGCTCGAGCACATGGGGTCGCGTCTCGCGGTCGAGGCCGTGCCGACGGGCGGTAGCCGTTTCACCTTCGCCGTGGAGGTGCCGCTGGCCAGCGTCGATGACGTCGAAGCCGAGCTGGCGCCCGGCGAGGATGCCGGGGAGGTCGATGGCGCCGATGAGGTCGTCTTGGTGGTCGAGCCGCATGCCCCGACCCGGGCGGTGCTCTGCGACCTGCTGGATGGCTACGGCTTCCATAGCGTGGCGGCGGCCGACGGCCAGGCGGCGCTCCAGGCGATGCAAGCCCACCGCCCGGCCCTCGTGATTACCGAGCTACGTTTCCCGGGTGGGGATGGCTGGCGCCTGCTGCATGCCGCCCGCGATCTTCACAAAGACCTGCCCGTTCTCCTCTACGCTGCGACCCACCCGGCGCCGTCCTTCGTCACACATGTGAACTTCAACGGCGTGCTGTTGAAGCCGGCCACGGCGGGGGAGCTGATGCGCCAGGTGATGAAACTCGCCGTTACGCGCCCGGGCCTAACTCCAAGCCCTGTAGGGTGAAAAATTCCTAGTTGCCGAATCCTCGTATTCCCCTTCGGCAAATACGAGGGAAGCCTGTTGTGGCGCCCTTTGCGCGGGCGGCTTTGCTGGAGGGGAAGTTTGTCACGTCCGGCATGACATAAGTTCCTGCGCTACCCACTTTCCTGTATCAGGGTTGCTACATACGATCGCGCCAACTGCTGTGACGTAGTTCACAGCTTTTATACCGAACCTTCACTCCTGCGACTGAGCCAGCCGCGGGATGGCGTCGTTCGGCCCGTAAAAGCCAGCACAGAGCAAGGCGCACCATGCCAGGGACAAAGTCGAACAACCCCTTCCGCCCGCGTACCCACCGTTACGCGCTCGAGCCCCGCCAGATGTACGACGGCGCGGCGCTCGTGGAAGCCGCCCACCACGCCGATCCGGCGGAAGCGGCCCACGACGCAGGCAAGTTCCACAGCGCCGCCGCCGACCAGCCCGGCCATGCCGTGCAGGCCGAGGCGAAGACCCCGGCACCGGCTGCCGCGCCGGCCCCTGCCGCCACCGCCGCTCCCTCCGAGGCCCAGCCGAAGGAGGTCTACGTCGTCGACGAGAGCGTGGCCAACTGGCAATCGATCGTGGCCCAGCTGCCCAAGGGCAGCCAGGTCATCGTGATCGACGACAACTCCTCGGGCATGGACCAGCTCGCCAACGCCTTGCGCGGCGAGCACGACATCAGCGCCATCCACATCATCAGCCACGGCTCCAGCGATTCGATTTCGCTGGGCACCGATACGGTGACGGCGGCGAACATCGACAGCTTCGCCCACCAGCTCGGGGATGTGGGCTCCACGATGACGGCCGGCGGCGACATCCTGCTTTATGGCTGCGATGTGTCCAGCAAGGACACGGCCATGGTCACCGAGATGGCCAAGCTCACCCACGCCGACATCGCTTCGTCCACAGACGAAACCGGCGCGGCCGATCGCGGCGGCAACTGGGTGCTGGAAAGCAGCACCGGGCACATCGAGGCGCGTGCGCTGTCGTTGAACTACGACGGCCTGCTCGAAGCGCCGACCGTGGATACGACGGCCAAGAGCGTCACCGCGTCCGAACCGAGCCCGCTCAATGCGGCTGGCGCGGACCACGCGACGCTGACCGGCTGGACCATCACGGACTCCGGCCAGGTGACGGTGGATGTCGCCGTGGGCGACACCGGCGTGGGCCAGCTCGTCGACAAGAGCGGCCAGGGCCAAACGGTCAACGGCCATCTGGAGTTCACCGGGTCGGCGGCGGATGCCTCCGCGTGGCTGAACCAGCTGCAGTTCGCCGCGGCCGACAAGGAACTGGGCAATACCGCCGCCAAGACCACGATCACCGTGACGGTGAAGGACGTGGCCTCGTCGCTGACGGCCAGCAAATCGCTGGACGTGACGATCACGCCGTCCAACGACCCGGTGACCGTGGGCGATGCCACGCAAAACGTAAGCGAAATCGACGGCGGCACCGGCACGGTGATCACCAAGGACACCCTGGTGGCGGTCGATCCGGAAGTGGCTGCGGGTACGCAGACGCCCACGCAGATCGTGTACAGCGTCACCGCGATTCCCGAGTACGGTTACCTCACGCTCAACGGCAACCGACTGGGCGTCGGCTCCGTGTTCACCCAGCAGGATGTGATCGACGGCAACGTGCGCTACGTGCATACAGCCACGGGCGCGGACCAGGATCACGACGACAGCTTCAGCGCGCGCGTGAACGATGGCGCGACGCCGCTGGCCAGCTCGGATACGGTGAAGATCAGCCTCCATGTCGTGCCGGTCAACCAGGCGCCGACCATCGGCGGCACGGGCGACGTGTACGAAGGCCAGCCGCAGAATGCGGCGAAGACCGGCAACGTGGGCCAGTACATCGTCGCGGACAGCGGCGGTGACCCTCAGGATACGACGCTCACCATCACGATTACCTCGCTGCCGACGCACGGCAAGCTGTACTTCGATGGCGTGGAGGTCACGACCGCCGGCCTCACCTTCGATTACGCCGACCGCAACAAGCTGACCTACAGCAACGACGGCACGGACGGCATCACGCAGGACACGTTCGGTGTGAGCGTGACCGACCTGGGCGGTGGCACGGACACGAAGGCCACCACCACCGGTACCGTCAAGCTCAACATCGTGGCCGTCGACGACGATCCGGTGTTCGACACGGATCACAGCTCACGCGACGCCACGGTGACCGCTGCGGGCAACGGTTCCGATGGTGCCTATACCGTGGTGTTGACGACGGACATGCTCCACGTCACGGACGTCGATTCCCCCGATAGCAACCTCAGCTTCGTGGTGGACCAGGCCGGCCTGACCCACGGTTATCTGTTGCTGAACCACCTGCACCTGCAGCCGGGCCAGGTCTTCACCATGGATGACATCGCGAAGGGCCGCGTGGAGTACGTGCAGGTGAGTGGCGCGGAAGCGGGCCTCACGGACACCTTCAACTTCCAGGTCGTGGATAACACCACGGCACTGCGCTGGAACGCGGATGGCAGCACGTTCACCCGCATCGGCGGCGACTACACCAGCGGCCTGCAGAGCGCCACGCTGGTCACGCGCCAGTTCACCATCCACCTGGCCGAAACCACGGCGGGCAACGGCGGTGACTTCGATCCGCCGACCACCACGGTGACCCACAACGATTCCGACTACGCCGGTACGAACCCGAGCGGCAGCTCGATTGGTACCGTGGATGAGGGCGGCAGCATCGTGCTGCACGGCACGGGTAGCGACTTCAGCAAGGACCCGGGCCTGAGCTACACCGCGGAGGGCGTGCCGCCTTCCCAGGTCGTCTACACCTTCCTCGGCTTCGCGCTCGATGACGGCACCACCGGCGGCGGCACGCTGCAGAAGCAGGTGAATGGCCAGTGGGTGGATATCGCCCTGTATGGCACGTTCACCCAGGCCGACCTGAACAACGGTGACGTGCGCTTCCAGCACGACGGCGGGGAAAACTTCCACCTCGCGGCCAACTTCTCCGTATCGGCCGGTGTGTCGGTGGAGAAGCCCGATGGCACCATCGTCGCGGATACGTGGACACCCACGTTCAACATCTACGTGACCCCGGTGAACGACCTGCCGGTGGTCACGGGCTCGTCGAACACGGTGATCCCCGAAGGCGGCACCGCCATGATCACGACGGGCCAGCTCAGCATCACCGACCCGGACGACGCGACCAGCCAGGACTACCTGGAGGGCACGGCGACGCTCCCGGGCAGCACGAAGGACAACTACGCGGATAACAACGACGCGACGGGTGACCACGCGTTGAAGTTCATCGTGACCTCGCTGCCCACGGGCGGCCGGCTGGAGTACTCGACCGACCAGGGCAAGACCTGGAACGTCGTCACGCTGAACCAGGAACTGGACGCCTCCATCATCACGGGGGACCCGGCCACCACGGGCCTGCGCTTCGTGAGCGATGGCTCGGAAGTACGCGACACGACGTTCACGGTAGGCGCCGTCGACCGCTGGGGCGGCCATTCGCTCAGCGATGGCACGGTGCGCGTCCAGATGACCAACGTCAACGATGCGCCGCAGATCGCCAAGGATCCGACCCAGGCGGATCCCCAGGCGGCTGACGGTTCGCCGAACCTCATCGGTGGCAACGCTGCCAACGAACCGCTGACCGTGAAGGAAGGCGGCTGGGGCCAGATCACCAGCGACATGCTCCAGGCCTACGACCCGGATAGCACCAGCGTCCAGGTGCAGTACCTGATCACGTCCGCGCCGGCGCACGGCAACATTGCCTACTCCACCGATGGCGGCCAGACCTTCCATATCCTGGGTGCAGGCTCCTCGTTCACGCAGCAGGATGTGGCGAAGGGCTACATCTACTACCTCAACGACGGTACGGAATCGCTGGGCCACACGTACACCAGTACGGATAACACGCCGGACGACAAGTTCGGCTTCACCATCTCGGATGGTGACAAGGAGCAGGCCGGCAACTCGTTCTGGATCTATACGGCGCCGACGAATGATGCGCCCGTGGTGAAGGCTCCGACGGGCCCGATCGACCTGGACAGCGCGCAGCCGGCGAACAATCCGGTGGGCGGCTTCAGCGTGTCCGACCCCGACCTCACGAAGGTCACGGACGGCGAGCAGGATTACATGGAGGTCGTGGTCCGCCTGCTGCATTCGGACGGCACGGCATTCAGCGCGGCGGAATACAGCGAAGTGACGATCGGTTACGCCACGACCTCGGGCCTGGGCGTGGATACCGATAAGAACGGCGCTGGCGACTACCTCGTGCTGCGCGGCACGAGTGCCGAGGTCAACGCGGCACTGGCCGGCCTGACCGTGACGTTCTCGACCGACCGTGACGCGAAGTACCAGGTGCAGGTGATCGCCGACGACCGCCTGCGCGATGCGAATGGCAACCTCACCAGCGGCGCCAACGGCGGCGCTGAAAACCAGTCGACGACGCCGGGTACCGGTACGGGTACCTCGACCACCCCGGTGGATACCACCGAGTACGACTGGTACACCGCCGCGGTACCGGACAAGAACGGCAATATTTCGGCAGCCTCCGTGGTCGTCCGCGCCTCGAGCGTGAACGAGCCGGGCGTGCTGACCGGCCCCACCGCCGTGACCACGAAGGAAGACCAGGCCACGTTCATCGGTGGCAGCTTCGTCGTGAGCGATCCGGAATCGGCGGCGTTCGATACGGCGGTGACGATTACCCTGCACGTCGACTTCGGCACGTTGGGCATCGGCGGTGCCGGCACGCAGACGTCGATCAATGGCGTGACGATCAGCGGTGATAACAGCGGCGACCTGGTGCTCACCGGCAAGGCCAGCGATATCCAGAGCCTGCTCAACGATACCGCGCTCGGCCTGACCTATACGAGCGCGAAGGATGCGAACCAGGACCAGAACGGCTCGGCCGACGGCGATGTGACGCTGAAGGTGACGTTCGACGATAGCGGTTCGAAGATCGGTAGTGACACCGGTAACGGCAGCGTCTCGAACAACCCGGCACCGTTGTCGATCGCCATCACGATCGATCCGGTCAACGATGCACCGACCGTGGCCGCGGGCAGCGGCACCGTCTACCTCGACGGCAGCACAGCGGTGGGTGGCTTCGAGGTGAATGACCCCGACTACACCGATGGCGGTGGCATCACCGATGGCGAGACCGACTTCATGGAGGTCACGGTCCGCATCAACGATGCGACTGGCAAGCCGCTGGCCTCGACCGCGTACACGAATATCGTCATTACCTCGGATAACGCCTCCACTTCGGGTGTCCGGGTGGACGACACCTTCGGCGGCACCGATGCCGCTTTGGTGATCCGGGGTACGCGTGCCGAAATCACTGCGTATCTCGCGGGCCTGAGGGTGTCGATCGGCGGTAGCCTTGCCAACGCCGACCAGTCCTATCAGGTCGAGGTGATCGCCGATGACCGCGTGCGCGATGTCGATACCGGCGCACTGGCGAGTTCGCACGATGCCAACGGCGGCCCCAACGCCAACGCCGACAATACGGACACGGCCGATGTCCCGACCGTGGACGTGGATCCGTACGGCAAGATCGACAGCAGCCTCGGCCAGAACGTCGCGTCGAATATCCGCGTGGTGTTCCCGTCCTCGGTGAATAACCCCACGGTCATCGGTGTCACGGATTCGAACGTCGGCACGGAGAGCAGTGCGGGCACCTATGTGCTTCAGCACATCGCGTTGGACGACCCCGATGCGGGTGATAGCCCGATCAGCGCGACCATTACGTTGCCGAGCGGCTTCCTGGTTAACTCACTGGGTGGCGTCGCCATGTCGGCGGGTTCACATGGCACGTTGAACGGTACGGACTACGTGGTCGGCACCGATGCGCAGGGTCACAGCACCATCACGTTGACCGGTTCGATCACCGACGTGGAAGCCGCGCTGAACACGGTCGGCATCAAGATCCCGGCCAGCAGTGCCGACAAGGACAACAACGCGCTGTGGAACGGTACGTTCCAGGTGCAGCTGTCGGTCAACGACCAGGCTAACCATGGCAGCCGCCCGGACCAGGGCACGCTGGACGACGATGCGGCTTACAACGATGGGAACTACGACGGTTCGGTCGGCGACCACTACGGGTACGCCGACAACACCCAAGGTTCCACCGATGCCGCGCTGGTTACCACGCGCCTGATCAATGTCACGATCTCCAGCAGCCTGCAGGTCAGGGAAGAAGGCCTGACCCCGACGGGCCTGGCCGGTTCGCAGGCATCGGACGGCAGCTGGACCTTCGCACTGGGTAACGGCCTCGACAGCGTCACGTTCGCTGGCTCGGCCGGCACCACGCTGACGCTGACGGCCGCGCAGCTCGGGTCGCTCGACAGCATGTCCGAGGCGAGCCGCACGCTCGATACGCCGAACGGTACGCTGGTCATCACCGGCTACGAGACCAACCCTGACGGCACCACGACACTCACCTACCACTACACGCTCACCGGCGCCGTGCAGCAGCCGGGCGTGACGAGCAGCAACGACACGATCACCGTGACCACGACGGACTCGGAGCAGTCCGTCAACAGTGGCGTGATTGTCGTGAACATCGTGAACGACACGCCGACCGCGTACGACGATGCCGCCGAGGTCACCGAAGACAGCCATCAGGCTGCAACCGGCAACGTGGTGACCGATCCAGGTACGACCGGCAAGCCGGACCGCCTTGGCGCGGATGATCCGGGCGCCTCGCCGGTGACCGGCGTGGGCATCGGCGCGGGTGCCACCCCGGTGGCGGGTAACGTCGGTACGCTGATCTCGGGCCAGTACGGCCACCTCACGCTCAACGCCGACGGCAGCTATTCGTACCTGGCGAACGACGACAACGCCGCGGTGAATGCGCTGAAGGACGGCGAGACGCTCAAGGACAGCTTCACCTACCAGATCACCGACAAGGACGGCGATAAAGCGACGGCGACGCTCACCATCACCATCAAGGGCCACACCGACGGTGCCCCGACGATTACCGCCGTCGACAAGAACGGCACCGCTAACGGCAACGTGACGGTGTACGAGAAGGGCCTGGTCGATGGTGACGACAGCCAGATCCAGAAGAGCAGCATCGACTTCACCGCACCGGATGGCCTGACGAGCATCTGGATCGGCGGCACCGAGGTGACCCTGGCGCAGCTGCAGGCGCTGGGCAACGGTAATACGCTTAACCTCGTGTCTACGGACGGCACCCTTACCCTCACCGGGTTCACGGTGAAGGATTCGGTCGGCGGCGTGCCGACGTCCGGCAGCGTTGCCTACACGTTCACGCTGACCCATGCGCCGACGGTGAACACCAGCGCCTTGCAGGAGAACTACACCCTTTCGATCACCGATGCCGGCAAGGCGAAGGTGGACGGGGACGATCTCGGCGTCCTGATCATCGATGACGCGCCGACGGCGAAGGACGATGCGGGCACCGTGACCGAAGACGGTCCGGCGCTCTCGGGCGATGTCGTCCACGGCGACGCGAACGGCGGCGTCGCCGACCGCATTGGCGCCGATGCGACCGCTTCGCCGGTCACGGGCGTGGCGGTAGGCGATACGGGTACGACGGCGACGGATAACGTCGGCTCGGCATTGGTTGGCACGTACGGCACGATCGTCCTCAATGCGGACGGTACGTACACGTACACGCTCGACAACACCAACCCGACCGTCAACGCGCTGAAGGTCAATAGCCAGCCGCTGACCGAAACCTTCACCTATACGATCACCGACGCCGATGGCGACACCAGCACCGCGAAGCTGGTGATCACGATCAAGGGCAAGACCGACGGTACGCCTGCCGTTACCGTGAAGGACAACAACGGAGCCGCCACGGGCGATGCCACGGTGTACGAAGCCGGCCTGGTTGATATGCCGGGTGGCGATGTCACCAGCGGCAAGATTACGGTGGTGGCAGCCGACGGCCTGTCCGGCGTGACCTTCCAGTGGGGTACCGAGACGATCACCCTCAGTCTTGATGAACTCACGCAGATCCATCAGGGGACCCTCAGGGTCGGCTTCGGCACGTCCTACGGCGTCCTCGAGATCAACGGTTTCGATACGACGACCTCGGTGGGCGGCGTAGCGACCGAAGGCAAGATTTCGTATACGTACACGCTCAGTACGGCACCGAGTGTCTCTGGCGACAACGTGGCTGATACGTTCCACCTCACGGTCGTCGATGCCTCCGGTGCGAAGAGCACCGTGTCGGACTTCGTGGTCAACATCGTCAACGACAAGCCGATCGCCAACGCGGATGCGGCCGAGGTGACGGAAGATAGCGGTGTTAACGCCACGGGCAACGTCATCACGGGCACGGGTGCGCACGATGTAGCCGACCGCGTGGGCGCCGACGGTGCCACGGTCACGGGCGTGTCGGCCAACCTGGGCGGCGGATCGACCTCGACCGGTACCGTGGGCTCGGCCCTCGACGGCCAGTACGGCCGGCTTACGCTTAACAGCGATGGCTCGTACACGTATGAGCTGGACGACAGCAATCCGACCGTCAACGCGCTGAAGGACGGCAGCACGCCGCTGAAGGAAACGTTCACCTACACCATCACCGATGGTGACGGTGATACCTCGCAGACCACGCTGGTCATCTCGATCAAGGGCCATACCGACGGCACGCTTACCGTCGGCCCGGATGGCGGCAACGGCACCAACGGTGCGGGTGGCGCAGCCACGGTATGGGAGGCTGGCCTCACCACCGACGGCCCGGCGGCCGACAAGAGCAGCGTCGATGGCACGCTCGATATCGCTTCGCCGGACGGCCTGTCCAGCGTCGTGATCGGCGGCAAGACGATCAGCGCGAGCGACCTTACCGATCTGCACCATGGTGGCAGCCCCATCACGATCACCACGGCCGATGGCAGCACGCTGCTGATCACCGACTTCACCGTGATCGATTCGACCGGCGGCGCCGCGACGAAGAGCACGATTTCGTACACCTATACGCTCAACGGTCCGCGTAGCCAGACCGGCTCCGATCACGAGAACGACACGATCGCCCTTGAGGTGAACGATGCCGGTGGCGGCAACGCGACGGGCTCGCTGGTCGTGACGATCATGAACGACGTGCCGGTGGCGAAGGGCGATACATCGGATGCGTATGAAGACGGCGCGGGTGCCAGCGGCAACGTGATCGGCACGGGCGGCGCTACCGCCCCGGGTCTCGGCGATGTCACCGATCGCCCGGGCGCCGACGGCGGTATCCATGTGACGGGTGTGCACGCAGGCGACACCGGCGGCACCGTCACGGGCAGCGTGGGCGGCAGCGTCGTGGGCCAGTACGGCACGCTCACGCTGAACAGCGATGGCAGCTACTCGTACGCCGTGGATAACGACAACCCGGCCGTCAACGCGCTGAAGGACGGCAGCCAGCCGCTGACGGATACGTACACGTACACGATCACCGATGCCGATGGCGACACCAGCACGGCTACGCTGACCATCCGTATCCATGGCAATACCGACGGCGCGCCGACGGTCACCCCGGCCGATGGCAACGGCGCCGCGAGCGGTCACGCCACGGTCTACGAGCCGGGCCTGACGCCCGATGGTCCGGCGGGTGAGAGCGCTGCCGCCACCGGCACCATCGACCTGACCGCGCCGGATGGCCTCACCAGCGTCAAGGTCGGCGGCACCACGCTCACCGTGGCGGACCTGGACGCGATCCACAGCGGCACGCCGGTGACGATCCACACGCCGGATGGCACCCTCGTGCTGACTGACTTCGTCGCGACGACGAACGCGGCCGGCACGATCACCACCGGTGGCACGCTCAGCTACACCTATACGCTCGACCATGCCGTGGGCCAGTCGGGTGCGGCCGATACGACGGACGAGATTGGGCTGGTGGTTACCGACGCTGGCGGCGCTGATGTGCACGGCACGCTGGTGATCGACATCGTCAACGACACCCCGACCGCTAACCACGACACGGGCGACGTGAACGAAGACGGCGCACCGCTCACCGGCAACGTCGTCACCGGCTCGACGCACGGCGACGTGCCCGACCGCGTCGGCGCGGATGCCACGGCCAGCCCGGTAACGGGCGTGCAGGCCGGTACGGCGCCGGGCGCGGTGAACGGCCACGTGGGCGTCGGCGTGGCGGGCCAGTACGGCACGCTCACGCTCAACGCCGATGGCAGTTACAGCTACGCGGTGGATAACACCAACCCGGTGGTCAACGCGCTGAAGGACGGTGTCACGCTCACCGAAACCTACACGTACACGATCACCGACGCGGACGGCGATGCCGCCACCACCACGCTGACCATCACGATCCACGGCCATACCGATGGCGCGCCGGTGATCGGCGCGGTGGACGGCAACGGTTCGGCCACGGGCCATGCGACCGTGCACGAGGGCGGCCTGGCCGACCACGACGGCAGCCAGACCACCACCGGCACGCTCACCGTGACGGCGGGCGATGGCCTGGCCAGCGTTACCATCGGTGGCACCACGCTCACGGCGGACCAGCTCGGCCAGCTCTCGGGCGGGCACCCGGTCACGATCCACACGCCGGATGGCACGCTCGTGCTCACGGGCTTCCACGCCACCGCGACCAATGGTTCGGTACCGACCGCGGGCACGATCAGCTACACGTACACGCTGGATCATGCGCTGACCCAGAACGGCCCGGACAGCACCGACACGATCGCACTCACCGTGGTCGATCGCGGTGGTGGTACCTCGAACGGCACGCTGGTGGTGGATATCGCCAACGACGTGCCCGTGGCCCACGATGACAGCGCCACGATCGTGCAGGACAGCGGCCAGACCTCGACCAGCGGTAACGTCTACGTCGGCTCCGATCGCATCGGTGCGGACGGCGCGGCCGCCGGTGGCCCGGTCACCGCCGTGTCGTCGCAGAACACCGGCCATGCCGGCGTGATCGGCGGCGGCAGCGCGGGCGCATACGGCACCCTCGTGCTCAACCCGGACGGCAGCTACAGCTACAAGCTCGACGTGGCCAACCCGAAGGTGAGCTCGCTCGATGCGTCGCGCACACTCACCGAGGTGTTCGTCTACACGATCACCGACGCGGACGGCGACACCAGCACCGCCACCCTGACCATCACGATCCACGGCACGACGCCGCCGATCCAGGCCAAGGGCGACGAAATCTGGCCGATCGGCTACGACCACACGAAGCGCGATATCCGTCAGACCTGGGAGCCGGGCCTGTTCGTGCTGCCGGATGGCGTCGCGTTCTCGCAGAAGCTGCTCGAAGACATCGAAGCGGACCGTCGCGTCGGCGAGAACGATTTCGCCCGTGACCACAGCCCGCTGTGGGACGACTTCTCACCGTTCGCCCCGGCGAAGCTGGCAGAGAAAAACGCCACCGATAAGCACCACCACGCTCACGAAAAGGACCACGCGAAGCACACGGCGCAGCACCACGCGCCGCAGGCCTCGCACGAACCGCCGCAGGTGCCCGTGGCTATCCACGTGCCGCCACCGGCGAGCACCCCGGGCGGTGCGCCCTCGCTTTCGGCCCGTATCGCGGCCATGGCGAAGGCCAACCACCCGGAGATTGCCGCCGTGCCCACCACTCAGCCACGCCACTGATGCGCGCCACAAGGATTGCCCGACCCATGTCCCACCTTCACCCGATGACCACTGCCATGTCGCGTACTTCGCTGCGTTTTGCCCCGCTTGCCGCCTCGGTGGCGCTCGCTGTCTTCCTTACCGGTTGCGGTATCGCCACGCCCAAGCCGCTGACGCACGATGAGATCGCCAAGCGCGTGCAGAACGACACCGCCGCGATGTACAAGGGCCAGGAGCCGCTGAACGGTGCGCTGACGCTCTCCGACGTCATGGCCCGTTCGCTGAAGTACAACCTGGATTACCGCCTGAAACTGATGGAGACGGCGCTGTCGAAGGGCCTGCTCGATGTGAGCAAGCTCGACATGCTGCCCAAGCTCACCGCCGATGCCGGCTACCGCTGGCGCGACAACGATTCCGGCGGCACCAGCATCGGCATCCAGGACCGCATCGTCTCGCTGCGCCCGTCCACCTCGGAAGAGCGTGCGCACCTGCTGGGCGATGCCACGCTGTCGTGGGACGTGCTCGACTTTGGCCTGAGCTACTTCCGTGCGAAGCAGGCCGCGGAAGACGTGAACGTGACCGACGAGCGCCGCCGCAAGGTGCTGCAGAACATCGTGCAGGACACGCGTGACGCGTACTGGCGTGCCCTCGGCGCGCAGCGCCTGCTGGGCGAGGCGAACAGCGTGGCCGACAACATCCAGGCCGCGCTGCAGAAGACCCGCGAGGCCGAACGCGCCGGCATCCTGCCGCCGGTGGAAGGCCTGGAATACCAGCGCGCGCTGCTCGATGCGATGAGCCTGGTCACCCAGAAGCGCACGGAAATGCAGCTCGCCAAGCGCGAGCTGGCCGCGCTGATGAACCTTGCGCCGGGTACCGACTTCACTCTGGCTGATACCAGCGAAGCCGCGCTGGCGCCGCTGCCTTCAAACCAGGACCAGCTCAACCAGCTGGAACAGATGGCCCTGGAACAGCGTCCGGAACTGCGTGAGGAAGACTACAAGACCCGCATCGACGCTCTCGAAGCGAAGAAGCAGATCACCGCGCTGTTCCCGAACCTCAACCTGTTCGGCGGCATCGGCTACGACTCCAACAAGTACCTGTACAACGAGAACTGGACCCAGGGCGGCCTGAGCATGTCCATGAACCTCGTGCGCCTAGCCGGTATCCCGGCGATCAAGCGCACGAACAAGGCGCGCATGGAAGTCGACGATGCCCGCCGCATGGCACTGAGCATGGCGATCGTGACCCAGGTGCGTGTCTCGGTCGAGCGCTACAAGCTGGCTGTGTACGACCACGACCTCGCGCAGGAATCGGCAAGCGTCGACCAGCGCCTGGCCAGCATCTCGCGCGCGGGTTCCGATAATCAGCTCACCAGCGATCTGGAAACCCTGCGCACGCAGGCCCGCTCGCTCGTCTCGCGTTTCCAGGAAGCCTCATCGTACGCCGCCGCGCAGTCGGCCTACGGCCGCGTGCTGAACTCGGTGGGTATCGACCTGATGCCGGAAAAGGTGGAAGGCAGCGACGTGGCATCGCTCTCGCGCGCCATCCAGGCCAGCCTGGTGGACGGCGAAAAGCATGTCTTCACCTCGGTGGTCGATGTGCCGCAGGTCGATCGTCCGTTCGTGCTGAGCGTCACCGGCCTGCCGGCGAAGGTGGACGCGACGGCCGTGCGTAGCGCCGTGGGCAACGTGTTCACCGGCAACCGCCTCGTCCTTGGCAATGGCGACGACAGCCTGGCCGTGGAGCTGCGTTACAGCGCGGCACCGGGCAAGGCCGCCATGCGCGCGGTGTGGGATGTGACGGTGCAGGACAAGACGGGCAAGGCGCTGATGAAGCAGAGCTACCAGAGCTTCCTGCCGGATGACGTGAGCACCCGTTCGGTCAGCGCACTGGCCGAAGCCGCCGTGCTCTCCGTGCTGGACAAGCTCCGTGAGTTCTCCGCCGCACCGGCTACGGCCGCCGCCAACACCCCGTAATTCCTTTGCAGAATCCTGAAAGACCATGAAGACCTCGATGTGGCTGCACGCCGTTCTCGCGCTTGGCCTCGCATGTTCCGCTAGCGCGTTCGCTGAGGCCGCACCCGCGGCATCCACGCAGGCACCGGTGCGTTTCCTGGTAGTGGCTGACCAGGAAAGCCCGATGTCGGCGGCGGCGCCTGGCCGTGTGGCCCGTGTGTACGTGCAGCTGGGCGATACGGTGGCCAAGGGCAAGACGCTCGTGGCGTTCGATTGCAGCGACCTGAGCGCGAAGCACGAAGCAGCCGATGCCGAGTACAAGGCCGCGCAGTTGCGCTACGAAGCCAAGGCGAAGCTGCAGGGCCTGCAGTCCGCCGCGGCGCTCGAGGTGGAGCTCACGGCGGCTGACGTGAACCGCACGAAGGGCCAGCTGCGCATCATCGATGCCCAGCTTGCCCAGTGCCGTTTCGTCGCGCCGTTCGATGGCCGCGTGGCGCGCGTGCACGTGAAGGAAGGGCAGGGCGTGGGCGCGGGTGCACCGGTGGTCGACCTCGTCGGCACCGGTACGCCGAAGGCGCGTCTCAACGTGCCCTCCAACTGGATCAGCTGGCTGAAGCCCGGTGCGCATCTGGATGCCACCGTGGACGAAACCGGCGCGCGGTACCAGCTCACCGTCACCCGCCTGAGTGGCCGGGTGGACGCGGTGAGCCAGACCATCGAGATCGAAGCGGACTTCACCGGCGATACCAGCCGCGTGCTGCCGGGCATGAGCGGCCGCGCCGCGCCGGGCAAGGGCTAAACCGATGAGCGCCCAGCCTGCTACCGGCGCGCCCGCGTCGTCGCGCTTCTATGCGCTCGCGTCGCGCGTGGAAGCCGCGACCACCGCGGCCGAGCTCGGCTTCACCGCGTGCAACGAGACGCGCCTGCTGGTGGATTACCGCCAGGCCGCGCTGGTGGTGTTGCCCGCCGCCCGGCCGCCGCGGCTCGCTGCGCATTCCGGCCTGGCGGATGTGGATCCGAATACGCCGTACGCCCTGTGGCTCTCCGGCGTCGCGAAGGCGCTGGCGCCGCGTTGCACGGGGTTGCCCGCCAATGCGCGCGTGCTGCCGCTGTCGGCTGACATGCTGGATGACGACCTGGCCCGCGGATGGAGCGAGTGGTTCCCCACCCACGTTTGGGTGTTGCCGCTGCTCGGTCCGGATCAGTCGGTGGGCGCGTTGCTGTTCCTCGGCCGCGACACGCCGTGGCCCAGTACGTTGTCGCCGGATAGCGATGAGTTCGCGCTGCTGCACATGGCCGGGCTTTACGGCTATGCGTGGTGGTCGCTGGTGGCGCGGCCGACGCTCGTGCAGCGCTGGTGGCGTGCGGCGACGCGTGGCAAGCGTTGGCGCTATATCGTCGGGGCCCTGTTGCTGGCGTTGCTGATGCCCGTGCGCGAGTACACCCTGGTGCCGGCGGAAATCATTTCCCTGCACAGCCAGGTGATCGCTTCGCCGCGCGAGGGTGTCATCAAGCGCATGGTGGTCGCACCGAACGCGTCCGTGAAAGCGGGGCAGATACTGGCCGAACTGGACGACACGACGCTGCGCAACAAGCTCGCCGTCGCGCAGGCCGAGCTCGCCACCGCCAACGTCGAAATGCACCAGGCCGCGCAGCAGGCGATTGAAAGCCAGAATGCCAAGGCCGACCTCGGCATGGCCGAGGGCAAGCTGCACGAGCGCGAGGTGGATGTCGCCTCGCTGCAGCGTGAAGTGGAGAAGCTCGAGATTCGCGCGACCGCCGACGGCGTGTTCGTCTATTCCGATCCCGATGACTGGGCCGGGCGACCGGTGCAGACCGGTGAGCGCATTGGCCTGCTGGCCGATCCGCACACGCTGGGCGTGCGTGCGTGGGCACCGGTGGGCGAGCCGACCAACCTGGAAGGCGGCGCACCGATGACCGTGTTCCTGAAGGTGGCGCCGCTGAGCCCGATTGGCGCGCGTCTGGATTACGCCGGCTACCAGCCGGTGGAATCGCCGACGGGCGTGGCGAGCTACGTGCTGCGTGGCACGGTGGATGGCGACGCGTCGGCGGCGCGCATCGGCCTGCAGGGCACGGCGCGTGTATCCGGTCACTGGAGCGTGCTTGGTTACCTGCTGCTGCGCCGGCCGATCGCCAGCGTGCGGGCCTGGGGCGGGGTATGAACGCCGCCGCGGCAGCCATGGCTGCCCTGGGTGCACCGATGGGCCCGGCGCCGCCGCCGTGGCCCATGCTGCGCGAAGAACTCGATATCCACCCGGCAGGCCGCAACCGCGATGGCTCGCCGGCGTGGCATCTGTCGGATCCCGTTCGCAACCAGTTCTTCCGCATCGGCTGGCTGGAGTTCGAGATCCTTCAGCACTGGGATCTGGGCGAGGCCGGCCTGATCGCCGACACGATTGCTGCGACCACGACCTTGCAGCCCGAGCCGGAGGATGTGCTCGAGTTCGCGATGTTCCTGAAGCAGCAACAGCTGCTGCGCAGCGCGACACCCAAGCGGGTGACCTCTCTTGGCCACTGGCTTCTGCAGAACTACCTGTTCATCCGCGTGCCACTGGTGCGCCCGGAACGGTTCCTGCGCAACGCGCTGCCGTACATCCGCTGGATGTTCACGGCACGCTTTCTCGTGGCCACGCTGTTCGCCGCGGTGCTCGGCCTCATCTTCGCCGCGCGGCAGTGGGATGTGGTGCAGGCGAACCTGCGCGGGGCACTGACCTGGGATGGCGTGTTCGCTTTCGCCGGGGCACTGGTGTTTTCCAAGTGCTGGCACGAGTTCGGTCACGCGTTCATGGCGACGAAACACGGCGTGCGCGTGGGTCACATGGGTGTGGCACTGCTCGTGATGTGGCCCATGGCGTATACCGACACGGGCGAGAGCTGGAAGCTGGAGCGCTCGCAGAAGCGCCTGGCGATCGCGTCCGCGGGCGTGATGGCCGAGCTGGTGCTGGCGGCCTGGTGCACGCTGCTGTGGTCGTTCGCGCCGGATGGCAACTTCCGCAATGCGCTGTTCTTCCTCGGCACCACCGCTTGGGTGCTCACCATCGCCGTGAACGCGAGCCCGTTCATGCGTTTTGACGGGTATTTCATCCTGGCCGACGCGCTCGATTTCCCGGGCCTGCACGAGCGGGCAGGGCGTTGGGCGAAGCGCTGGGTGCGCCGCACTTTCCTCGGCATCGAAGACCCGCGGCCGGACGCCGTGTCCAAATCGTTTGCCGCCTTCCTTACCGGCTTTGCCTTTACGACGTGGCTTTACCGCATCACGTTGTTCGTGGGTATCGCTGTCGTGGTGTACCACGCCTTCTTCAAGGCGATGGGCCTGATTCTTTTCCTCGTGGAAATCGTGACGTTCGTGGTGAAACCCATGCAATACGAAGCGCGTGTGTGGTGGCACCGCCGTGCCGAGATCCGCTGGCCCGTCGCACGGCGCTGGCTGGTAGGGCTGGGGCTGGTAGCCCTGGTCGTGCTCGTGCCGTGGTCGGCATCGATCAAGAGCGATGGCCTGGTTGAATCCGGGTTCGAGCAGCCGGTGTTCACGCCGTATCCGGCGCAGATGGACAAGGTGCTGGTGCACGAAGGCCAGAGCGTAAAGCGGGGCGATACGTTGTTCGAGCTGTCGTCGCCTGCGCCGCAGGACGAGGGTGCGAAGGCCGATGCGCTACGCGATGCCTATGAATCCGCAGCGCGCGGTGCGTCCGCGCTGGATCGCGATGGCGTGGCGAAACAGGTGGTAGCGGATCGCATGGCCGAGCAGTACGACGCGCAGAAACTCGCGAGCGCAGCCGAACTGCGCCGCCTGCGTGTCGTCGCGGTAGCGGATGGCGTGGTGCGCGATCTCGACGAAACCTTGCGCGCTGGCAGCTGGGTATCGACCAGCACGCGCATGGCCACGGTGGTGGGCGGCACGCGTTGGCGTGTCGAAGCGCTCGTCTCCGAAGCCGACCGTGCGCGGCTAACGCTCGGCAGCGAGGCCACCGTCTTCGCGAAGGGCGCGGCGACGCCGCTACACGGCACGGTCGTCACTATCGACAACGGTGCACTCGAACACCTGCCAGGCATGGCACTGGCGAAAGAGCGCGGCGGCCCGATCCCGCTGAACCCCACCGCGCCACCGAAAGAACTGCGCCCCGCCTCAGTCTGGTACCGCGTCCGCGTGGAAGGCGAAGGCGCCACGGGTGTGACAAGCGAACAACTCGCCACGGTACACCTCACCGGCAAACGCGAAAGCCTGGCCCGCCGCTGGATCGACAGCACCCTGCTGATCCTGCTGCAGCAAACCGGCCTCGGCAAAGACGGCTAATCAGTGACTCTGTAGGAGCGCGCTTGCGCGCGATAGATGCTCGCGACATCCCCCATCGCGCGCAAGCGCGCTCCTACATACAGCGGACGTGGCAGGTATTTGTAAGGACGCGCTAAGACGGTTTCGTGAAAGGTAGGTCGGTGCACGCTGCAATTCCGGGCTCTGGTGACAGGGTCCGGGCACGCGAAAGCGTGATGTCATGCGGCCTGGCGGCACTTAACGATGATTTGTCACATTTTTCGCGCCGGTCCGTCATGGAATCAGGGTAGATATGCCCATGACCTACGCGAGGACCAAACCATGGCGCTGGCCGTTGCCCACTTCGAACCGATCGCACCGCTTGTCGCCGTCCTGGCGGGCTGTGCCGACGTGAACGACGCCACCCGGGTGCTCGACCTGCCCGAGGATGTGATCGATACCCTCGAGCGCTACGTAGGCTTCGACCTGCCGATGCACTCCAGCTTCTGCGAATGGCTGGTGATGCAGGCCATGGACCCGACCGAAAGCCCGCTGACCGTCGGCCAGCTGAAAGCCCACTACGCCTGATCCCCCAAAACACATGTAGGAGCGCGCTTGCGCGCGATAGGGCGTGTCGTAGCCCCCATCGCGCGCAAGCGCGCTCCTACAATGATTCGGCGGTTTAGTCGCGGCGCGCTAGCAGCATGCCTACCAGGATGCCGACGCCGAAGCCGCTGAGGATCGCGCCGAGCGGGCGGTGGGCGACCACATCGCGTACGGTTTCCACCGCATCGCCTGCCTTCTGCTGGACCCGGCCAGCTACCTCGCGGACCGCGCCTTCCCCTTCGAGATCATGGTCGCCGGTAAGGGCGCCGGCGGCGCGCTGCACGCGCCCGCCGATGGTGTTGGCGGCGCCGCGGATCTGGTCTTCGTTCATGGGTTGCCTCCCTCGGTGATGGATCAAGGGCTTGAAGGTGCCCGGAAGGAAGTGCAGAAATCGCCAAATCGGTGTCAAACCTTCACCGGCACTCCATGCGGCGACGCGTCATAATGGTCCACCTCTGGTAACGAAGAGGTGCTCCAGCCCATGGAAGCCACGAAAGACCTCCCGACCCAGGCCGGCGCCGCCGCCTGGCCCGAGGCCACGATCGAGCGCGGACCGGTCCGTTTCACCGTGCTCTCGCCAAGGCTGATAAGGCTGGAATGGAGCGCCGACGGCGCCTTTCGCGATATCCGTACCCAGATCGTCGTGAACCGGGCGCTGGATGTGCCGCCCTTCCATATCGATGAAGACGACACCACCGTCCAGATCGATACCGGCCTGCTCCGCCTGCGCTACACGAAGGATTCCGGGCGGTTTACCGCCGATAACCTTTCCGTCGTGGTCCGCGGTCCGGGCCACGAAGCCACCTGGCACCCGGGCGATACGCAGAAACACAACCTGGGCGGCACCTTCCGTACGCTGGACCGCTACGAAGGCGATACCTGGCAGGACGGGACCAAGCTCCCCCTGGAAGAGGGCCTGATCGCCCGCGACGGCTGGCACGTGGTCGACGATAGCGGAAGCTTCGGCATCGACGATGCCGGCTGGGTGGTCGTGCCACCCGAAGGCGAGCGCCAGGATTGGTACTTTTTCGGCTACGGCCATGATTTCCGCGCGGCGATCGCCGATTTTGCATCGGTCGCCGGTCCGCAGCCGATCCCGCCGCGCTTCGTGTTCGGTTACTGGTGGTCGCGTTATTGGAATTATTCCGATGAGGAGCTGCGTACGCTCGGCGCCCGCTTCGAAAAGGAACGCATCCCGCTCGATGTGTTGGTCCTCGATATGGACTGGCACACCACGCCTGGCCTCTCGCTGCGCCCCGGCCACGAGCATAAGGATGCGTTCGGCGAGCAATCCGGCTGGACCGGCTACACCTTCAACCGCAGCCTGTTCCCGGACCCGAAGGCCTTCATGCGTTGGGCGCATGGCGAGAACCTGCGGATTACCCTGAACCTGCACCCGGCGTCGGGCGTGTTGCCGCACGAGGAAAACTACGCCGCGATGGCGGAGGCGCTTTCGTGGGATACCTCGACGCAGGCACCCATTCCGTTTGAAGGGGCATCGCAGCCGTACATGCGCGCGCTGTTCGACACCATTCTTATCCCGCTCGAAAAGCAGGGCGTGGATTTCTGGTGGCTGGACTGGCAGCAGTGGAAGGATTCGAAGGCGTTCCCCGGGCTGTCGAACACCTGGTGGCTCAACCACGTGTTCTTCACCGAGATGCAGCGCGAGGGTGACCAGCGTGGCCTGATCTATCACCGCTGGGGCGGGCTCGGTAACCATCGTTACCCGATCGGTTTTTCCGGCGATAGCGTGATCAGCTGGATTTCGCTCGCGTACCAGCCGCACTTCACCGCCATGGCCTCCAACGTGCTCTACGGGTACTGGAGCCACGATATCGGCGGGCATACCTTCGACAAGAAGATTCCGCGGCCGGAGCGTCATCTCGATCCGGAGCTCTACGCGCGCTGGATGCAGCTGGGTGTGTTCTCGCCGGTGCTGCGCACGCACTCCGCGAAGGAGGCGAGCCTGCATAAGGAACCGTGGCATTTCGGGCCGCCGTACGGTGATGCGGTGTTCGCGGCGATCCGCCTGCGCTACCAACTCGCACCGTACATCTACGGTGCTGCTCGCGATGCCTACGATACGGGCCTGTCGATCGTACGGCCCATGTATTACCACTGGCCGGAGCACGAAGAGGCCTACGCGCACCCGTCGCAATACATGTTCGGCAACGACATCCTCGTGGCACCGGTGACCACGCAGGTGGGTGCCGATGGGACGGCGTCGTTCCCGGTGTGGCTGCCGCCGGGGCTCTGGTATAGCCGCGATGGCGCCGAGGCGTTCGAGGGTGGCGGCATGCTCGAGCGGGCGTATAGCCTGGAGGAGATCCCGATCTTCGTGCGTCCGGGCAGCGTGGTGCCGCTTTATCCGGAAGGCATGCGCAACCTGGCGAGCGTGCCTGATACGCTGATCCTCCAGGTCTTCCCAGGCGATGAGGGCTCGACGGCGCTTTATGACGATGACGGCACCAGCCAGGGCTATCAGCGCGGTGAGTTTGCGCGTACCTGCGTGCGTAGTCGGCGAGGCGACCGCGCGCACCGCGTGCATATCGATGCGATGGATGGCGACTACACGGGCCGGCCGACGACGCGGCGCTATGTCGTGGAACTGCTCGACGCCGGCATCCCGGAGAGCGTGGAGGTGAACGGCGAAGTGCTGCCCTACAGTGACGAGCCCATGCCCCGCTCGTGGCTGTTCGACCCGGCGTGGCTGTGCATTCGCATCGATCTCGGCCCGCGCCTGGTCAGCCGGCCACAGGACATCGTGGCGCGTTTCGCGCCCGAACACGCCATGCCTCGCGGTCTGCTACATCGCATGCGGCGTGCGCGCGATGCGGTGCTCTACCTCAAGCAGGTGTGGGGCGATATCTCGGCGCTGCCCGATGATGTCGACCTGGCCGGCCAGGCGGCGCGCGTGCTCTCGTATGCGATGGAAGGTGACGGCGAAGGCCGTGCGGAGCGTTTCAGCCAGGCCGTGGCCGAGTTCGAAGCGCGTTACCTCGGCCTGCCCGCCAGCGTCGACGCCACGCCGATCGACGACGCCTTCAAACGCACCTTCACCGACTTGCTCCTACGCTAATGCCCCCAACCCCCCGTAGGAGCCCACCCTGTGGGCGACATCTTTCGCCCCAAGACCACAGGGTCAACGCAACCCCATCCGGGCCGAGAAGCAAAACGCCGCAGATCGTGCGGCGCCTCGCGAACAGCGTCGCCCACAGGGTGGGCTCCTACGGGGTGGCGGTCGCGTTGGCGTTTTTTGCGGTGGGTGTTGCCGCGCAGGATGTCGTGCGCGTGGGCTCGAAGGCTGATAACGAAGGTGCTTTCCTCGGCCAGGTGGTGTTGCAGGTGCTGAAGCACGAGGGGATTCCCGTCGTGGACCACACCCAGCTGGGGCCTACCTCGATCGTGCGGCGTGCGTTGCTCGGCGGTGACCTCGATGTGTATCCGGAATACACCGGCAATGCGGCGTTCTTCTTCCACCGCGAAAGCGACCCGGCGTTTCGCGATGCTGCAAAGGCGTATGCCCTGGCGGCCTCGCTTGACCGGGTGAACCATGTGACGTGGCTGAAGCCTGCGCCTGCCGATAACCATTGGGCGATTGGCGTGCGCCGCGACGTGGCGGAGGCGAACGGGTTGCGGTCGCTGGTGGATTTTGCGCGGTGGGTAGGGGGTGAGGGGATTGCACGCAAGCGCGCCCCTGCAACGGAAGGGCCTGTGGCCGAGGGCGGTAGCGGTCCCGGGCGTCGCGGGTTCGGCGGAAGCGATGGCGTGGATAGCGGTCTACGTGCACCGCCTGACGGTGGCGCGGATAGCGGTCTGCGTGCACGGTCTGGCGGTGGCGCGAGTAGCGATCTACGTGCAGGGTCTGGCGGTGGCGCGAGTAGCGTATTGCTGGCTGGCTCGGCGGAGTTCGTCGAGAGCGATGCGGCGTTGCCGGCGTTTCAGAAGGCGTATGGCTTTACCTTGCGTGGTGACCAGTTGCTCGTGCTGGCCGGTGGCGATACGTCGGCCACGATCAAGGCCGCGGCCGAGGGGATCTCCGGTGTGAACGCGAGCATGGTTTACTCCACCGACGGCGCGATCGCCGTGACCGGGCTTGTCGTGCTGGAGGATCCGAAACATGTGGAGATGGTGTACCAGCCCGCGCCCGTGGTGCGCGATGCAGTGCTGAAGCGCTACCCCGCGATGCGCGGCGCGCTGGAAGCCGCATTCGCCCCGCTGACGGTGGAACGCCTGCGTGCGTTAAACGCGCGCACCCAGATCAACGGCGAAGACGCCTCAAAGGTCGCCGCCGACTACCTGCGCACCGAAGGCCTGGTCCGATGACGACACCTGTAGGAGCCCACCCTGTGGGCGACGCCGTTCGCGATAGCGCCGCAGGGGTTGGGGGTTTCGGCGAAAGGCGTCGCCCACAGGGTGGGCTCCTACAACGGGTGCTGCCTTTGGTGGTGTTGTGCGCTGTTGGCTTGCTCGCTGCGGTCGCCATGGACTTCCTTCATATCGCGCCTAACCGTTTGCTCAGCGGGCATCCGGCAAGCCCGCATGCGGCGCTGATGGCGTTGGCGTGGCTTGTCGCGGCAGCAGCGGGCTTCTGGCGCGGAGGCACGGCGGTAGCGCTGGTGCTGATCATCGGCCTGCCGTTCCTTGCCGGGTACGAGGCGACGCAGCTGTTGCAGCACGCACCGCCCACCACGCGCATCCAGTTGGGCGCAGGCTTCTGGACGCAGTGGCTCGCAGCGGCCTTGTTGCTGCTCGACCGGCTGCATCACCTGCGCGTGGCTTGGCGGACCACGGCATGGTGCCTCGTGGCGTCAGCGTTTGTCGCAGGCGCGATGGCGGGCGCGTTTAACGACATCGCCCTGGTCCGCGAATGGCAGGCGCAACGCGGTGCCTTTGCCGATGCGCTTGCAACGCATGGCGTGTTGTCGCTGGTGACCCTGGGTCTGGCGCTTGTGATCGGTTCGCCGCTGGGCTACATCGCGTGGCGGCAGCGACGGGCGGGTGGCGCACTGTTGGGTGTGCTGGCGTTCCTGCAAACCATTCCTTCGCTCGCGTTGTTCGCTTTGTTGATCGGGCCGTTCGCCTGGGTAGCGCGGCAATGGCCGACCCTCGGCGCACTGGGCTTTGGCGGCACAGGAGCGGCGCCCGCGGTATTCGCGCTGGTGCTTTACGCGTTGCTGCCCGTGGTGCGCTACACCGTGGCTGGACTGGATGCCGTCCCCGACGATGCGCGTGAAGCCGCGCGTGGCCTGGGCATGAGCCGCGGCCAGGTGTTGTGGCGTGTGCAGCTACCGCTGGGCTGGCCCGTGCTGCTCGCGGGCCTGCGGATCGTCGCGGTGCAGACCATCGGGCTCGCTGCCGTCGCGGCCTTGATCGGCGCGGGTGGGTTGGGCCGGTTCGTTTTCCTCGGTATCGGGCAGGGCGCGACGGATATGGTGTTGTTGGGTACGCTGGCGATCATCGTGCTGGCTCTCGCCGCCGATCTTCTTTTCCAGGGCCTCATGGCTCTTACCGGGCGCCGCGCATGATCGAGTTCGACCACGTCCACAAGGCCTTCGGCGATCACGTCGTGATCAAGGACCTGTCGCTACGCGTGGAAGACGGCGAGTTCTTTGTGCTGGTGGGCCCATCGGGCTCCGGCAAGTCCACGTTGTTGCGGACAGTGAACCGGCTGACGCAGATCGACGGTGGGCGTGTCCTCGTCGATGGCCAGGATGTCGCCGCGCAGCCGATCGAGGTGCTGCGGCGTGGTATCGGCTATGCGATCCAGTCCGTGGGATTGTTTCCGCACCGTACGGTGGCCGAGAACATCGCCACCGTGCCGCGCCTGCTGGGATGGCCGGAGCGCGATATCGCGGCGCGCGTGGCCGAGCTGATTGGCCTGTTGAAGCTCGACGAACCGGGCATGGGCGAACGCTATCCCGATACGCTTTCCGGTGGGCAGGCGCAGCGCGTAGGCGTGGCGCGTGCACTGGCGGCACGGCCGAAGATCGTGCTGATGGATGAACCCTTCGGTGCGTTGGATCCACTGACGCGCGAATCGTTGCAGGCCAGCGTGAAGGCGATCCAGCGCGATACTGGTACGACCATCCTGTTTGTGACGCACGACATGGATGAAGCGTTCCGCCTGGGCGATCGCGTGGCGCTCATGCTCGATGGACGCCTGGCCCAGGTCGGCACGCCGCTGGAACTGATTCGTTCGCCGGTCGATGAGCGCGTCAATGCGTTTGTCGGCGGCACGCGCGCCTACCTGCGTGAGCTCGCGGTCCGCTGCGTGCGCGACAGCATGCGCCGCGACGAGCAGGCGGAAGGCGATGCCATCCCCGTCGATGCGACCCTGCAGGAGGCGCTGGGCGTGATGCTCGCCCAGCGCCGCGACCGTTTGGCCGTGGAGGGTGGGGGCGCCATCTTGCTGGCCGACATCGTGGCGCGCCCCCGATGAGCGCCAGCTCTTGTAGGAGCGCGCTTGCGCGCGATATGGCGGTGCGAAAGAGCCGCAAGCCTTCCGAGCGTGAGGCGAAAGATGTCGCGCGCAAGCGCGCTCCTACAGGGGGCGTGGCATGAAGGCTTGGTTGCCTCTCATAGTGCTCGGGGCGTTGCTTCTGGCGCTGCCGCATTCAGCGCCGCTTTTCCATGCGTGGCTGCCTGAGCTCTCGCACCCGTTGTATTGGCGCACCTCGTTTGCCCAGCTCGCTTTGGCGCATGCGTTGCTGGTGGCCGTCGCGACGGCGGTTGCGGTGTTCGTGGGCCTTACGTTGGGCATCCTCGCTACGCGTCCGGCAGGCCGCTCGCTTTTGCCCACCGTGCGTGCGGTGGCGGTGATCGGGCAGACCTTCCCACCGGTCGCAGTGCTGGCCATCGCCGTGCCGCTGCTGGGCTTCGGTGCCGCGCCGACCTTGCTGGCCTTGTCGTTGTACGGCGTGTTGCCCGTGCTCGGCCAGACCGTGGCCGGCCTCGACCAGGTACCCGCCAGTGCGCTGCATGCCGCGGATGGCATGGGCTACGGGCCGTGGCGCCGGTTGTGGGAAGTGGAACTGCCGCTGGCCGCCGGTCCGATCATGGCGGGCGTCCGTTTGTCCGCCATCGTCAGCGTGGGCACGGCGACGATCGGTTCCGCGGTGGGCGCGGCGACGCTCGGTGCGCCGATCGTCGAAGGGCTGGTCGGTAACAACACGGCGTACGTGGTGCAGGGCGCGTTGTTGGTTGGGGCGCTGGCGCTGTCCGTGGATGGTCTTCTGGGTCTCGTCGAACGTCGCCTCCGGCCTCACGGCTGACCCCTACCCACCTCACGAATCCAGTCCTTGTAGGAGCGAGCTTGCTCGCGATCGGCGGTGCGACACCGTTGAACCGCCGGAGCTCTGCCGTGGTGGGGCGAAAGATGTCGCGCGCAAGCGCGCTCCTACAGGGGCTTGGGCCACTCGTGTAGGGGAATGCCTTCGCGGAGCTAAGTCGTGGCCTACACGACCTGTGGGCGGTCGCCGATAGGGTGATGTGACGTTCGCGGCGATCCTACGTGGGCCCACTGGTGGGCTTACATCAAGGACGATCATGTACGCACGAACGATGCTTGTGCTCGCCGGCCTGTTGGCCGTGTCGGCTTCCGCCCACGCGGAAGACGATGCCTTCGCGCCGTATCCCATTACGGTGAAGAAGAGCGGCCACGTGAAGGAGACCGCTTACATGGAGGCGCGCAAGGAAGCGCTGGCGGGTTGTGATCGCGATGGCGGTTACATCGACGCCATGGATTTCCAGTTCATGGAAGGCTGGGGAGCTGCGAAGGGCATGCATTACATCGTGGCGCGCGCCACGTGCCGCGTACATCGGTTAGCCGGAGAATAAGCTTCATGTAGGAGCGCGCTTGCGCGCGATAGCCTGATCGCGGGGATGTGCGATGAGGCAAGGTTTATCGCGTGCAAGCACGCTCCTACAAGAGCTAGTGGGTTACCAGATTTTTACGCGCTGCTTCGGATCGAGGTAGAGCTTCTGGCCCGGCTTGGGCTGGAACGCGTCGTACCACTGGTCGATGTTGCGCACGGTCTGGGCGCGGAAGTTGCCCGGGGCGTGCACGTCGCCGACGATCTGCGAGCGCAGCGCGGCATCGCGGGTCTTCTCACGCCAGCTCTGGGCGAACGCGAGGAAGAAACGCTGGTCGCCGGTGAGGCCGTCGACCACCGGGGCCGGCTTGCCGCCCAGGCTGTTCTTGTACGCGGCGTACGCGATGGTGAGGCCCGACACGTCGGCGATGTTTTCGCCGAGGGTCTGCTGGCCGTTCACATGCAGGCCGGGCAGGGCTTCGTACGCGCTGAACTGGTCGACGAGCTTCTGGCCGGCTTCCTTGAAGTGCTTCTGGTCGGCATCGGTCCACCAGTTGGCCAGGCGGCCCTGGGCGTCGAACTCGGCGCCGAGGTTATCGAAGCTGTGGCTGATTTCGTGGCCGATCACCGCGCCGATCGAACCGTAGTTGGAAGCCGGATCGGCCTTCGGATCGAAGAACGGTGCTTCGAGGATGGCGGCCGGGAAGTTCAGTGCGTTCTGCAGCGGCAGGTTTACCGCGTTGACCGTCTGCGGGGTCATCCACCACTCGTCGCGATCCACCGTCTTGCCCAGCTTGGACTTCTGGTGGGCGTATTCGGCGAGCTCGGCGCGCATGTGGTTGCCCACGGCGTCATCCGGCTTGACCTCGAGCTTGGAGTAGTCGCGCCAGGTGTCCGGGTAGCCCACGCCCACCTTGATGGTGGCGATCTTGGCCTTGGCCTTTTCGCGCGTGGCGGGGGTCATCCATTCCAGCTGGCCGACGCGGTCGTCGAAGGCCTTCAGGATGTTCTTCACCATGTCCTGCACTTCCGCGCGCGACGTGGCGGGGAAGTATTCCTTCACGTAGATCTGGCCGACGGCATCGCCGAGGTCGTTGTTAACGCGAGCGACGCCGCGCTTCCAGCGATCGCGCTGCTTGGGCGTGCCAGTGAGCGTCTTGCTGTAGAAGTCGAAGGCGAGGTCATCGAACTTCTTGCCGATGAGGCCGCTGGCGTTCTCGTTGATCGCGTGGAAGCGCAGCCAGGCCTTCCAGGTATCGAGCGGCTCGCTGCCGACGAGGGCGGCGAACTTCGTCACGGTGTTCGGCTGCCACACGATGAAGGTGGGCTGGTCGTTGAGGCCGGCGGCGGTGAAGTAGGCATCCCAGTCCAGGCCCGGGGCTTTGCTGGCGAAGGCGGTGCGCGGCCACGGGTTGTTGGCCTTGTGCACGTCTTCGCTGTCGACGATGGATTCCTGGGCTTCGGCGATCTTCATTTCCAGGGCCATGATGGCCTTGGCTTCCTCCGCCGCGTTCTTGTCGCCCGCGGCGGCCAGGATGGCCTGCACGTAGGTGGCGTACTTGGCACGCGTGTCCACCATGTCCTTGTCGGACTTCAGGTAGTAATCGCGGTTGGGCATGCCCAGGCCGCCCTGGAGCAGGTACGGCACGTTCTTCGAGGGGTCTTCGAGGCCCTGCGCCACGAACAGGCCGAGCAGGTGCTCGGTGTCCAGGTGGGTGGCGTTGATGGGATCCACGTCGGCGCGCAGCTGGCCGCCCAGGGCGCTGGCCAGGGCCTTGCGGTCCTTGATCGCCGCGATGGCATCGAGTTCGGGCTTGAGCGGCGCCAGGCCGGCCTTCTCGATACCGGCCTCGTCCATGTAGGCCTTGTAGTAATCGGCGATCAGGCGCTGGTTGCTGCCGGCGGCCGGGTTGCCGTTGCCGGCGGCCTTGATCAGGTCGGCGGTGCGCTTCTCGGCCTTCTGGAAGACCTGCAGGAAGATGCCGGTGCTGGAACGGTCGGCCGGGATCTGGGCGGTCTTGATCCAGGCGCCGTTGGCGTATTCGTTGAAGTCGTCGCCGGGCTGCACGGCGTGGTCGATGCCCTTCAGGTCGATGCCGGACGGCGCGCCGCTGGCGGCGAAGGCGCCGGTGCTGGCGATGCCGCAGGCGATGGCCGCGGCGAGGATCGTGGATTTCATGGTGGGCAGCCCTTTTAGCGAGGAACGGGCGCCCACGATAAGCCTCGCAAGCCCCGGCGGGAGCCATGACGTCTGGCATAGACGCTGGCCGGCCCGGCGCTGACAAAGGTGAACGGGCCCTATGCCCTAATGGATCTCCGGCGCCCGCCATGGGCGGCGGCGGGCGGGCCGCGGGACGCCCGGGCCTGCCTGACCTTCCTTGGCAGAGATCTTTGGAGATCGACATGAATGCACGTTTTGAACTGACCGGCCCGCAGATGGACATCACCAGCTATCCGCTCTGGGCACAGGACATGGTTTCGTCCTGTGAGGATGCGCGGCGGGCTATCGTCAGCCACGAGATGTGGTCGCAGATGATCGCGGCGCAGCTCGACCCGGAGGTCACCCGCAACTTCATGGTGGGGGTGTGGCCGGTGATCGAACGCTTCCCGGGCTATATGGCCCACAGCCTGCTGAAGACCCGCTTCGGCCGCAGCCCGGGCGATGACCTGGCCCGGCGCTGGCTGGTGCGCAATATCCGCGTGGAACAGAACCACGCCGAGTACTGGCTGAACTGGGCGGAATCGGCAGGCGTGTCGCGGGCGGAGGTGCTGGAGGGCCAGCCCCCGAAGGGCTCGCAGGCCCTGGCGGACTGGTGCGAAGAGGTGAGCCGCAACGATTCCCTGGCGGCCAGCATGGCGGCGACGAACTATGCGGTGGAAGGGGCGACCGGCGATTGGTCGCAAATTGTCTATGAAAGCAAGGACTACGCAGAAAGCTTGCCGATTTCCGGCCGTAAAGCTGGCTTGCGTTGGCTTCAGCTTCATGCAGCTTATGACGATACCCATCCTTGGGAGGCCCTGGAAATCGTTTGCTCGCTGCTCGGTACGAACCCGCCGGTGGACCAGGTGGAGCACATCAAGGAATGTGTGCGCCGCAGCTATATCAGCATGGCCATCACGCTGGATCGCTGCATGGACGTGGTGGGCGGCTCGTATCGTTCGGTGAACGAGGCGGCCGCTTAACTCGCCAGTTGGGTCGTAAGTAGGCACTATCGCCCTGGTATGGGAATCCGTTAGACGATGCACCGCGTTGAAGCCAACCACCTGCAACCGCTCACCAGGCGCCTCCGGCCCCTGGCGTACGCGCTTGCGGCGGCGGCGGTGTTTGTCCTGGCCCTTACCTGGGTGGCGATGCAGACCCAGGTGACTCTCGCTGGTTTTCTCAACGGCGAGAGTCTTTGGGCAAAGGCCCAGAAGCAGGCGGTGATCGACCTCGACGCTTACGCGGCCCATGGCCGCAAGGCCGATCTGGAGAGTTTCCGCCGGAACTTCGCCGTATTGATGGCCGACCGCTGGGCGCGCGATGCGATCGCCAGCGGCGATTACGAACAGAGTGAAGTGGAAGATGCCTTCGCCCGGGGTGGTGTTATCCCCGAGGCGATCCCGGGCATGGTGTTCATCTTCGCCCACTTCAGCGAGATGCCGTATGTGCGAGAGGCCGTGGCCGAATGGCGCTCCGTGGATACCAGCCTGGTTGAGCTGGAAGACACCGCCGACCGGCTGCAGCACGCGTACGAGGCCGGCAGCGTGGATGCCGGCACGATCGACGGCGAGCGGGCGCATATCGAGACACTGAACCGCTATATCGAGCCACGCGCCAAGGCGTTCTCACTGGATATTGCCAACGGCGCGTCATGGCTGGGCCGGGTGCTGTTCTTCACCGTGGCTGGCGTGGCGGTGCTGGCGGCGCTGTTGTGGCTGCGTTTCGCCCGGCGCGTGCTTGCGGGCATCCGCGGCACCGAGGAGCGCTACAGCCTGCTGTTCGATAGCGCGGCCGATGCCATTTTCATGGTGGATGAAGCGACCGGTGCCATCCTCGATGCCAACCACCGCGCCGCCGCATGGGTCGGCTGCCAGCGCGGTGAGCTGATCGGGCTGCCGCTGGCCACCTTGTTCCTCGAAGGCTCCGCGCATTCCGGCGTGGGCGTGCTGCGTTCCGCCACCGGCAGTACGCGCCCCGTGGAAACGCAGAGCAGCCTCGTGGTGTGGGGCCAGCAGCAGGTGTGCCAGGCCATCGTGCGCGATATCTCCGACCGCGTGGCGATGGAGCAGGAACGCAAGATCGCCGCGGAGGCCCTGGCGAGCATCGCCGAGGGCGTGATCATCGCTGATGCCGATCGCCGGGTGACCACGACCAACGCGGCCCACCAGAAGCTCACCGGCATGCCCTTGCACATGCTGCGCAACAAGCGGCTGGATGCCACACGCACGCTCCCCGACGGGCGGCCGCTGCCGCAGTCGCTGTGGGATGAGATTGCGGCAGGCGATAACTGGCTGGGCGAAGTGGAAAGCCGCCGCGCCGATGGCACGGTGTATCCCGAGCTGATGAGCATCAGCAGCATCCGCGACAAGGATGGCCGTCCGCAGCATTACGTCGCGGTCGTCTCCGATATCACCACGCGCAAGGCCGATCGCCAGCGCCTGCAGCACATGGCCACGCACGATCCGCTTACGGGCCTGGTGACGCGTTCGGAGTTCGAGCGGCGTTGCGCCGAGGCGATTACCCGCGCCGCGCATTCGCGTGGCGCAGCCGTCGTGCTGTTCGTGGACCTCGATGCCTTCAAGGTGGTGAACGACAGTTACAGCCACGCGACGGGCGATGCGCTGCTCATCCGCGTGGCCGAGCGGATACGCGGGCTGCTCTCACCGCATGACGTGGCCGGCCGCATCGGCGGTGATGAATTCACCGTGCTGCTTTCCGACCTGCGCTCGCGCGAAGAAGCCCTGGTGTTGGCCGAGGCCTTGCTGGCGGCGTTGTCGCGCCCGTTCGACCTGGGCGATTACGAATTGTTCGTCTCGGCCAGCATTGGCATCGCGGGTTACCCGCTGGATGGCAACGATGCCGTGACGCTCATCGCCAATGCCGATGCGGCGATGTACGTGGCCAAGATGGAGGAGCGCAACGCCTTGCGCTTCTACACGCCCAAGATGCATGCCGATGCGCGGCGCCGCCTGAAGCTGGCGGCGGAACTGCGCCAGGCCCTGCAGCGCAACGAGTTCCACCTCGTGTACCAGCCCAGCGTGGAAATGAAGACGGGCCGGATCGTGGCGGTGGAAGCGCTGCTGCGCTGGAACCACCCCGAGCGCGGCGTGGTGCCGCCCGATGAATTCATACCGATCGCCGAGAGCCTGGGCCTCATTCGCCAGATCGACCAGTGGGTGCTGCAGCGTGCGCTGGAGCAGCTGCGGGTGTGGGACGAGGCGCGCCTGCCGCAGCTGCGCATGGCGGTGAATGTTTCGGCCGGTTCCTTCAGCCATCCGGATTTTCTTGCGAGCGTGGGCCAGGCCCTGTTGGCGAGCGGCATGTCGCCGAAGCGCCTGCTGGTAGAGCTCACCGAAAGCGCGATCCTGCGCATGGGCGAGGACACCGAGCGCGCGATGCTGGCGCTGCATAACCTGGGCGTGGCGGTGGCGATCGATGATTTCGGCACGGGTTATTCCTCGCTGGCTTACCTGAAGCTGCCGGCGGTGGCGTACCTGAAGATCGACCGCAGCTTCGTGACCGGCCTGCCGGCCAGCGGCAACGACGTGGCGATTACCGAGGCCATGGTCGCCATTGCGCGCAGCCTGGGCCTGCATACGATCGCGGAAGGCATCGAGACGGAGTCGCAACACGATTTCCTGCTGCGCGCCGGTTGCCAGGAAGGCCAGGGCTACCTTTACTCCCGCCCGGTCAGCCCCGACGATATCGCCCGGCTGCTGGCGCCCCGGCCCGGCGCCTCGAGCGGCAAGCACCTGTCGCTGGTCCCGCCCCGCCGCGCCTGATCCGTCGGGAGCTCGGGCGTACAAGACGCATGCGGGCCTGTGAATCACGCTGGGTGTCCCCATATATCGGGCCAACGTTCCCGTGCAAGGATCCACCGTGTCCACCCACGACCCCATCGTTTTCCTGTTCGATGTCGACAACACCCTGATCGATAACGACCGTTTCAGCGCCGATCTCGCCGCGCAGCTGGTCCAGCGCTTTGGTGAAGATGGCCACGCGCGTTACAACGCGATCGACAAGGAGATCCGCGGGCAGGTGGGTTACGCGGATTACCTGGGCAGCCTGCAGCGCCTGCGCGGCCAGCAGAGCAGCCCGGATTTCATGCAGATGAGTTTCTTCCTGCTCGATTATCCGTTCGATGAGCGCCGCTTCCCCGGCGTGCTCGAGACCATCGCCCACCTGCGTACGCTGGGCCGCCCCGTGATCATGAGCGACGGCGATACGGTGTTCCAGCCGCGCAAGATCCGCCGCGCCGGCTTGTGGGATGCCTTCCAGGGCGATGTGCTGATCTACGTGCACAAGGATGAGATGCTCGACGACATGCAGAAGGCGTATCCCGCCGATCACTACGTGATGGTGGACGACAAGCCGCGCATCCTCGTCGCGATGAAGAAGCTGATGGGCGATCGCGTGACGACGGTGTGGGTGAAGCAGGGGCACTACGCCGCTGCCGCCGGCAAGGAGCTGGAAGAAACCCCGCCGGATATCACGGTGAACGGCGTGGGCGAGCTGGCCGCCATGGGCCGCGAGGCGTTCATCGTCACCGCCTGACTCGCAGGTCTTGTGCCCCTGTAGGAGCGAGCTTGCTCGCGATCGGAGCTTGCGACATGCCCCATCGCGAGCAAGCTCGCTCCTACAACGAGCAAGGGCTTCGCTCACGCTTCGAACGCGGCCTGGAGCCATTCCACGTCATCGCCTTCGAAGGCCACCACATCGAACCGGCAGGGCCGGTGGGCGTCGCGAGGATGCGCGCGTAGCCATACCTGCGCGGCGCTGATGATGCGCTGGCGTTTCTTTGCGGTGATGGAGCCCAGGGCGCCGCCGAAGGCACGGCTTCGGCGGTAACGCACTTCCACGAAGACCAGAAACTCGCCGTCGCGCATGACGAGATCGATCTCGCCGAAGCGACAGAGAAAGTTGGCACGGACGAAGTACAGCCCGCGGGCCAGTAGAAACGAACGCGCCGCGTCTTCGAAGTGGTCTCCGGTGACGCGGCGCGTGGTGGGCTCGGGTAGGTTTTCTTTCACGCGGAACTCCTTTCCGCGCCGGGGTGGGTGGGTTTAACCGCCGCCGCCGTTCTCTACGGCGGGCGCGGTGGCCGGCGCTTCGAGTTCAAGGCTACCGGCCACCGGGTGGGCGACGCCGTCAGCGAAACGCGCCCAGATGAGTACGCGTCGGACCCGACCGAACTCATCGGCGACGAGCTGGCCCGTGGCGCCGGGCAGGTACGCGCCCGCGTGGCCGCGCATCCAGTCGATGTACGGCACAAGACCCCACGCATCCATGCCGAAGGCAAACAGGCGCGCGGCGACGCCGCGGGTGGCCGGGATGGCGGTGGCCAGGTCGGCACGGCGGGGCAGGCCCGGCTGCGCATCGAACAGCCACGGCGCATCGCAGAACTCGACGCCTTCGAGGTCACGGTCCGACGTCGGGTCATCGCCACCGGAATAGACGTGCGAGGTGGCGAACACCGGCAGGTTGTCCTTGGCCAGGCGCAGCTGCGGCAGCAGCAGGCGCGCCTGCTGAGGCTTCATGCTGATGAACACACCGCTGGTGGTGGCGTCTTCCTCGGTCGGCACCGGCAACCCGGAGAGCTGCGACGAGAAGTCGATGCTGTTGGCGTCGAGCGTCACCTGGTTGGCGAGCGTGCCGCCGCGGGCCTGCCACTCCGCCTTGAAGGCGTTGCCGGCGCGGCGCGCGAAATCGTCCGTCGAGACGATGACCGTGGCCGTCTTCATGCCTTTGTCGGCCATGTGGTCGGCGACCTGCGCACCTTCGGTTTCCGGCAGCAGGCCAAATTCATTTGCGCCGGCGGGCGGAAGGTTCTTGCTATCGCTGGGGTAGTTCAGCGTGAGCATGGGCGCGGGCAGGGCGCCCTTGGCGAAGATGGCGCTGACGCCTTCGCGGTTCAGCGGGCCGACGACGAAGCGCGCGCCTTCGGAGACGGCCTTGTCGTATGCGGCTACGGCGTGGGCGGCATCGTTGCCGGCGTCGTACACCACCACTTCGGGGCGCGGCGCGTTCGCATGGGCGGAATCGACGTAGTGGGTGAAGAAGCCATCGCGGATCGCGGCGCCGGCGCCGGCGAGCGGGCCGCTCAGCGGCAGCAGCAGCGCGACCTTGCCCGGCACCTTGTAGCCCTCGCGGACACCCTGGTTGCCGGTGACGGTGCCGACGGCCTGGTCGAGCACGGCCGGTGCGTGGCTCACATTGCCGAGCTGCGACTGCGCCTCGGTGACCCAGGGGCGCATCACGTCGTTCGGGCCAAGGCCGTCACCACGCGAGGTGAGTTCCGTGGTGCCCATGCCGGTGAGCAGGGCGAGGATTTCGCGGCGGTTCTGTTCGCGGTCGAGGCCGCCGAGCTGTGCGTCGAGCTCGACGCGGGTCTGCGCGGCGCTCCACGGATCGCCTGCCGCTGTCTGCGCGCGGGCGCGCAATTCGGCGAGGCGCTGGCTGATCTGCGGCGATACGCGCGTGGTGGGCTTGCCGGTCAGCGATAGCGCGGTCTTGGCATCGTTGTTCTTCAGGGCGATCTCGGCGCGCAGGGCATCGAAGCGCAGCGCGTCTTCGCCCTCGAGGTGCGAACGGCGGAGATCAGCGATGGCCGGCCCGGCACGATCCAGCGCACCTTCCTGGCGGTAGGCTTCGCCCGCGAGCAGCTTGTAGTAGTCGCGGTGGTCCGGATCCTGCTGCGCGAGTGCGAGGTACGCCTGCGCGGCCTGGTCGAACTGGCCGCGGGTGTACATGGCCTGCGCGGCCTGGGTGGCCTCGCCCGACGGGCTGTGCGCTTCGGGGCGCGAAGCGCCCGGTGTGACGCAGCCGGCGAGGGCGGCACTGATGAGGACACTCAGGGCTAGAGCGCGGATCGGTGGCATCGCAAGTTCCTTGGGGCGCGGATGGCGCCTCTCCGGCGCCGAAACGAGGGGATCATAGCCGATCGCTTCGCGAGGCCGGTGTGAGGCCGTTTGCGCGGCGGCCCCGCCGCAACCCATATCGCGCGCAAACGCGCCCTGCGTCACGCGGCCCGTCGCTCCCTCGTAGGAGCCCACCCTGTGGGCGACATCTTTCGACGAACCTGTAGGAGCCCACCTTGTGGGCGACATCTTTCGCGGAAGAGCCACAGACCCTGTGGCGGCTGTACGAAAGGCGTCGCCCACACGGTGGGCTCCTACACGGGGTCAGGCGCCGTAGAGGGCTTTGCGGGGGGCGCCGGTGATGGCAGCGGCCAGCTTCGCCGCCTTGGCCGGCGGCAGCTCTTCCTTCAGGATGCCAAACACACGCAAGCCCTCGGCCAGGCGCTCGTCTTCGCCGGCCTCACGTCCGGCGACCATCACCACGAACTCGCCCTTCTGCTGATTGGCATCGGCCGCCACCGTGCCCACCAGCTCGCCCAGCGGCGCACCAAGCACGGTTTCGAACAGTTTGGTGAGCTCGCGAGCCATCACGGCCTCGCGTTCGGCGCCGAACACCTCGCGCATGTCCTCGAGGCATTCCAGGATGCGGTGCGACGATTCATAGAAGATGAGCGTGCGCGCTTCACCGGCCAGCTCGGCCAGCCGCGACTTTCGTGCGCCCGACTTCGCGGGAAGAAACCCTTCGAACACGAAGCGATCGCTCGGCAGGCCCGCCACGGAGAGCGCGGCAATCACGGCGCTGGCGCCGGGTACGGGGCTGACCTTCAGCCCCGCCTGCCGCGCGGCACGCACCAGCCGGAAGCCCGGGTCGCTGATCAGGGGCGTGCCGGCATCGGAGACCAGGGCCACGTCGTCACCACCGCGCATGCGCTCGACCAGGCCATCCACGGCGGTGCGTTCGTTGTGGTCGTGCAGGGCGACCAGGGGCGTATCGATGCCCAGGTGCTGAAGAAGCGGCCGGGTGTGCCGGGTGTCCTCGGCGGCGATCACGGCGACCTTGCCCAGCGTGGCCACGGCGCGCGCGCTGATGTCATCGCGGTTGCCGATGGGCGTGGCGACGACGTGCAGGGTGCCGGGGCGGGGAGTGGACATGCGGTAGGCCAATCGTGTGAGCGGAGGCGAATTGTAACGAACCCGTAGGAGGCCACCCTGTGGGCGACATCTTTCAACGAACCCGTAGGAGCCCACCTTGTGGGCGACATCTTTCGCGGAAGAGCCACAGACCCTGTGGCGGCTGTACGAAAGGCGTCGCCCACAGGGTGGGCTCCTACATGGGCGCCGACGCCGCACGGTTGCCGGTGCCGCAAGGTTGTCGACGCCGCACGGTTGTCGACGCCGCACGGTTGCCGACGCCGCACGGTTGCCGACGCCGTCGGGGGTGCCGGTGCCTTCGGGGTGCCGGTGCCTTCGGGGGTGCCGGTGCCTTCGGGGTGCTGGTGCCGTTGGAAGTGTCGGCGCCCTGGCGGGCGGGGCGGGGCGTTACCGCGTATACTTGGCGGTGGAGTCGGCCGGGCAGTCGCGTCGCGCCTTGTGCGTGTCGAGGAAAGTCCGGGCTCCACAGGGCAGGGTGCCAGGTAATGCCTGGGCAGCGTGAGCTGACGGCCAGTGCAACAGAGAGCAGACCGCCGATGGCCCCGCAAGGGGATCAGGTAAGGGTGAAAGGGTGCGGTAAGAGCGCACCGCGTACGGGGCTAACGTCGTACGGCACGGTAAACCCCACCCGGAGCAAGACCAAATAAGGGGACTATGATGCGGCCCGTATCGTCCCCGGGTAGGTTGCTAGAGCCTGGTGGTGACGCCAGGCCGAGAAGAATGACTGCTACGCCGCAAGGCGCACAGAACCCGGCTTACAGGCCGACTCCATCTTCTTATATCGCCCCAGGGTGCGGCTCCTGATCGTAGGAGCCCACCCTGTGGGCGACATCTTTCGCCTCACCGCGCAGGCCCTGTGGCGTTTTCGCGAACGGCGTCGCCCACAGGGTGGGCTCCTACGTGATGCCTGTGTGGCGCCCCCCCCCCGAGGCGCCTGGTGCTTTTTGGGTGGCGTTATGTGGGTGAACGTGAATTCAGTCACAGGGCCTGATTTTGCCCTCAGCCACCACCTGACGCTCAGCGTCACTCCGTAAAAAATCCCTGCGATTCAACCACCTTGCGTGGATTGCTCAGAAATGGCTGGAATTAGTGATGAACAGGAGCTTTCTCCTTGATTCACAAGTAAAAATTCCTTGACAGTCTCAGGACCCGAGACTATCGTGGGCCCCAGTGTGAAATCGTGGGATTTGGTGGGGCGGGCAACCAGACATGTTCCAAGGCGAAACAGCCATCACGGTCGACGACAAGGGTCGTCTGACGATTCCGACTTCGTATCGGGATCAGGTGGCGGCCGTCTGCGGGAATCGTCTGGTGATTACCTACAACCCCTTCGAAACCGGTTGCCTGTGGATCTTTCCTTACGAGGAATGGGAACGGGTACGCGATGACGTCAACAAGCTCCCATCCGTAAAAGCCGTACACCGCAACCTGCAGATGAAGCTCGTCGGCGCCGCCGCCATCGTTGAACCCGACGGTGCGGCACGCATCCTCCTGCCATCCAGCCAACGGGCGGCAGCGGGTATCGAGAAAAAAGCCGTGCTCCTCGGCATGGGCAGCAAGTTCGAGCTTTGGAGCGAACAGGCCCACCTCGCCAAGATCCGCCAGACGATCAGCGAGGACGAGATCAGCGACGACATGGCGGAGCTGCGGTTGTAACCAACACACACAAGAACAGGTAGTCAGTGACGGAGCGGGATGTAGCGATGGCGGGGCGCGATGTGCACATCCCGGTGATGCTCGACGAAGCGGTGGAGGGTCTCGCTGTGCGCGAGAACGGGCGGTATCTCGACGGGACATTCGGCCGCGGCGGTCACGCCACGGCGATCCTTGCCCGTCTTTCCGCCGAAGGCCGCCTGTTCCTGATGGATCGCGACCCCACCGCTATCGCCGTGGCCGAAACCGGCCTGGCCACCGATCCGCGCGTCAGCCTGCGCCACGACAACTTCGCCACCATGGGCGAATGGTCTGCGCTGCACGATGGCGGCCTCGACGGCATCCTGCTCGACCTCGGCGTCTCCTCGCCCCAGCTCGATGACGCCAGCCGTGGCTTCAGCTTCATGGCCGATGCGCCGCTCGATATGCGCATGGACACCACCCGCGGCATCAGCGCGGCCGACTTCCTCCGCGATGCGGAAGAAGCCGAGATCGCCGATGTGCTGTGGACCTTCGGCGAAGAGCGCTTCAGCCGCCGCATTGCCAAGACCATCGTCGAGCGCCGCGCCACCGCGCCGATTACCCGTACCGGCGAACTCGTCGCGCTGGTCACCAGCTGCGGCGTGCGCCGCGAGCCGGGCAAGAATCCCGCTACCCGCACCTTCCAGGCGCTGCGCATCCGCGTGAACGAGGAGCTCTCCTCGGTGGAGACCGCGCTCGCCGCGGCGCTGGAACTGCTCAACCCGGGTGGTCGCCTGTCGGTCATCAGCTTCCACTCGCTGGAAGACCGCATGGTGAAGCAGTTCATCCGCTCGCACGAAGGCCGCGTGCAGGGCAGCCGTCGCGCCCCGCCGAAGGAAGCGCCGCCGGCGCGCCTGAAGCCGGTGGGCAAGGCGATCTTCGCCTCCGATGCCGAAGTGGCCGCGAACCCGCGTTCGCGCTCCGCCGTGCTGCGCGTCGCGGAGAAGCTCGCATGAAGACCTTCGGCGCCATCTGCCTCACGCTCCTGCTGCTCGCCGTCATCGGCAGCGCGATCGGCGTGGTGTGGACGCGCCACGAGAGCCGCGTGTTGTTCGTGGAGCTCTCGCGCCTGCAGGGGCAGAAGGATGACCTGGGCGTCGAATACGGCCGTCTCGAGCTCGAGCAGGCCACGTACGCCGAGCCGAGCCGCATCGATGGCGACGCCCGCGAGAAGCTCGGCATGTTCACGCCGAAGCCGCAAGATATCCAGCTGGTGCGCCGATGAGGGCGCGCCAGGGCAAGCTCGTCGTACCCAGCCGCCGCCGCGGCCAGGGCCCGAGCCCGCGTAAGCGCATGACCGTGATGGTGGCGGTGCTGTGCGTGGCGGCTTCGGGCCTGCTCGTGCGCGCGTTCGATCTGCAGGTGGTGCGCAAGCAGTTCTACCAGGACCAGGGCGATGCCCGTTTCCTGCGTGAAATGCCGATCGCCGTCTCGCGCGGCACCATCTTCGATCGCAATGGCGAGCCGCTGGCCGTGTCCACGCCGGTGGCTTCGCTGTGGGCCAACCCGCCCGAACTGCTCGAGAACGCCGACCGCATCCCGGACCTGGCGAAGGCGCTGCACGTCGATGCCGACGACCTGAAGTCGAAGATCGAAGCGCGTGCGGACAAGGAGTTCATGTACATCACCCGCCAGATGCGTCCGGAAGACGCGCAGGCCGTGATGGACCTGAAGATCCCGGGCATCAACTCGCAGCGCGAGTACCGCCGCTATTACCCGTCGGGTGCGGTGAACAGCCATATCCTCGGCTTCACCAACATCGACGACCACGGCCAGGAAGGCCTGGAGCTGTCGTACGACCAGTGGCTGGCCGGCAAGCCGGGCGCCAAGCGGGTCATCCGCGACCGCATGGGCCACGTGGTGGAAGACGTGGAGCTGGTGCGCGAGCCGCAGCCGGGCCGCGATATCACGCTGTCGATCGACCGCCGCATCCAGTACCTCGCGTATAGCGCGCTGAAGGACACGCTGGAGAAGAACAAGGCCGATTCCGGTTCCATCGTGGTGATGGACGTGCACACCGGCGAAGTGCTGGGCATGGCCAACCTGCCGTCGTTCAACCCGAACGCTGTGCGTGGCAGCAGCCCGGGCGATCGCCGTAACCGCGCGGTGACCGACGTGGTCGAGCCTGGCTCGACGATGAAGGCCTTCACCATGGCTGCCGCTCTCACCAGCGGCAAGTACACGCCCACCTCGCCGCTGATCGAGACCTCGCCGGGCACGTGGATGATGGGCGGCCACCCGGTGCGCGATACGCATAACTGGGGCACGCTCACGCCCACGGGCGTGATCACCAAATCCTCCAACGTCGGCGCGGCCAAGATCGCGATGACGCTGGATACCGACCAGATGTACGACATGTTCAAGTCGTTCGGGATCGGTAACAGCACCGGTAGCGGTTTCCCGGGCGAAGCCTCGGGCTACCTGCCGGTGGGCCGCACCTGGAAGCCGATCGAGAAGTCGCGCATCGCTTACGGCTACAACCTCAACGTGACGCCGCTGCAGCTCGCCACGGGCTACGCCGCCATCGCCAACGGCGGTGCTTACCGCGCGCCCAGCTTCATCAAGGGCGCCGACAACCCGCCGAACCAGGTCATCACGCCCGACGTGGCGCACGAGCTCGTGCGCATGCTGGAAACCGTGCTCGCCCCGGGCGGCACCGGTTACGGCTTCGCGTCGGTCGCCAATTACAGCGTGGCCGGCAAGACCGGCACCTCGCACAAGAACTCTGCTGGCGGTTACTTCGCCAACAACTACATCTCCCTGTTCGTCGGCATGATCCCGGCCAGCAACCCGCGTCTCGTTACCGTGGTCGTCATCAACGACCCGAAGGGCGGCCATTACTATGGCGGCTCGGTGGCGGGCCCGGCGTTCGCCAATGTCATGACCGGCGCCGTCCGCCTCCTCGATATTCCGCCCGACAACGTGGGCCGCTGGTACGCCGGCGGGCCCAGCCAGGGCGGGATGATCGGCACGACCAATGCACCACCTGCCGCGGATGAAAGCGCGGCCGAAGAGGTGGTGCCATGACTAGCATGACTCTCAACGAACTTCTTAATGGTTTCGCCGACGCCCAGGGTGCCGGCGAAATTGTCGTTTCCGGGCTTTCGCTCGATTCGCGTGCGATCAGCGCGGGCAACGCCTTCGTGGCGCTGCGCGGTACCAAGGGCCACGGGATGGATTTCGCGGCGAAGGCCGTGGAAAACGGCGCGGCCGTGATCCTGGCCGAAGGCCCGTTCGACGCTGCCGACCCGGGCGTGCCCGTGGTGACGGTGAAGGACCTGCGCGAGCACACCGGTGCCATCGCGGCGCGCTTCCATGGCGAGCCGACCCAGGCCCTGGACGTGATCGGCGTGACCGGCACCAACGGCAAGACCTCGACGGTGCAGCTCATCGCCCAGGCGCTCGCTTTCCTGCACAAGAAGCCGGCCACGGTCGGCACGCTGGGCGCGGGCATGCATGGCGCGATCGTCGAAGGCGAGCGCACCACGCCCGACGCCATCAGCATGCAGGGCCTGTTCGCGGAATTCCGCGACGCTGGCGCCACCCATGTGGCGATGGAAGTGTCCTCGCATGCGCTGGAGCAGGGGCGCGTCAACGCGGTGGCTTTCGACGTGGCGGTGTTCACCAACCTGACCCGTGACCATCTCGATTACCACGGCACCATGGAAGCCTACGGCGCGGCCAAGGCGAAGCTGTTTGCGTTCGCCGGGCTGAAGGCTGCGGTGATCAACGTCGACGACGCCTTTGGCGTGAAGCTCGCGAAGGGCCTGGCGGAAGGCGTGGCGAAGCTGCGCACGTCGATGGCCCACGACGCCACCGAGAAGGACGCCGAGGTCCGCGCGGACATCATTGTCACCTCGGCCAAGGGCCTCTCGTTCAACCTCAGCACCCCGTGGGGCATGCGCACCGTGCGCAGCGCGCTGCTCGGCCGCTTCAACGTTGCCAACCTGCTGGCCGTGGCCGCGGTGCTGGGGGCGCTGGGCGAGCCGTTCGAGCGCATCCACGCGGCGCTGGAATCACTGCAGCCGGTGAACGGCCGCATGAGCCGCCTGGGTGGCGATGGCAAGAAGCCGCTGGTGGTGGTCGATTACTCGCACACGCCGGATGCGCTGAAGCAGGCGCTGCTGGCGCTGCGTTCGCATACCAAGGGTCGCCTGATCTGCGTCTTTGGCGCGGGTGGCGATCGTGACGCGGGCAAGCGCCCGATCATGGCGGGCATCGCCGAGCGTCTCGCCGATGTGGTGATCGTCACTGACGACAACCCGCGCAGCGAAGATGGCGATGCCATCGTGGCGCAGATCGTGTCCGGTTTCGCCCACGCGGACACCGTGGCGATCGAGCGCGACCGTGCGAAGGCGATTGCGCTGGCATTGAACGGCGCGAAGGCCGATGACGTCGTGCTGATCGCCGGTAAGGGCCACGAGACCTACCAGGAAGGCCCGGAAGGCAAGCTGCCGTTCGACGACCTCGAGGTGGCGCAGTCGCTGATGGTTCCGGCTGCGAAGGGAGCACGCGCATGATGCGTCTCTCCGCCGTCGCCCTCTGGACCCGCGGCCGCCTGCAGGGCGCCGACACCGATGTGACCGGTTTCGCCATCGATACGCGCAAGGTGCAGGCGGGCGATCTGTTCGTCGCCCTGCCGGGCGAGCGCGTCGATGGCCACGATTTCGTGGCTGCCGCTGCCGAGAAGGGCGCCGCCGCCGCACTGGTGACGCGTCCGGTCGCCGTCGATATCCCGCAGGTCATCGTCAACGACACACAGCTGGCGCTGGGCGACCTGGCCAGCTCGGTGCGCGCGCAGAACAACAAGGTGCGCGTCATCGGCATCACCGGCTCGAACGGCAAGACGACGGTGAAGACGCTTACCGCGTCGATCCTGTCGCGCCACGGCCGCACCCACGTGAACGCCGGCAACTACAACAACGAGCTGGGCATGCCGCTCACGCTGCTGGCCATGCCCGAAGACACCGACTACGCCGTGCTCGAAATGGGTGCCGGCAAGCCGGGCGATATCGATTACCTGGCTGCCATCGCACGGCCCGATATCGGCCTCGTGAACTCCATCGCCGCCGCGCATCTTGAGCGCATGGGCACGATCGAAGGCGTCGCTGAAACCAAGGGCGCGCTCTACCAGTCGCTGCCGGCCGATGGTGTCGCCATCATCAATGCGGATGACGAGCGTTTCTCCGGGTTCTTCACCGGCCTGGCCGGTTCGCGCCGCGTGCTGCGCTACGCGCTGTCGCACCGCGCGGATATCGGCGCCGATATCATCGACGAGCGCATCGACGGCACGCACTTCGTGCTGAGCACGCCGCACGGCGATGGCGACGTGCACCTGCCGCTGGCGGGGCGTCACAACGTGGCCAACGCACTCGCCGCCGCCGCGATCGCCAGCGCGCTCGACGTGCCGGTCGAAACCATCGTCGAAGGCCTGGAGCAGGTGCCGCACGTCGCGGGCCGCCTGAACCTCGAGCCGATGCCGGGCGACTGGACGCTGATCGACGATAGCTACAACGCCAACCCGGGCTCCGCTGCCGCCGCGATCGAAACGCTGGCGCTGGCCCAGGGCGAGCGCTGGCTCATCCTCGGCGACATGGCCGAGCTGGGGACGGACACCCTGAAGATGCATGCCACCACCGGCAAGCTGGCGCACGACCGCGGTATCGAGCGCCTGCTCGCCACCGGCGTGAAGAGCGCCGCCGCCGTCGAGGCCTTTGGCGCCGGCGCACAGCATTTCGCCACGCAGGAAGCCCTCATCGAGGCAGCGTGCGCGCAGATCCACGAGGGCGTCACCGTCCTGGTGAAGGGTTCGCGGTCCTCCGGCATGGAGCGGGTCGTCGCGGCGATGAAGACGTACGCTGAAGGAGCATCCCATGCTGCTTGAACTGGCGGAATGGATGGCTCGGCACTTCACGTCGCTGCATCTTTTCCAATACATCACCTTCCGCGCGATCATGGCGGCGCTCACCGCGCTGTGCGTATCGCTGCTGCTCGGCCCGGCGTTGATCCGCAAGCTGGCCGCGCTGAAGGCCGGGCAGGTGGTGCGTAGCGATGGCCCGCAGACGCATCTGTCGAAGGCCGGCACGCCCACCATGGGCGGCACGCTCATCCTGTTCTCGATCGGTATCGCCACGCTGCTGTGGGCCGACCTCAACAACCGTTACGTGTGGGTCGTGCTGCTGGTGACGCTGTGCTTCGGTGCCATCGGTTTCTACGACGACTACCGCAAGCTGGTGCTGAAGGACAGCCGTGGCCTCGCCAGCCGCTGGAAGTATTTCTGGCAGTCGGTGTTTGGCCTGGCCGCCGCCGTGTTCCTGTACCAGACGCACCAGCTGCCGGCCGAGACCGCGCTGTACGTGCCGCTGTTCAAGCAGGTGGCGCTGCCGCTCGGCCTGGGCTTCGTGGTGATCGGCTACTTCATCATCGTCGGCTTCTCTAACGCGGTGAACCTCACCGACGGTCTGGACGGCCTGGCGATCATGCCGAGCGTGCTGGTCTCCGGTGCGCTGGGCATCTTTGCTTACCTGGCCGGTAACAAGCTGTTCTCCGAATACCTCGGCATCCCGAGCATCCCGGGCGCGGGCGAGCTGGCGATCTTCTGCAGCGCGCTGGCCGGTGCCGGCCTTGGCTTCCTCTGGTTCAACACGTACCCGGCGCAGGTGTTCATGGGCGACGTGGGCGCGCTGGCGATCGGTGCGGCCCTCGGCTGCGTGGCGCTCATCGTGCGACAGGAAATCGTGCTGATCGTGATGGGCGGCGTGTTCGTGATGGAGACCGCCTCGGTGATGTTGCAGGTGGGCAGCTTCAAGCTGCGCGGCAAGCGGATCTTCCGCATGGCGCCGATCCACCACCACTTCGAACTGAAGGGCTGGCCCGAACCGCGGGTCATCGTCCGCTTCTGGATCATCAGCGTCGTGCTGGTGCTTATCGGTCTGGCTACGTTGAAGGTGCGCTAAGACACATGTTTGGCTTCGGTAACAAGCAGGCACAGCGCCGCCAGGGCCCGCGGGGGAGTTTCGACACCCCGCTGCTCGTGGCTGCGCTTGCGCTCGCAGCGATCGGCGTGGTGATGGTCACCTCCGCCTCGATCGCCGTGGCCGATGGCTCGCACGTGGGCGCCTTCTATTACCTCAAGAAGCACATCGGCTTCCTGGTCGGCGGCTGCATCCTGGCGGGTGTCGCGATGCGCACCGAGCTCAAGGTGATCGAGAAGCACAGCACGCTGTTGCTCCTGCTTGGCGTCGTCGGCCTGCTGCTGGTGTTCGTGCCGGGCTTCGGCATGCGTATCAACGGTGCGCGCCGCTGGATCAACCTGTTCGTCACCAGCTTCCAGCCCGTCGAGGCGATGAAGCTGATCCTGGTTGCTTACCTGTCCAGCTACCTCGTGCGCCACCGCGAAGGCGTGGAATACGAACTGTTCGGCGTGGTGAAGCCGATCGGCGTGGCTGGTTTCATCGTGTTGCTGTTGCTGGCCCAGCCCGACTTCGGTTCGGCCGCGCTGGTGGTGGCGACCACGGTGGGCATGGTCTGGCTGGCGGGCGCGCGCATGCGCAACCTGTTGCTGCTGGCCATGCCGCTGGTGCCGCTGCTGATCTACGCGGCGACCGCCGAGGATTACCGCATCAAGCGCCTCACCTCGTTCCTCGATCCGTGGAAGGATCCGTTCAACGACGGTTTCCAGCTCACCCAGGCGCTGATCGCCGTGGGCCGCGGCGAGTGGCTCGGCGTGGGCCTGGGCTCGAGCGTGCAGAAGCTGTTCTACCTGCCCGAAGCGCATACCGACTTTATCCTTGCCGTGCTCGCTGAAGAGCTCGGCCTGGCAGGCATCGCCACCGTGATCGGCCTGTATGTCGTGCTGGTGGGCCGCGGCCTGTACATCGGCCTGAAGGGCGTTGAGCTCGGCCATCGCTTCTCCGGCTATGTGGCGTACGGCATTTCGCTGATGCTCGGCTTCCAGGCCATGGTCTCGATCGGCGTGAACCTGGGCGTGCTGCCGACCAAGGGCCTGACCCTGCCGCTGATCAGCTCGGGCGGTTCGTCGGTGCTGATGACCTGCTGCATGGTCGGCGTGCTGCTGCGCGCCACCTTCGAAATCAACCGTGCGGAAGATGCCCGGCAGACCGCCGTGCGTAATCCGTCCGTTGCCGTGCCCACGTCGGCACCGATCGGAGGTGTCGCATGAGCGGCCCCGTCCTGATCATGGCCGGTGGTACCGGTGGCCATATCTTCCCCGGCCTGGCCGTAGCCGACGAACTGCGTGCGCAGGGCGTGCCGGTGGCGTGGCTCGGTGCCGAGGGCGGCATGGAAACCCGCGTGGTACCGAAGCACGACATCGCACTGCACACCATGCAGGTCGGTGGCTTGCGCGGTAAGGGCCTGAAGACCCGCGTACTCGCACCGCTGATGCTGGCCCGTGCGCTGTTCCAGGCGCTGGCGCTGCTGCGCAAGCTGCGCCCGCGTTGCGTGCTGTCGATGGGTGGCTACGTGGCCGGACCAGCCGGTGTCGCCGCGCGCCTGGCCGGTATTCCGCTCGTGGTGCATGAGCAGAACGCCGTGGCCGGCTTCACCAACCGCAAGCTCGCTTCGTTTGCGAAGCGCGTGCTGACCGGTTTCCCCAACGTGCTGCCTGGCGCGGAGTGGGTGGGTAACCCGGTGCGCGCTTCGATCGCTGCGCTCCCGGCGCCAGCCGTGCGCTTTCATCAGCGCAGCGGCGCGCCGCGCCTGCTGGTGCTCGGCGGCAGCCTCGGCGCCCGGACCTTGAACACCAGCCTGCCGAAGGCGCTGGCCTTGCTCGCCGCCCATGATGTGCGCCCGGACGTGGTGCACCAGACCGGCGAGCGTGGCCTCGACGAAGCCGTGGATGCCTATACGGCCGCCGGCGTCGCCGCGAACGTCGTACCGTTCATCGACGACATGGCCGGTGCGTATGAGTGGGCCGACGTGGTCGTGTGCCGTGCCGGCGCGCTGACCGTCGCCGAGCTTTGCGCCGCGGGCCTCGAGGCCGTGCTGGTGCCGTTCCCGCACGCGGTGGATGACCACCAGACCGCGAATGCCCGCGCCATGGTCGACGTGGGTGGCGCACGCATCGTGACCGATGCCTCGCTCAACGAAGCCGACGCCGCGCGTTCGCTCGCGCAGCTGCTTGTCGATCTGTTCGCCGACCGCGAGCAGATCCTTACCGCCGCGAACGCCTCGCGTTCGCTTGCTAAACCCGACGCTGCATCAACGATTGCCCGTCACTGCATGGAGGTTTCCGCATGACGCCCGGTCGTTTGCGCGCCCACGATGATTTCATGACCTCGTTCCGCCGTGTCCATTTCATTGGCGTGGGCGGCGTGGGCATGAGCGGTATCGCCGAAGTGCTGGCGAATCTTGGCTACAGCGTGTCCGGTTCCGATCGCGCGCCGTCGCCGACCACCGACCGCCTGGCCAAGCTGGGCGTGGAAGTGCACATCGGCCACCAGGCCAGCAATATCGATGGCGCTGACGTCGTCGTGATCTCCAGCGCCATCCGCCAGGACAACCCGGAGCTGGTCGCCGCGCGCGCTGCGCGCATTCCGACCGTGCCGCGCGCGGAGATGCTCGGCGAGCTGATGCGTTTCCGCCGTGGCATTGCTATCGCCGGTACGCACGGCAAGACCACCACCACCAGCCTGGTCGCCAGCGTGCTCGCCGAAGCCGAATACGACCCGACCTTCGTGATCGGTGGCCAGCTCAACGCCGCCGGTGCGAACGCGCGCCTGGGCACGGGCCAGTACCTCGTGGCCGAGGCCGATGAGTCGGATGGTTCGTTCCTGATGCTCTCGCCGGTGATGGCGGTCGTCACCAACATCGACGCCGATCACCTCGAGAACTACAACGGCGACTTCGCCCAGGTGAAGAAGGCCTTTGGCGATTTCCTGCATCGCCTGCCGTTCTACGGCGTGGCCGTGCTGTGCATCGACGACGAAGAAACGAAGAAGCTGGCGCAGGATACGTCGCGCCGCCTCATCACCTACGGCATCGACAATGCCTCCGCCGACGTCACCGCGACGAACGTGCGCCAGGTGGGCTTCCAGATGCAGTTCGACCTGCACCTGCCGGGCCTGGTCGATGCGGTCGCCGTCACGCTGAACCTGCCGGGCCGCCACAACGTGCAGAACGCGCTCGCCGCGGCCGCCGTGGGTTGGCAGCTGGGCGTCGAGCCGGAAGCCATTGCGCATGCGCTCGCCGGTTTCGAAGGCGTGGGCCGCCGTTTCCATCGCCGCGGCGAGATCGCCCTGGACCAGGGTTCCGCGCTGCTGGTGGACGATTATGGCCACCACCCGCGCGAGCTCGCTGCGGTGTTTGCCGCCGCTCGCGGCGGCTGGCCGGATCGCCGCCTGGTCGTCGCGTTCCAGCCGCATCGCTACAGCCGTACGCGCGACCTGCTCGATGATTTCGCCAACGTGCTCGCCGAGACCGACGTGCTGGTGCTGACCGAGGTGTACCCGGCCGGCGAATCGCCGATCGCGGGCGCCGACGGCAAGGCGCTCGCCCGCGCCATCCGCGCGCGTGGCAAGACCGATCCCGTGCTGGTCGACCACCCGCGCGACCTGCGCGCCACGCTTTCCGCGCTGGCTCGCGATAACGATCTGATCATGCTGCTGGGCGCCGGCGACATCGGCGCGGCGGCTGTTGAGCTGGGCAACGCCGGCAACCTGAGGACGTCGAAGTAATGAGCAGTACCCGTTTCCCGCGCCGTGTCACCGATGCCGCCGAGTTCGGCCGCGTCGCCGTGGTCATGGGCGGCAATTCGGCCGAGCGCGAGGTTTCGCTGAACTCCGGCAAGGGTGTGCTCGAGGCGCTGCGTAGCGCCGGTGTCGACGCACACGCCATCGATGGCATTCCCGCGCTGCTTGATGCCGTGCGCGCTGGCCACTTCGCCCGCGTGTTCAACATCCTGCACGGTGCGGGTGGCGAGAACGGCGAGCTCCAGGGCGCGCTGCAGTCGCTTGGCATTCCGTACACCGGTTCGGGCGTGCTCGGTTCGGCGCTTTCGCTCGACAAGGTCCGCGCCAAGCAGGTGTGGATCGCGCTGGGCCTGCCGACCCCGAAGTTCAAGGCGCTGCCGCGCGGTGCCGATGTGCACGCCGCTGCGCGTGAGATCGGTTTCCCGCTGATCGTGAAGCCCGCCTGGGAAGGCTCGAGCGTGGGCGTGAGCCGCGTCTTCAAGGAAGAAGATCTCGACGAGGCCGTGGCACTCGCTCAGCGCTATCCCGGCGATATGCTGATGGAAACGCTGATCGAAGGCGACGCGCAGGAAGGTGGCGAGTTCACCGTCGGCATCGTCGGCCGCGACGTGCTGCCGACCATCAAGATCGTGCCGGCTGGCGAGTACTACGACTACAACGCCAAGTACATCTCGGATGAAACGCAGTACCTCTGCCCGGGCCTCTCCGGCGCGGCGGAAGACGAGATGCGCGCGCTGGCGATCAAGGCGTTCGATGCGCTGGATTGCTTCGGCTGGGGCCGCGTCGATGTGATGCGTGACCGCCACGGCAAGAACTGGCTGCTCGAAGTGAACACCGCGCCGGGCATGACCTCGCACTCGCTTGTGCCGAAGGCTGCCGCCGTCGCTGGCCTGGATTACCCGGGCCTGTGCTGGCGCGTGCTGGAAACCTCCATGGAACGGGAGGCTCTGAAGTAATGAAGGGAGCCGCCGCCACGCGGATCGTCGCATGGGCTATCGCCATCACCTTGGTGGCGTTGCCTGTCGTGGGCGTGATGCAGGGCTGGTTTGCCTCCGGCCGTTGGCCGGTGACCCAGCTGAAGGTGGAGGCGGAGTTCACCCACGTGAGCGCGGAGCAGATCCGTAGCGCAGCGATCCCGCACCTCGGCAAGGGCTTCTTTGCCACGGACCTGGAGAGCGTGCGCGCGTCGATTGGCAGCCTGCCGTGGGTGGAATCGGTGGAGGTGCGGAAGCGCTGGCCCGATACGCTCCTGGTGCGCATCTACGAACGCCAGCCGTTTGCCCGCTGGAACGAAGATCGCCTCATCAGCCGCCAGGGCCAGGTGTTCGATGCACCGGGCGCTGACCAGATGGGTGACTTGCCGCGGCTTTCGGGCCCGGACTCGAGGCTGGCGGAAGTAGTGAGCTTCTACGCCCAGGTGCGCAAGGCGTTCGAGGGCAGGGCGGGAATGTCGGTTACCGGCGTTTCGCTCACCCAGCGCGGCAGCTGGAGCGTGATCATGGATAGCGGTGCGGAGATCGTCATCGGTGACCGTGAACAGGCCGACCGCCGCCTCGCGCGCTTCCTCGATGTGTACCCCCAACTCGTTGCCGGTCATCGTAGCGGTTTCGCTTACGCCGACCTGCGTTACACCAACGGATTCGCCATCCGGTGGCCGCCATCGGACAACACGGCCACACCCAAGGTCGGAACCTGAGCTAGAACATGAGAAACAAGAACGACAAACAGCTCGTCGTCGGCCTCGACATCGGCACCTCCAAGGTCGTCGCGATCGTTGGCGAATACGAGCCGGGCGAACCGATCGAAGTGATCGGCATCGGCACCCACGTCTCGCGCGGCATGAAGCGCGGCTCGGTCGTGGATATCGAATCGACCGTGCACTCCATCCAGCGCGCCGTGGAAGAGGCCGAGCTGATGGCGGGCTGCGATATCCGCTCCGTCTACGCCTCGATTTCCGGCAGCCACCTGGAAACCCGTAATTCGCACGGCACCGCTGCTATCCGCGACCGTGAGGTGATGGCGGGCGACCTGGAGCAGGTGCTGGAAGCCGCGAGCGCCGTGGCGATTCCGGCTGACCGCAAGGTGCTCTACAAGGAATCGCAGGAATACCGCATCGACGGCCAGGACGGCATCCGCCACCCGGTCGGCATGAGCGGCGTGCGCCTGGAAGCCAGCGTGCATCTGGTGACGGGTGCGGCTTCCGCGGTGCAGAACATCTCGAAGTGCATCCAGCGTTGCGGCCTGTCCGTGGATGAGTTGGTGCCGGCTGCCGTCGCGAGCGCGAAGTCCGTGCTGACCGAAGACGAGCTGGAACTCGGCGTGTGCCTCGTCGACATCGGCGCGGGCACGACGGACATCGCGATCTACACGCAGGGTTCGATCCGTTACACCAAGTCGCTGCCGGTCGGCGGCGACCAGGTGACGAACGATATCGCGTATGGCGTGCACACACCTACCGCTCACGCGGAAGAGATCAAAATCAAATATGCGTGTGCGCTGGCCCAGCTGGCCCACGCGGAAGAAACCATCCAGGTGCCGAGCGTGGGCGATCGCCCGCCGCGTCGCCTGGCCCGCCAGGCGCTCGCGCAATCCGTGCAGGCACGCTATGAGGAAATCTTCGAGATGGTGCAGGACGAACTGCGCCGCTCGGGTTACGAAAGCCTCGTGGCCGCCGGCATCGTGCTGACGGGTGGCGCGGCACGCATGGAAGGCGCGCTCGAACTGGCGGAAGAAATTTTCCACAAGATGGTCCGCGTCGGCGTGCCGCAACACGTCTCCGGCCTGGGCGATGTCGTCTCCAGTGAATTGCATTCCACGGGCGTAGGCCTGCTGCTGCACGGCGCCCGCGCCAGCGGTGGTGGTGCGCGCCACAGCCACTCGCCCGTCGGCAACGTCGGTAGCGTGGTGGAGAAGTTCCGTAGCTGGTTTACGAAGAACTTCTAAAAGGTTCCAAACCGGAAAGTCGGTGCCCGATGGAAGGGGGGCGCCGGGGCAATAGGAAGGCCCGCCACCCATGGTCGACAGGAGTCGCCCCTGGGACATAAACCAAAAAAACTAAAAGTTCTGCGGAGGACGGGAAATGTTCGAACTGATCGAAAAACTGGCACCGAATGCGGTCATCAAGGTCATCGGCGTGGGTGGTGGCGGCGGTAACGCCGTGGCCCACATGGTGAGCTCCAATATCGAAGGCGTCGAGTTCGTTGTCGCCAACACCGACGCGCAGGCCATGAAGACCTGCGGCGGTCGCACGCACCTGCAGCTCGGTGGCAATGTCACCAAGGGCCTGGGCGCGGGCGCCAATCCGGAAGTGGGCCGCCAGGCCGCTCTGGAAGATCGCGAGCGCATCGAGGAAATGCTCGAAGGCGCGGACATGGTCTTCATCACCTGCGGCATGGGTGGTGGTACCGGTACGGGTGCGGCTCCGGTCGTGGCCCAGCTGGCGAAGGAGAAGGGCATCCTCACGGTCGCCGTGGTGACCAAGCCGTTCCCGTTCGAAGGCCGCCGCCGTATGCAGGTCGCCCTGAAGGGTATCGAAGACCTGTCGCAGCACGTGGATTCGCTGATCACCGTGCCGAACGAAAAGCTGCTCTCGGTCCTCGGCCGTGAAGTCACGCTGCTGAACGCCTTCAAGGCGGCCAACGACGTGCTGCTCGGCGCGGTGCAGGGTATCGCCGACCTGATCACGGCCCCGGGCCTGATCAACGTCGACTTTGCCGACGTGCGCACCGTCATGAGCGAGATGGGCATGGCGATGATGGGTTCGGGTACCGCCCGCGGCGACGATCGCGCGCAGGCTGCCGCCGAGTCCGCCATCAACAACCCGCTGCTGGAAGACGTGAACCTGGCCGGTGCCTGCGGCATCCTGGTCAACGTCACGGCCGGCCCGAACCTGACCATGCGCGAGTTCGACGAGATCGGCCGCGTCATCCACGATTTCGCTTCGGAAGACGCGACCGTGGTGATCGGCACCTCGCTCGACCCGGACATGCAGGACGACGTCCGCGTGACCGTGGTCGCGACCGGCCTGAACCGTGGTACGGCCGCTGCCAAGCAGCCGGTCCGCCAGCCGGTCCAGCAGCAGGTGGAAATGCGCCAGCGTCCGCGCCCGGTCGTGCTGCGCACGGGTACGGGTAACGAAGTGGTCGATTACGCCCACCACGCCGAGCCGACGATCTCGTCGAGCCCGCGCGCGGAGGCAGCTCCGGCGGCTCCGGCCCCGAAGAACGCCGAACCGGCGATCGATTACCTCGATATCCCGGCCTTCCTGCGTCGCCAGGCCGACTAAGCGGCACACACGCCATACACCAGGCACGTTAAGGATGACGTGGGGTAGGGCCCGGCAAGACGCCGGCCCTCCCGGGTGCCCCGCCGCCGTTCCCGTCCGGGCGGCGGGGCACCTTCGTGCCCCTGCAGGAAACGCGGGCCGGACGAAAAAACGGCAACCCCGGTCAACCCACCGGGAACTAAACCGTTAGATCCCGTTCCAAATGCGAATGGCTTGCACCAATTTCCTGAAGGGTTGGTGAAAGATATCCAAGACTGTACTCGGCGGTTTATTTATTCCGAGGTTAAGACTGTGTTAGCATGTACGCCACGCCTGGCTGCTGCCACCAAGGTTTGACCCATCATGATCAAGCAGCGCACTCTTAAAAACGTCATTCGCGCCACCGGCGTCGGCCTTCATACGGGCGACAAGGTGTACATGACGCTTCGCCCCGCCGCCCCTAATACGGGCATCGTGTTCCGTCGCACCGACCTCAGCCCGCCGGTTGAGCTCAAGTCGCGTCCGGAAAACGTGGGCGATACCCGCCTTTCCACCACGCTTATCCATGGCGATGTCCGCGTGTCGACGGTTGAGCACCTGCTCTCGGCGATGGCTGGCCTCGGTATCGATAATGCGTACGTCGACCTGTCGGCCCCTGAAGTGCCGATCATGGACGGCAGCGCCGGTCCGTTCGTGTTCCTGATCCAGTCCGCTGGCATCGAGGAGCAGGACGCCCCGAAGCGCTTTATCCGCATTAAGAAGCCGGTCGTGGTCCGCGATGGCGACAAGTGGGCGAAGCTCGAGCCGTTCGACGGCTTCAAGGTGGGCTTCTCGGTCGAGTTCGACCACCCGCTCTTTAATAAGCGCAATTCCCAGGCCGAGATGGATTTCTCGACCACGTCGTTCGTCAAGGAAGTCAGCCGCGCCCGCACCTTCGGTTTCATGCGTGATATCGAGGCACTGCGCGAGCGCAACCTGACCCTGGGCGGTTCGATGGATAACGCCGTGGTGCTCGATGACTACCGCGTGCTGAACGAAGATGGCCTGCGTTACGACAACGAGTTCGTGAAGCACAAGATCCTCGATGCCATCGGCGACATCTACATGCTGGGCCACAGCCTGATCGGCGCTTACTCGGCGCACAAGTCGGGCCACGAACTGAACAACAAGCTGCTCCGCAGCCTGATGGCGGACGTGACGGCATGGGAAGAAGTGAGCTTCAAGGATCCGGCAAAGGCCCCGATCAGCTACGCCCACCCGGCGCAGGCGGTCTAAGCCTCCCAGGCATCCACGAAAAAACCCGCTCCGGCGGGTTTTTTTGTGCCCGCTCGATAGGGCTCGCCTTCGGCATCGCGTTGGGCTGGCTCGGCCTTTGGCCATCGCGGTAGCGCTCGGACGTGGTCGCAGGAGAGCCCTCGGCGCCCACCCTCGCTGCTCAGACAGGTCCTCGTCGTTCGAAAGGGATGCCCCTCCGGGGCCATGTATTTGATTGGCCTACGGCCGCGAACCGGTCGCCGGGCGGGGGTTTGAAACTCGCCATCCTGGCTCGGTTTCAAACGAGCGGCCCTCCATGGCCGCTCCCGCCTTCGGCGGCTGTTCCCGCCCGTCGCCCTCGCCTGCGAAACTCGCCTCGAGGGTGGGCGCCGAGGGCTCTCTGAGGCACTGAGGTTTCGTGAGAGGAGAGCCGGCAACGGGGCCGTGGCAGCAGGCCTCGTCGCTCGAGGTAGAACCCCACCGACAACCCAACGCCCACCCAACGCCCACCCAACGCCTCCCCGTAGGAGCCCACCCTGTGGGCGACGCCGTTCGCGGCAGAGTCCGGGTCTTGCGGCGTCTGGCTCTTGATCGATCGTGCCGTGCGAGAGGGCCTGGGCGTTGAGGCGAAAGATGTCGCCCACAGGGTGGGCTCCTACGGCCGGGTGTTTCGGTTGTTTGTCAGGTGCGGGACGTCGCGAGGTCGGCCGTGTTGCCGGCGGTGGCTTTCCCATCGATTTGCCTCGGTGTGTCCGAGAGGCCTTGGCGCCCACCCTCGAGGCGAGTTGTCGGCGACGAGGCGGGCGGACGGGAACAGCCGCCACCGGCGGGGCCGGCCATGGATGGCCGCTCGTTTGAAACCGAGCCAGGGAAGGCGAGTTTCAAACCCCCGTCCGTACGCCGGTTCGCGGCCGTAGGCCAATCAGGTACATGGCCCCGGAGGGGCCTCCCTTTCGAACGTTGGAGACTTGTCTGAGCAGCGAGGGTGGGCGCCAAGGGCTCTTTCCGGAGACGTCCGAGCGCAAAAGCGATGGCGTAAGCCGAGCCCCGCGAAGCCGAAGGCGAGCCGTCTCGAACAGCCCTACGTAGCCCTACGTAACGTCTTAACGGGCGATGCCCGGAACCCCGGTGAATCCCGTCACAATCGTGAACTTTACGTGCACTTTAGGTGTTCACAACGATCATGCGTGCTATAAAGTCCGCCCACCGGACGATCCGGTGGCACTTACGCACCGCACGGGCGGAACGTTAAGTATCGGAATCAGAAGGTTTATCGGCCACGGAGGCCAAATCAAGGAAGAGATCCCGCAACGTGGGATCGGAGAGTGACGCCGCGGCCGCCCTCAGATGACGGGCAGCCCCGGTGGAAAGCGGTTTAAGCGGGTCGGGCCCTGGTGGCTCAACCGGCAGGGGGGCCACTTTCACGGCAACCGAGAAGGCCTTCGCGCCAATGGCGCGGGCAGCTTCAAGGATCTGCGCCTGGTAAAGGCGCACCCGCGAAGCCCAGGCCGACGAGGGCGCAAGGAAGACGAGCCGGCCGTCGCGAAGGTCCGCGAAGCGGACGTGCTCGCGCAACGGTGCAGGAAGCGTCGCGCGCAGCTGGCGGTCCAGCGTGTCGAGCTCGCGAGCCCTATGGGCAAGCTTGGCGACAGGCCCGACATCCGCGATGGACTTGAGTCCACGCGTTCTCGGTCGGGATGGCTGGTACGGCGGTGGCATAGACCGACAGAACTTATTCGATGAAGAACGTATGCAGATCATACTCGTACCACGCGGCCATAAAGGGCCAAAAACGCTAAACCTCGCTTGCCGGCGCATGCGCTGCAAGCTCGCCATCATGGCGGTGGCCGGTGCCATCGGCATCGCCGGCGTCGGCGCCGCTCTCGCGCTGGCCATCGCTGGCCCGCGCCATCCGGTCGCCACCACGGCCTCGGACGCCGATGCCCGCATCGCCCGGATCAAAGCCGATTCGCAGCGCGATATCGATGCCCTGGCCGTGAAGCTCGGCCAGCTCCAGGCCCAGTCGATCCGCCTCAACGCCCTCGGCGAGCGCCTGACCCAGGTCGGCAAGCTCGATGATGGCGAGTTCAACTTCGACGAAGATCCCGGCCAGGGTGGCCCCGAGCTGACCACCGGCAAGGACGAAGGCGCCATGGCGCCGGTCCAGCTCAACCAGGGTATCGACGACCTCGCGGGCCAGTTCGATGTCCAGCAAGCCCAGCTCCAGGCCCTGAACGACCTATTGCTCGATCGCAAGATCGAATCCAACCTGCGCCCCACCGGCATGCCGGTGAACGGCTACATCTCGTCGTTCTTCGGTGGCCGCCCCGATCCGTTCAGCGGGCACAGCGCCCGCCACACCGGCATCGATATCGCCGCGCCCACGGGCACCCCAGTCACGGCGGTGGCCGAGGGCATGGTCACTTTCGCCGGCCAGCGCAATGGCTACGGCGACGTGATCGAGATCGACCACGGCAACGGCTACATGACCCGCTACGCCCACAACAGCAAGCTGGTCGCCACGGTGGGCCAACGCGTCCACGTGGGTGATGTGATCGCGAAGGCCGGCTCCACGGGCCGCTCGACCGGTTCCCACGTCCATTTCGAGGTCTGGTACCACGACCGCGTGGTGAACCCGCTGGCCTTCGTTCGCAGCCACCGCTGAGACAGCCTTGAACGGCGGCCCGGCGCCGCCATTAAAAGGCATGTTATGGGGCGCCCGTAGTATGATCGTCCCTTCGTGCCGGTAAGGTTCTGGTCTTACAGGCAATCCCTTTTGTTTCAGATCCGGATGATCGATGTTCAATCGTGCCCTGACGAGCATTTTCGGCAGCCGTAACGACCGCGTGCTGCGCGACCTTTCCAAAACGGTCAAGCGCATCAACGCCCTCGAGCCGGAGTTCGAAAAGCTTTCCGACGACGCCCTGCGTGGCAAGACCGAGGAATTCCGCCAGCGTATCGCCGCCGGCGAGTCCCTGGACAAGATCCTGCCCGAAGCCTTCGCAGTCACCCGCGAGGGCGCCAAGCGCGTGCTTGGCATGCGTCACTACGACGTGCAGATGATCGGCGGCATGGTCCTGCATGGCGGCCGCATCGCTGAAATGCGCACCGGTGAAGGCAAGACCCTCGTCGGTACACTGCCGGTGTACCTCAATGCGCTGGAAGGCAAGGGCACCCACGTCGTCACCGTGAACGACTACCTGGCTCGCCGTGACTCGGCGCAGATGGGCAAGCTGTACAACTTCCTCGGCCTCACGGTCGGCGTCGTGTACCCGGGCATGGACCACGCCGACAAGCGTGGCGCCTACGCCGCGGATATCACCTACGGCACCAACAACGAGTTCGGCTTCGACTACCTGCGCGACAACATGGCCCTGAGCCGCGACCAGCGCTACCAGCGCGGCCTGCACTACGCCATCGTCGACGAAGTCGATTCGATCCTGATCGACGAAGCCCGTACGCCGCTGATCATTTCTGGCCCGGCCGAAGATTCCCCGCAGCTGTACATCGCGGTGAACAAGGTCGTGCCGCACCTGGTCCGCCAGGAAACCGAAGAAGCCGCCGGCGATTACTTCGTCGACGAGAAGCAGAAGCAGGTGCACATGTCCGAAGAGGGCATGGAGCACGCCGAGCAGCTGCTGCGTCAGGCCGGCGTCATCGAGCAGGACAGCGGCCTGTACGATTCGAAGAACCTCGCGGTCGTTCACCACATGAATGCGGCGCTGCGCGCCAACGCCATCTACCAGCGCGATGTGGATTACATCGTACGCGATGGCGAAGTCATCATCGTGGATGAGTTCACCGGCCGTACCCTGGCCGGCCGCCGCTGGTCCGATGGCCTGCACCAGGCCGTGGAAGCGAAGGAAGGCGTGCCCATCCAGCGCGAGAACCAGACCCTGGCGACGGTGACGTTCCAGAACCTGTTCCGCATGTACAAGAAGCTGGCCGGCATGACCGGTACGGCCGATACCGAAGCCTACGAATTCCAGTCGGTTTACGGTCTTGAAGTGGTGGTCATCCCGACCCACAAGCCGATGGTCCGCAAGGACAACCCGGACATGGTCTTCCTTGGCCCGGATGCGAAGTTCAAGGCGGTCATCGCCGACATCAAGGAATGCTTCGAGAAGGGCCAGCCGGTCCTGGTCGGTACGGCATCCATCGATGTCTCCGAGCTGGTTTCCGGCCTGCTGAAGAAAGAGCGTATCCCGCACGAAGTGCTCAACGCGAAGCAGCACGAACGCGAAGCGCACATCGTGGCCCAGGCCGGTGCCCCGGGCGCCGTGACCATCGCCACCAACATGGCCGGTCGCGGTACCGATATCGTGCTGGGCGGTAGCCTTGAAGCCGCGATCGCCGCGTTGCCGGCGGAAGCCACCGATGCCGACCGCGAGAAGCTGCGCACCGAGTGGAAGAAGCGCCACGAGCAGGTGCTTGCTTCGGGTGGTCTCCACATCATCGGTACCGAGCGTCACGAATCCCGCCGCATCGATAACCAGCTGCGTGGCCGTTCGGGCCGCCAGGGTGATCCGGGCTCTTCGCGCTTCTACCTGTCCCTGCAGGACAGCCTCATGCGTATCTTCGGCGGCGAGCGCATCGGCCGCTGGATGCAGATGTTTGGCATGAAGGAAGACGAGGCGCTGGAAGATCGCCTGATCACGCGCCAGATCGAAAAGGTGCAGCGCAAGGTCGAGCAGCACAACTTCGACATCCGCAAGAACCTCCTCGACTTCGACGACGTCGCCAACGACCAGCGTAAGGTCATCTACGCGCAGCGCGATGAGCTGCTCGAAGCCGAAGATATCTCCGACATGGTCGGCGACATCCGTGCCGACGTGGTGGAGGGCCTCGTGCGCCGCTTCGTACCGGCCGACAGCATCGACGACCAGTGGGATGTGCCGGCACTCGATCGCGAGCTCGCTAGCGAACTGAACCTGCGTCTCGACGTGGCCCACTGGCTGGAAGGCCAGAAGGAAGCCGACTCGGAAGCGATCATGGAGCACGTCCGCCAGGCCGTGGACCAGCTGTTCGTCGAGAAGGAAACCCAGGTCGGTGCCGAGACCATGCGTTCGCTCGAGAAGCACGTGATGCTCTCGGTGGTCGATAACGCGTGGAAGGAGCATCTTGCGAGCATGGACTACCTGCGCCAGGGCATCTATCTGCGTGGTTATGCGCAGAAGCAGCCGAAGCAGGAGTTCAAGCGCGAGTCGTTCGAGCTGTTCTCGGAAATGCTCGATCGCATCAAGACCGAAGTGGTGCAGATGCTTGCTCGCATCCGTATCCGCAGCGAGGAAGAAGTCGCGGCGATGGAAGCGGAGCAGCAGCGTGCGGCGGAAGGCCAGCGCCTGCAGTTCCAGCATGCCGATGCGCAGGCGATGGGCGCGGGCAACAATGCGGTTGCCGACCAGGCTGTACCGACGACGGTGGCCGAAGGCCCGAAGGTCGGCCGCAACGACCCGTGCCCCTGCGGCTCCGGCAAGAAGTACAAGCACTGCCACGGTCAGCTGACCTGATAAAAAACCCGCCGAAAGGCGGGTTTTTTTGTTCTCAGTCGCCGCCGCCCTTCGGTTTCTGGCGGTAGGATTCGGCCTGCACGGTGATGTACTGCGGTTCTTCCTGGTCGATGCGCATGGCCGTGAGCTGGCCACCCCACACGCAACCCGTGTCGATCGCGTAGACGCCGAGGCCGGCGAAGCGGCCTAGCGCCGACCAATGCCCGCACACGATTTTCGTCTCGCGCTTTCGCATGCCTGGTACTTCGAACCACGGGTACATGCCCGGCTTCTGCGTGCCAGGACGATCCTTGCCTTCGAAATCGATCCGGCCATTCACATCGCAGTAGCGCATGCGGGTGAGCGTGTTGATCGTGGCGCGATGCCGCTCCACGCCCTGCAAGCGGTTATTCCACGCCGCCGGGCGGTTGCCAAAGAGATTCTTCAGGATGCGCTGGTGGCGGGGGCCACCCAGTTCGCGTTCCACTTCCAGCGCCGCACGTTGCGCCTGGCGCAACGTCCAGATCGGCGCGAGGCCGGCGTGGATCATGGTCCAGCCCAGCGCCTCGTCGTGGTGCAGCAGCTTCTGCATGCGCAGCCATTCGAGCAGCACGGGCGCATCGTCGGCGAACAGTACTTCGCGCAGTTCGGGATTCACGCGCTGCTGGGCATCTTCGCGGCGCTGGCCGATCGCCAGCAGCGAGAGATCGTGGTTACCCAGCGTGATGACGCTCTGGTCGCGCAGCGAGTGGATGAGCCGCAGCGTGGCGAGCGATTCGCCGCCACGGTTCACCAGGTCGCCACAGAACCACAACTGGTCGGCCGCCGGATCGAAACGGATCTTTTCGAGCAGGCGCTGGAGTTCGGGGTAGCAACCCTGGACGTCGCCGATCGCGTAGACGGCCATCAGGTTGCTCGCTTCATATCGCCGCTTCGGGCGTTTGCGCTATCCATGCGTCGATCCTAGTGCAGCGTGCGCGGGATGGAGAGAACGAACGCCGGGATCGGCGTATCGAAGTGGGTGCCGTCATCGGCCACCATGCGGTACGAACCGGCCATGGTGCCCACCGCGGTCTCCAGCACCGCGCCCGAGGTGTATTCGTACGTATCGCCCGGACGCATCCATGGCTGCTCACCCACCACGCCATCGCCGCGCACTTCCTCGACCTTGCCGTTCGCATCGGTGATGACCCAATGGCGGCCAAGCAGCTGCGCGCCCGTCGCGCCCGCGTTGCGCAGCGTGATCGTGTAGGCGAACACGTAGCGGTTATCACCGGGTTGCGACTGGTCGGGAACGAAGCGGGTTTCGACCTCCACGTCGATCGTGTAGGGGGTTTTCGAGTTCATGCAGGGATTGTGTGGGACGCGGAGGGGGTGGGCAAGTATGCCCTGATCTTGTTCAGGTCGCGTTCGCGAGCTTCACGAAATCGCTGGGCGCGAGCGTCTCCGCGCGGGCCCGGGGATCGATGCCGAGATCGCGGATGGTGGCTTCATCGACCAGGCCTTTCAGCGTATTCGACAAGGTCTTGCGGCGCATGGCGAACGCGGCCTTCACGACGGCGTGGATCTTTGCCGGGTCGCCCTTCGGCAACTGTTCGGGCGGCAGCGGCACCATGCGGACCACCGCGGAATCCACCTTCGGCGGTGGGCGGAAGGCGCCCGGGGGCACCACGAACAGCGGCGTCACCTTGCAGGCCAGCTGCAACATGACGCTGAGCCGGCCGTAGACCTTGCTGCCGGGTTCGGCGGCCATGCGGTCGACGACCTCCTTCTGGAGCATGAAGTGCATGTCCTGGATGGCGGCAGCGTGTTCCACGCAGTGGAACAGGATGGGGCTGGAGATGTAATACGGCAGGTTGCCGGCGATACGCAGGCGCTCGGCGCCCAGCTCCTTCGCCAGCGCGCTGAAATCCACCTTCAGCACGTCGGAATGCACGATGCGCAGGTCGCCGATGGGCGCCGCGCGTTCCTGCAGGCCGGGGATGAGATCGGTATCCAGCTCGATCGCGGTCATCTTCTTCGCCACGGCGAGCAGCGGGAGTGTCATCGCACCTTCGCCGGGGCCGATCTCGACGACCGTATCGCCATCCTTCGGCGCGATGGAGGAAACGATGCGCTCGATGTAGCGCTTCTCGTGGAGGAAGTGCTGGCCGAAGCTTTTCTTGGGGCGTGCGTTCATACGGCGGCCCGCGAGCGGGCTAGTTCCATGGCGAGGCGGGTGGCGGCGAACAGGCTGGCGGGATCGGCGCGGCCAGTGCCGGCCAGGTCGAGCGCGGTGCCGTGGTCGACGGACGTGCGGATAAAGGGCAGGCCCAGGGTCACGTTGACGGTGCGGTCGAACGCTTCGCTTTTGAGCACGGGCAGGGCCTGGTCGTGGTACATGGCCAGCACCGCGTCATAGCGCGGGCGCATGGCCGGCACGAAGGCCGTATCCGCGGGGAGCGGGCCGATCAGGTCCATGCCGCCGACGCGCAGGCGCTCAAGCAGGGGGATGATCGTATCGAGTTCCTCGCGGCCCATATGCCCGCCTTCTCCGGCGTGGGGATTGAGTCCCAGCACGGCGATGCGCGGCTCGGCCAGACCGAATCCCGTGCGCAGGGCCCCGTGGACGATGCGCAGCGTGCGCTCGAGCAGCTCAGGGGTGATCGCGGCGGGTACGGCGGCGAGCGGCAGGTGGGTCGTGGCCAGCGTGACCCGCAACTCGGGGCTGGCGAGCATCATGACCACCTCGGCCCCTGCGCGTTCGGCGAAAAACTCGGTGTGGCCGCTGAAGGCCACGCCGGCTTCGTTGATGCTGGCCTTCTGCACCGGGCCGGTGACGACGGCATCGAAGCGGCCATCGAGGCAGCCGTCGGCCGCCAGGCTGAGCATGCTGAGCACGTGGTGGGCGTTGGCCGGGTCGGGCTGGCCGAAACGTACCGGGGCGCCGAGCGGGACGTGGCGAAGACGCACGTGGCCGGCGGAGCGGTGGGTGATCGGCTGGCCATCATCATCAGCGATGTGCAGCGTGAGGCCGCAGGTGCGCGCCGCCTGCTCGAGCAGGCCGCGATCGGTGATGGCGATAAGATCGGCGGCCAGATCGCTGGCCGCCAGACGGGCGAGGAGTTCCGGACCGACCCCGGCAGGCTCACCGGCGGTGACGGCGAGCCTGGGCAGGGTGGTCGCGTTCATGCCCTTAGTTGGAGGCGGGCGTCGGGGCCGAAGCCTGCTTGTCGTCCGGATCCTTCAGCTCGGGCACGCGGATGTCCACGTACGCCTCGGAGCGCGACTGCCTCAGGAAATCCTCGTAGGCCTGATCCGCCTTGCGGTTACCGATGGCCTGGCGGGCCTGGTTACGCTGCGATTCGTCGGTGACGTCGCTCTGGCGGGTGCCGAGGAGCTGCATGACGATCCAGCCGGCATCGGTCTGGAACGGCTTGGAGACCTCGTTGTCCTTCAGGCCATCGAGCTGGGTCGAGATGGCCTGGCCCCAGGCATCCTTCTGGAACCAGCCCATGTCACCACCGGCGTTGGCCGTGGTGTTGTCCTTGGAGTCGTCCTTCGCCAGCTTGGTGAAGTCGCCCTTCTTTTCAGTGAGCTGGGTGTAGATGTCCTGAGCCTTCTTCTCAGCCTGCTCCGGGGTCACGATTTCGGAGGGCTTAATGAGGATCTGGCGGGCGTGGTACTCAGTGACCACCTGGCGGCCCGGCTGGCGGGTTTCGACCAGCTTCAGGATATGGAAACCGGTGGGGCCGCGCAGGGCGGGCGTGGATTCGCCCGGCTTGAGCGAAGACACCGCATCAGCGAAGGCCGGCGGCACTTCGTCGAGACGGCGCCAGCCCAGGTCGCCACCGTCGAGCGCGTCCGGCGCGTCCGAGTACTGGATGGCTGCGGCGTTGAAATCCTTGCCTGCCTTGATGTCGGCGATGGCCTTCTCGGCCTTGGCCTGGGCCTGGGCGATGTCGGCGGCGCCACCTTCGGCGGGGGTGCTGATCTGGATGTGCGCCAGGTGCACCTCGCCGGCCTTGTAGGTGGGGCTGGCGAGCAGGTTGTTCACTTCGGCGTCGGTGACCGTGACCTGGTCGCGGACGACGCTCTCGTGCAGTTTCTGGGTCAGCAACTGGTCGGAGATCTGCTGGCGGAAGCCCGCCCAGGTCATGCCGTCCTGGGTGACCGCGCCCTGCAGCTGGTCCGTCGACATCTTGTTCTGCTGGGCCACGTTAGCCACGGCCTGGTCGATATCCTGGTCGGTGACGTGGATATTCTGGTCGTTGGCCTTCTGGACCTGGAGCTTCATCAGGATGAGGCGATCCAGCACCTGGCGGGCCAGGATGTTGGGCGGCGGCAGCTGGCCCGGGTTCTGGGCGTACTGCTTGGTCACCGCCTGGATGGCGGCATCGAGCTCGCTCTTCAGGATCGTGTCTTCTTCCACCACGGCCACGATGCAATCGAGGGCTTGCGGGCACGCGATGCCGCTGGCGCCACCGCCAGCCGGCTGGGCCTGCGGCAGCATCTGGGCGTGGGCGGAGGGCACGGCCGCCAGCAGGGCGGCGGCGAGCACGGAGTAAACGAGGATCTGCTTCATCGAATAGGGAGCCCGGGGCGCTCGCCCCACTTATTGATAGCCAAGGATAGCACGGCGCAGGTACTCGCCCGACTGAGGGTTCAGCGAGCCCAGCCCCTTGAATTCCAACTCAAACATGATCGCGTTGTTCGTCCGGCGGGTGTAATCCTGGACGTAGTGGCGGCCAAGGATGCGGAAGGCCACGCAGCAGCTGTCGTATTCGACGCCAGCGGTGGCTTCCAGGGTCCGGTGCGAGAACGCGAACGAGGTAAACGTGACGCCATCGGTGGTCACGGGCACGATGTCGCGACGGGCGAAGACCCAGCGCGCCAGGGCACGCCAGCGCTCCGACACCGGGTAGACCACGGACGTATCGAATTGTTCCATCACGTTCCGGCGGTAGCGGTACGAGAAGTTGAACACGCCGTCACCCTTGATCCGGCGCTGGAACTGGACCGTGGCCAGGTCGGATTCGTGGCCCTGGAGGCCATACTGGCCGGTGTCCGGGTTCGGATAAACGCGGTCCTTGTTATTCGGATCCCACTGGTACGAGGCGTTGACCCGCCACTTGTCGTTGAGCTGTACGGCAAGCTGCGCGACGTAGTTGGAACCGTTGAAGTTGGTCGGATCCTGGGTCGAATAGAACTGGACCTTCTGGTTGGTCAGGTAGCGGATCTGGCCGATGCTTGCCGACACACGCTCCACGCCGTTGTCATCGAGAAGGCGTGAGGTCAGTGCGGCCGATACGTTGTTCGCATCCATCTGGCGATCAGCGCCGGCGAACCGGTTGGTCGTGAACAGCTGCCAGAAATCGAACGACATTTCGTTGCTGTCGAAATTGGGCAGGTCTTTCTGATTGCGGTACGGCACGTACAGGTAATAGACCCGCGGCTCCAGGGTCTGCGTGTAGTCCGAGCCAAACATGTGAGTACTACGGTCGAAAATCAGCCCCGAATCCAGGCTGGCGATGGGTAGCGAGCGCGACGGCGTGCGATCCGGGTAGGCCGCCTTGTCGTCGGCGTTCTGCAACTGGTAGCCGGTGTAGCGGTACTCCAGACGCGGACGGACAAACCAAGCCGAGCCGCCGAAATCACCGGCGACGTAAGGCGCGAGATCAAGGCGGTTGCCATCGATCTGCCCTGGCGCCGGGTTCGCCTTGCGGAACGCGACAGCCTCGGTATCCACGCCCACGTCGAGCCACGAATTCAGCGGGACTTCGGCGCTGAACGTGGCCCGCGGCCAGCGCTTATAGGGCTCGACGTAATTGGGCAGGCCAGGATCGACGTTCTGGTAAGCATCGACGCCGATCGCCGCGCTCCAGTACCTGGTGCCCTTCGTCACGTAGACGCCGGAGCTCAGGATCCCGACCGACGAGCTGTACAGGTCGTTGCCGAAATCGCGGAAGTACTCGTTATCGGACGCGCGATTGATGTTGGCCATGAGCATGAAGCCATCACCAAGATTGGTCGTATTCACGATCTTGGCGAGGTAGCGCTGCTTTGCATCGCCACGGTCACCATTGGTAGAGAAGTCGGTATCCGTGCCCTTGTCGTTCGCCAGGTAGTTCACGTCGAACGTACCGTTTGATCGGGGCGTGAGATAACGGAACTCAACGCCGAGCATGGCTCCCCGCGACGCGTAATACGTCGGGGTGACCGTCGCGTCGTAGTTGGGCGCGAGGTTCAGGTAATACGGCAGCGAGAGGTATTCGCCCGAATGGCTCGACGAGCCAAACGTCGGGTACAGGAAGCCGCTCTTGCGCCGGTCATCCAGCGGGAACGTGAAATACGGCAGGTACATGAACGGCACGCCCTTGAAGCGCATGGTGCCGTAATGGGCCGTACCCACGCCGGTGTCCTTGTTCAGGTCCACCGTCTTGGCGCGGAACTCCCACTGGTGCTTGCCCACGTCGCACGTGGAGTACGTGGCGAGGCGCATGCGGCCGTGCATGGGATCGGTCATCTTCGCGTGGTCGGCCACGCCATTGCCGCGCGATTGCAGCAGCTGGTAGGTGACGTGGTCGGCATCGCCCTGGTTCGGCGTGGTGGTGCCGGTCATGCGATCGGCGCGCAGGAGCATGCCGGCTTCCTGGTAGCGCACGTTGCCGGTGGCGTCGTAGGCCGTGGAATCGGCGTTATAGGTGACGTCCTCGGCCTGGAGCACCTGGTCGGCGCGCTGCAGGCGCACGCCGCCAGTCATGTGGTACTGGTTCGGCTCCGGGCTCTCGACCTTCACGCCCTCGGTGCCGTTGATGTTCGAGACCGTGTCGGTCACGGCCGTGGCGCGCAGCGTGGTGTCCTTCGTGATCGTCGGATCGTAGAAGTCCAGCATGGCGTTCGGGCTGCACATCGCGTAGCTCACCGGGCGCGGTGCGCAGATGAACGAACCGAGCGGGCAGGTGACGACTTCGCTGGCCTCGCGGCTGCTCTTGGTGGCCGGCGCGGGAGCGGTCGCCGTCGTGACCACGGTCTGCGCCGTGGCTTGCCAGGCGGTGCCGGATACGATGAGGGCGACGGCTGTCGCCAGCAGGCGGCGTTTAGGCAGGATGCTGATGCGGGGCGTCACAGGCGAGGTCTTGTCCCTTCTGAAGGCCGCCAACTTAGCAGAATCGCCGCCTGCATCGCACGATGGCACTCCACGCATGAGTTCAAACCCCTGAGGAGGGCGCGGCGGTGATCGCCGTACCAATGGCCTTGAGCTTACACCGGCGGCCCGATCAGCCGCGCGGACGGCGCTCGTGCTGCCACAGTACTTCGCCGTGGCCACTGCGCCGGGCGAGCACGCGCGCCAGGACGAACAACAAGTCCGAAAGCCTGTTCAGGTAACGCTGCGCCTCGGGGCGCACGGCTTCCTCGCGGCCGAGAGCCACGACTTCGCGCTCGGCCCGGCGGCACACCGTGCGCGCGAGGTGGCAGGTGGACGCGGCCATGCCGCCTCCCGGCAGGATGAAATCCTTCAGGGCAGGCAGGTCGGCGTTGAAACCATCCAGCACCTCTTCCAGGTGGTCGATATCCTTGCCCTGCACCATGGCCATGCCAGGGATGCAGAGTTCGCCGCCGAGGTCGAACAGCTCGTGCTGTACCTGGACAAGCACCTCGCGGATGTCGTCACCGACGCCTTCGCAGGCGATGACCATGCCGAGCGTGCTGTTCAGCTCATCGACGGTGCCATAGGCCGCGACCCGCAGGGAATCCTTGCCGGTGCGGCTGCCATCGCCCAGGCCGGTGCTGCCATCGTCACCGGTACGTGTGTAGATCTTGGAGAGTCGGTTACCCATCGGCCGATTCTAGCGTGCGGCGGCCCGCCGCACCCACGGCACCTGCACGCGGCGGCGGTATCATGCGCCGCATGAGCCCTGCATCCCCCATCCTTATCGTCGGCGGCGGCCTGGTTGGCGCCAGCCTGGCTATCGCGCTGGATACCGCTGGTATCCCGGCCCTGCTCGTGGAAGCCGCCGCGCCGCGCGTCGCCGACCAGCCGAGCTACGACGAACGCAACCTGGCCCTCGCCCGTGCCACGGTGAACGGCCTGGCCTCGATCGGCGTCTGGGACCTGGCCCGCGCGCGGGCCACCGCCATCACCCATATCCATACGAGCCGCGCTGGGGATTTCGGCAGCGTTCGCATGGATGCCGCCAGCGAGGGCGTGGATGCGCTGGGCTGGACCCTGCCGGCCCGGGAGCTGGGCGAGGCCCTGCTGCGCCGTCTGGACAGCTGCAAGCGCCTCCGCCGGATGGCGCCCGCCCGCGTGGAACGCATCGACGCCGTCGAGGGTGGCTGGCTCGCCACCATCACCGGCCCTGAGGGCACTACCCAGGTGACGACCCCGTTGCTCGTGGGCGCCGATGGCACCACCTCGGGTATTCGCATGCAACTGGGTCTCGGCACCCGCGAGCACGATTACGAACAGGCCCTGTTCGTCAGCACGATGACCCCGGAGCACGATCCCAGGGGGCGTGCCTTCGAGCGCTTCACGAATGACGGCCCCGTGGCCGTTCTGCCGCTGGCGGAACGCCGGATCGGCCTCGTGCTGACCGTCGCCGCGGACCAGGCCGATGCGGTGGCCGTCATGGATGACGTGGCTTTCGCCGCCTTGGCCCAGGCCCGCTTTGGCTATCGGCTGGGCCGGCTGAGCCGCCCGGGCAAACGCGTGCCTTACCCGATCCGCCGTGTGGCGGCCGAGGCGCTGACAGGGCCGCGTGCGGTTCTGGTCGGCAACGCGGCCCAGACCGTGCATCCCATCGGCGCGCAGGGCTTCAACCTGGGCCTGCGCGATGCGCTGACGCTCGCCGAACTCGTGGCGGCGGGCGGCGAACCGGGCGATCCGGCGCTGCTGGCGGAATACGTGCGCCGACGCGCGCCTGATCGCGAAGGCACCATGGCGATGAGCCACGGCCTCGTCCGGCTCGCCTGCCTCGACCAGCCGTTCCTTGGGCCGTTGCGTTCGCTGGCCATGCTGGCGCTGGACCGGATCCCGCCCCTGCGCCACGCGCTGAGCCGCCGTGGCATGGGCTTCCGCGCCAACGCGCCCTTTGCCGTGCGGGAGAAAACGCCGTGAGCGATAGCTGGAACACGGATGCACCGCGCCGCCGCGGCGCGCTGCTGGACGTCGCCGTGGTCGGCGGCGGCATGGTGGGTGCGGCGACGGCGCTGGCGCTGGCCCGCGCGGGCTTCAGCGTGGCGCTGGTCGATGCCCGCGAGCCGGCGGCCTGGGCTGCTGCCCATGAAGTCGACCTGCGCGTCGTTGGCCTTGCCGCCTCATCGATCCAGTTGCTCGATGAACTCGGCGTGTGGCACGCGATCCGGGACGGCCGCGCCTCGCCTTACGAACGCATGGTGGTGTGGGATGCCGAAAACGGCGCCACGCTGCATTTCGATGCGGCTGATGAAGGCCGCGACGTGCTCGGCTACATCGTCGAGAACAACCTCGTGCAGGCGGTGCTGTGGCACGCCCTGGACGATGCCGGCGTCCGCCGGATCGTGCCTGCCGAAGTGACGGGCTACAGCCTGCGCGAGGATCGCGCGCAGCTGGAGCTTGCCGATGGGCAGGTGTTGTCCGCCAGGCTCGTGGTCGCCGCGGATGGGGCGGATTCGCCCTTGCGCAGCATGGTGGGCATTGGCACCCACGGCCGCGACTACGCCCAGCGCGGCGTGGTCGCGCATATCGCTACGGCACGGCCGCATGAGCGCACGGCATGGCAGCGCTTCCTGCCGACGGGTCCGCTGGCTTTCCTGCCATTGGCGGATGGCCGCTGTTCCATCGTGTGGTCGTTGCCTGAACCCGAGGCACAGCGGATCCTGGCGCTGGATGACGCCGCGTTCCGCGATGCGCTGGGCGTGGCCAGCGATTTCCGCCTCGGCCCTATCGAGAGCGTGACTCGTCGCGCGGCCTTCCCGCTACGGTTGAAGCTGGCCGATCGCTATGAACTGGGCCGGCTTGTCCTGCTGGGCGACGCGGCGCACGCCGTGCATCCGCTCGCGGGGCAGGGCGTGAACCTGGGCCTGCGCGACGTGGTGGAACTGCGCGAGACACTGGTAGAGGCACGCAAGGCCGGTCGCGATTTCGCCGCCACCCACGTACTCCGTCGCTACGCCCGCCGCCGCCGGAGCGCCGACGAGCTGGATGCGCGTTCGTTTGATGCGCTGGCGCGGATCTACAGCTGGGCCGCCTCGCCGCTCGTCACCGCCCGCGGCTTTGGCGTACGTCTGGTCGATCGCCTTACGCCGCTGAAGCGGGCACTTTCCCGCCACGCCGCCGGCCTCTAGCCCGGCCCCACCGCTCTTGTAGGAGCGCGCTTGCGCGCGATGGGTGCTCGCCAGTGCCTGATCGCGCGCAAGCGCGCTCCTACAAGGGCGCAGCGTCCCGTATGCTTCGGCCACTTACCCCAGGGAGAAAGCCGATGCGCCGTACGTTGCTTGCCTTGTCACTCCTCATCATGGGCGCCGCGGGCGGTGCCCAGGCCGCCATGGTTGCCAAGCCGGTCCAGTGGACCGACCACGGCGTGACCTTCAAGAGCTTCCTTGTCTACGACGATGCCGTGAAGGCGAAGCGTCCGGGCCTGCTCATGGTCCCGAACTGGTACGGCATCAACGACATGGCGATTGCCAAGGCGAAAGATATCGCCGGCAAGGACTACGTGATTCTGCTTACCGACATGTACGGTGGCGATGCGCACCCGAAGAGCACCGACGAAGCCGGCGCGGCGGTGAAGCCGCTCTATGGCGACCGCAAGATCATGCGTGAGCGTGTCTCGCGCGCGTTCGATGAACTGAAGACGCAGGAAAAGAATGCGCCGATCGATCCGGCACGCCTCGCGGCCATCGGTTTCTGCTTCGGTGGCTCGGCCGTGCTCGACCTGGCCCGCACCGGCGCCGATGTCGCCGCGGTGGTCACCTTCCACGGCCTGCTTTCCGATGACTCGAAGCTTGGCTCGAAGCTGCAGAGCGCGCATGTGCTGGCGCTAAACGGTGCTGATGATGCCAACGTGCCGCCGGAACAGCGCGCCGCGTTCGAGGCCGAGATGCGTGCGGCGAAGGTCGACTGGGCCTCGGTGGATTATGGCAACGCCGTGCATTGCTTCACCGAGAAGGAAGCCACGGATGCCACCGGCAACTGCCGCTACGACGCGAAGGTAGCCACCCGCGCCTACGCGGCGATGAAAGCCTGGCTCACCGAAGCCTTCAAGAAATAAGCCACACCGTAGGAGCCCACCCTGTGGACGACATCTTTCGCGATACCGCCACAGGGTCTGTGGCTCTTTCGCGAAAGATGTCGCTCACAGGGTGAGCTCCTACGGGATGCCGTTCGTTCAGAACCGGCGTTCGACGCTGTAGTCGGCCAGGGTCAGCAACGCATCGCGGTGTGCCGAGGCCGGCAACGCCGCCAGCGCATCCTTCGCCGCCACGGCATGCGACACCGCCCTGGCGTGCACGCGATCGAGCGCGCCGGAATCGCGGATGGCCGCGATGATGCGGTCCAGCGAATCCAGGCCGCCGTGTTCGATGGCGTGGCGCAGCGATTTCAGCTGCTCGGCATCCGCCGTCTGCATGGCGAAGATCAGGGGCAGGGTGGGCTTGCCCTCGGCGAGGTCGTCGCCGATGTTCTTGCCGAGCGTATCGGCATCGGACACGTAATCGAGCAGGTCGTCGGCGATCTGGAATGCGTAGCCGAGCTCCATGCCGTAGCGGCGCAGCGCCGCGACCTGGTCATCGGGCAGGCCGCCCAGCACGCCGCCGAGCTCGGTGGCCGCGGCGAACAGCACGGCCGTCTTGCGTTCGATCACGGCGAGGTACGCCGCCTCGTCCACATCCGCGTTGCCGATGTTCAGCAACTGCAGCACCTCGCCCTCGGCGATGGTGTTGGTGGTGTTGGCGAGGATGCGCATGATCCGCATGTCGTCCAGTTCCACCATGAGCTGGAACGAGCGCGAGTAGAGGAAATCGCCCACCAGCACGCTGGCCGCGTTACCCCACAGGGCGTTCGCGGTCTTGCGGCCGCGGCGCATGTCGGATTCATCCACCACATCGTCATGGAGCAGGGTGGAGGTGTGGATGAACTCGATGATGGCGGCGAGCTTGGCGTGCTCGGTGCCCTGGTAGCCCGCGGTGCGGGCGGCCAGCACATGCAGCATCGGGCGCAGGCGCTTACCGCCACCCGCGATGATGTGCTCGGCGATCTGGTTGATCAGGACGACATCGGAGGACAGGCGATGCCGGATGAGTGCATCCACCTCCCGCATATCGTCGGCGGCCAAGGCGCGGACGCTGGCGAAATCAATGGGGGTCTGGCTTTCGGCAATGGAGGACATGGGCCCGGTCGTGGATGCGGCAAATCAGCCCACATTATAGGGGTGCGGTTCATGTTTGAACCGTCATGGCGCCGCAGGTCCCTATAATCGTCTCCGGCACCGGTCCTGGTGCCAGGAACGGATCGAACCTTCGGTGAGCCAGCTCAGCCCCCTGGAACGACGCAGCGCCCTGACCCTGGCCCTGGTGATCAGCCTGCGGCTGTTCGGCCTGTTCCTCATCCTTCCCGTCTTCTCCGTGTATGCCCGGGCCATGCCCGATGCCACCCCGCTGCTGATCGGCGTGGCCCTTGGCGTGTACGGCATCGGCCAGATGCTGCTCCAGGTGCCCCTGGGCATGCTCTCCGACCGGATCGGCCGCAAGCCCGCGATCAGCCTGGGCCTCTTGGTCTTCGCCGTGGGTGGGGCCGTGGCGGCCATGTCGCATACCCTCACCGGCATCATCATCGGCCGGGCCCTGCAGGGCATGGGGGCGGTGGCGGGCGCCGGTACGGCCCTGGCCGCCGACCTCACCGCTGACGCCAACCGCAGCAAGGTGATGGGCATTATCGGTGTCTCCATTGGCCTGTCGTTCCTGCTGGCGCTCATCCTGGGCCCGCCGCTGGAGGCCGTGGCCGGGCTGGGCGGCCTGTTTGGCCTGACGTCGTTGTTGGCACTCGGTGCCATGCTCCTCCTCTGGTGGCTGGTGCCGACCCCGGCACGGGCCGAACGGCCGGCCACGGGCACCGTCCGCGACATCCTGGCCATGCTGGGTGATCGCTCCATGCTGGTGCTCAACGGCTCGGTGTTCTTCCTGCATGCCCTGCTCACGGCTTGCTTCGTCGGCCTGCCGCTCCTGCTGACCGATACGTTCGAGGTGCCCGTGGCCCGGCACTGGACCCTTTACCTCCCGGTGATGGTGATCGCCGCGCTGGTGATGGGCGCCTTCATGCCGCGCATGCGCGATGCGGCCCGCAGCGCCCGGATGGTGGTGGGCTGCGTCGTGGCCCTCGGCCTCGCGCTGGCCGGCATGGCCCTGACCACTTCCCACGAATGGCTGCTGGGCTCGGCCGTGGCCGTGTTCTTCTCGGCCTTCAACCTGCTCGAGGCCGCGCTGCCCAGCCTGGTCTCCCGGCTCGCACCGGCCCATCTGCGCGGGGCCGCCATGGGTGCGTATTCCACCAGCCAGTTTTTCGGCGCCTTCGTGGGCGGGGCGCTGGGCGGGTGGGCCCTCGGCGCCCTCGGCCTGAAGGGCGTCTTCGGCGCCGCGGCGGCACTCACGCTGTTCTGGCTCCCCCTGGTCCTACGCAACGCCGCCCTTGTAGGGGCGCGCTCGCGCGCGACCGGCAACGCGGCAAGCCTCGACTAAGCAGTACCTCTGTCCCGCCCAGGCGCCCGCCCACCGTGTCGCCCCAGCGTGAGACAAACCCTACGCACCGTCGGGTGAAAAAGGCCTTGCCCGAGCATTGCCCAAGGCCCCACCATCGCCCACACTATCCGGTCCGCTCTTCCGGTAGCCCCCTGGCTGCCTGGTGCGAAGGGCGCATCACGTAAACGAGGAAAATCCATGGCACGCGGCATCAACAAGGTCATCATCGTCGGCAATCTCGGCGCCGATCCGGAAACCCGTTACACCGGCAGCGGCACGGCGATCACCAGCCTGCGCATCGCTACGTCGGAAAACTGGACCGACAAGCAGAGCGGCGAAAAGCAGGAACGCACCGAGTGGCACCGCGTGAAGCTGTTCGGCAAGCTCGCCGAGATCTCGGGCGAGTACCTCAAGAAGGGCCGTCAGGTCTACATCGAAGGCTCGCTGCGTACCGACAAGTACACCGATAAGGACGGCGTCGAACGCTACAGCACCGACATCATCGCCAACGAGATGCAGATGCTCGGTGGCCAGGGTGGCGGCGAAGGCGGTGGCGGTGGCTTCGGCGGCGGCAGCCGTCCGCAGCAGTCGCGCGGCGGCCAGGGCGGTGGCGGTAACTACGGCGGTGGCGGCGGCAATAACTACGGCGGTGGTGGCGGTGGCCAGCAGCGCGGTGGCCAGGGCGGCGGCTACGGCGGTGGCGGTGGCAACCGCGGCGGCGATGACTACGGCCAGCAGCGCAGCGGCGGCAACGCCCCGCAGCGTTCGGCCCCGCCGGTCAACGAAGGCTTTGATGACGACGATATTCCGTTCTGAGTCGGCGTATCGACCGCTTACGCACGCGTTGAAAAAGAGCCCCGTCGACCGGGGCTTTTTTTTGTCACGCCGCTCTTCAGGCTACCATTGCGATAGCAGCGCGTCGTACGGATTTCCTGACGACACCATCTCATCCACCACGTGGCAGGCTATGAAATCCAGTGAAGGTTTTCTCGAGCCCTATCTCAATCACCTTGCGCCCTGGCTGTACACGGATTCCGTGATCTGGACGATCGTCGGGCTGTCGGGTGGTTTTTTGTTCAGTTCTCGCTTTGTTTTACAGTGGCTTCATTCCGAGCGCTCAGGTCGACTCGTGGTCCCGGCGCTCTTCTGGCACATCAGCTTTTGGGGCAGTCTTCTCTCGCTCATCTATGCGCTTCATCTCGACAAATTGCCGATTATTCTGAGCTACTTTTTCCTGCCTGCTCTTTATGCAAGAAACCTTTGGTTGCTCAAGAGAGGTAAGGAAGTCGACAAAGAAGTATCCCGCGTTCAGTAGCGACGGTGGCCTTCCCTGCTGATCAACGAAGGCTTCGATGACGACGATATGCCGTTGTGATGCATCGTTGCGTTTCTCGCTGCGGGATCACTGCCGCGGTGTCACCGTTGGCTGCCCATTCACCAGCGCAAACTGAAACGCATAGTCCAGGCTAAATGGCGCAGCCTTCTTCGTATGGCTGATGTTGCCCTTGCCATCATCGAATTCCTCGATCAGGTACATCGGTGTGTACCGCCATTGCATCACGGCGTCGCGGCATGCGGCGAGGAATAGCAGGTGTTCGGGTGATGTCGTGGTATCGAGATCACGCACTTCCGTCACCGTGCCAGCCTCGTTGACGATGGCCTTCACTCGCACCGTGGTTTCGGGCAGTTGCTGTCGCACCAGGGACGATGGGTAAACCGGCGGCTCGTTCGTAATGGACTGGGCGCCGAACGCGTGCTCACTGCGTTTGAGCTGGTATTGGCCCGAAGCCGGGGTTGGCACGAGGGCGTAGCTCACTTCCCCTTTTGGCGGCGGTCCTTCTGGCTTGGCAGAGACGGGCGCCACGGTATGGCAAGCCTGTAGGGCGAAAGCGGCGGTCAGCAAAACCGCGGCGAAACGAACATTACTTGGGCCGTGCATCGAGTCCCTTCCTTTGCCTGGTCACCCGATCATGCCACGGGTGGGCGCCATGAAGGGCGGAGGGGCGCGATTTCGCAATTACGCGCGGGAATCGGCAATCACCCTTTCGAGTGACGGGCTTAGCGTCGTGCTTTCCCCTCTCGCCCGAAGGTGTGCCATGAAGATCCTGATGGTGATCACGTCCCACGACCAGCTCGGCAATACAGGCAAGAAAACCGGCTTCTGGCTGGAGGAATTCGCCGCGCCGTATTACGTGTTCAAAGAAGCGGGCGTGGAGATGGTGCTGTCATCACCGAAGGGTGGCCAGCCGCCGTTCGATCCCAAGAGCGACGAGAAAGAGTTCCAGACCGAACTGACCGCGCGCTACAAGCAGGATAAAGACGCGCAAAGAGAACTGGCGAACACCGTCACGCTATCCACTGTGAAACATGATGGCTTCGATGCGGTGTTCTACCCCGGTGGCCATGGTCCCATGTGGGACCTCGCGGAAGACCCGGATTCCATCGCGTTGCTAGAGTCGTTCTACAAGGCCGGTAAATACCTGGCACTCGTATGCCACGCACCCGGCGTGCTGCGTCACGTCAAAGCGCCCGATGGCAACTGGCTGGTGAAGGGCAAGAAGGTCACCGGCTTCACCAATACGGAAGAAGAGGCGGTGCAACTGACCAAAGTCGTGCCGTTCCTCGTCGAGGACGAGCTCAAGGCGAAGGGCGGCATCTTCTCCAAGACCGACGACTGGAAACCCTACGTGCTGATCGACGGGAAGCTGGTGACTGGCCAAAACCCCGCCTCGTCGGGGCCTGGCGCGACCGTGCTGCTGGCGCTCCTCCGGTCCCGATAGGCGACTCGCTTGAATGCGCTTGCGGCGCCTGCGGTTGCAAGACGCGCAGGGAGTGTCGTCCGCAAGCTCTGTGGCGATCGGTTCCTCGCTCATTCACCTTGTGGCGTCCGCTGGCAGGCCTGGCGCCGTAGGAGCATTCCATGTCGCATGGTGTCCTGCCTCTGATTCGTGTTCCGTTGCTTTTGGCGTGCGCGCTGGTTAGCACGGCATCGCTTGTGCCTACCATGGCCAAAGGGTCACCTCCTGCTTCACCCCCGGGCGCGACGGCCGCCGGCGGCGGCATGTTCCTCGACATGACCGACGATTCGTCGATCCGCCCCTTCTCAGGCCTGCATGTGTCAGACGACGACCTCGCCGACCTGCTCCGCCGTGTGAAGTCCACCAAATGGCCGGACAAGGAAATCGTCGCCGACGATACGCAGGGCGTGCAGCTGGATACGATGAAAAAGCTCGCCGACTACTGGGCGACGAGCTATGACTGGCGCAAGTTCGAGAAGCGCCTGGATGCGATCCCGATGTTCGTCACCACGATCGATGGCGTGGACATCCAGTTCATCCACGTCAAGTCGAAGAACAAACACGCGTTGCCGCTCATCATCACGCACGGCTGGCCCGGCTCGATCGTTGAGCAGCTGAAGATCATCGACCCGCTGGTGAATCCTACGAAACACGGCGGCAAGGCATCCGATTCGTTCGATGTGGTGATTCCTTCGTTGCCCGGATACGGACTCTCAGGGAAGCCCGCAGCGACGGGTTGGGATCCCCAGCACATCGCTCGCGCGTGGACGATCCTGATGAAACGCCTCGGCTACAAGCACTTCGTGGCACAGGGCGGCGATTGGGGTAATGCGATTTCCGAGCAGATGGCGGTGCAGGCGCCGCCGGAACTGCTCGGCATCAGCACGAACATGGCGGCGACCGTGCCGGACGATATCGCCAAGGCCCTGGCGGCAGGTGAGCCTGCGCCCGCCAGCCTCTCCGCCGATGAGAAGAAGGCATACGAGCAGCTCGACGATTTCTACAAACACGGCCTCGGCTACGCGCAGGAGATGGCCGGCCGCCCGCAAACGCTGTACGCGCTTGCCGATTCACCCATTGGCCTCGCGGCGTGGATGATCGATCACGATATTCGCAGCTACCGCCTGATCCGCCGCGTGTTCGATGGCGAAACGGAAGGCCTGTCGAAGGATGACATCATCGATAACATCTGTTTCTACTGGTTCACCAACACGGCGGTGTCGTCCGCGCGCTTGTACTGGGAAAGCAAGCTGCCGTTCTTCGCGCCGAAGCACATCCAGATCCCGGTAGCCGTCAGCGCTTTCCCCGATGAGATCTACCAGGCACCGGAGAGCTGGGCGAAGGCGGCGTACCCGAAGCTCATCCACTACAAACGCCTTCCGAAAGGTGGCCACTTTGCCGCCTGGGAACAGCCCGATGCGTTCGTCACCGAGCTGCGCGAATCGTTCAGGCCGCTGCGGAAGAATTAAGCGCCATGTAGGCAAGCAGGGCGTCGGTATGGGCTGCATCGGCGATGGCGCCGATGTAGCCGTCCGGCCGGATCAGTACCCATGCGCCTGCGGGCAGCCCGTACGCGGCCTGGAAGTGGCCGCCGTCGTCACGAAGCTCGTGCCCCTCACCGATCATATGCATGTGCACATTCGCACGCGATGGCAGTCGCGTGCGGTCCGCACCGACGCCAAGCAAGGTCCAGTGCGGCCCGCGAAGCAGATCGAACAGACGCACAGGCTGGCCGCCTGCACCACGAAGCGGCGCGTCAGGTGCGCGATCACCGGCGACGACCGTGGCATCGTCAAGCGCCGGCGCGTCCACGGCGAGCGAGCTACCCGCATAACCGAGATCGAGCTGCTGCGTTTCGCGCGTCCGGCGCATGCTGCCCTGCTTCAGCGCATCGAGCATGCGCGTGGCGAGGCCGAGCATGCCGGCGGCGATGGGGCGGCGTTCTTCTTCGTACGTATCCAATAGTGCTGCTGGCGCGCCACCGAGCACGGCGGCCAGCTTCCAGCCCAGGTTGTACGCATCCTGCGTGCTGGTATTGAGGCCCTGGCCGCCCGTCGGCGGGTGTACGTGCGCCGCATCACCCACGAGAAACACATCGCCCACGCGGTAGTGGTCGGCAAGGCGCGCGCTCATGCTGTACGCAGAGGCCCAGTGCACCTGCTCCACGCGGAGGTCATGGCGACCGGTACGCTCGAGCACGAACGCTTGCAACCCGGCGACGGAAAGGTCCACCTCACCTTCCAGCGGGATCGGCGCCTGGATCTGGAACAGGTCGGTACCCGCCAGCGGGCAGAGAGCGATCTGACGTTGCATGTCGCCATCACCAAAGCGATGCCACGCATCGCGCTCAAGACCGCTGAGGTTCACGTCGGCCACGATGGCGCGTACACCGAGTTCCTTGCCGGGGAAGCCGATCTCCAGCGTGCGACGGATGAAGCTGCGCCCGCCATCGGCGGCGATGAGGTAGCGCGCGCAGACGGTCTCTTCGCCATTCGGCCCCGCGATCGTCGCGGTGACGCCTTCTGCGGCCTGGGTGAAGCCTGCCAGCGTATGGCCGAACTCAACGCGACCACCCAGCTCCACGAGCCGATCGCGGAGGACGCCTTCGGTGAGGAACTGCGGCAGCATCAGCGGCGTGCCGTAGGGCTCGGCCGGCGTAGCGGCAGCTTCAGCGATGGCGAGCGCGTCGTGGCTGCTCCCGTCGGCGGCGTGGTGGCGCACGAGCGGGTAGGGGCCGCCGATGGCGGCCATGCGGTCCACGACGCCGATGTCATCGAAGATCTCGAGGGTGCGTGGCTGGATACCTTTGCCGCGCGATCCCTGGAACGGGACCGGCTGCTTTTCGATGAGTCGGAATCGCACGCCGCGGCGGGCGAGCTCGATGCCGAGGGTGAGGCCGGATGCGCCGGCGCCGCAGATCAGGACATCGACGGACGAGGACTGGGTCATGGCTGGCTCCGAAATAGGTGTAAGATGCACATATCGCGGGAGCATCCTATGTCAGATCAAAAATATGTGCAAGATGCACATAATCGTGAGCAATTGCGGTCCCTCCACGGCGCGCTGATCAGCCTGGTGGGCGTCATGAACCGGCCGCAGGGCGATGAAGCCCTGATCCGGGAGGCCGGCATCAAGCTGGATCGAGCGCTGTTTCCCCCGCTCGTGCTAATCGAGCGCCTGGGCCCGATCGGTGTGGTGGAACTGGCCGACCGGATCGGTCGCGACTACACGACGCTGAGCCGGCAGGTGGCGAAGCTGGAGAGCCTGGGCCTCGTCAGCCGTCGGCCGCAGCCCGGCGACCGTCGCGTGCGCGAATCGGTGATTACCGAGGAGGGCAGTGCGATGACGGCGATGATCGACGCCGCCCGCTTGCGTATGGCGGGGCAGGTGTTCGCCGATTGGGATGCGCGGGATTTCGACGACCTCGTCAGGCTGATGCGCAAGTTCGCCGACGCGCTGGAAGCGCGGGTGGATCCGCCCTCAGGCTGAGGCGCCGGTTTCGCGAATGAAATCGACGAAGGCGCGTAGCGGCGAGGGCAGGTGCTTGCGCCCCGGGTAATACAGGAAGGGGCCACTGAACTCCTGCACCCAGTCATCGAGCACCGTGACGAGAGCACCGCTTTTCAGCGGCGCGCGCAGCCAGTCGTCGAACAGATGGACGATACCGAGTCCGGCGACGGCACCATCCACGGCCAGGTCGAACGCGGAGCCCTGGCGCACGAGCAGCGGACCCTGCGGTTCAACGAGGACCACCTCACCTTCGCGCTCGAACTCCCACGCTGGGATCCGCCCGCCCGAGAATTGACCGCGCATGCAGCGATGCCGGAGCAGGTCGCGCGGATGGGTGGGGGTGCCGTGCTCGGCCAGGTACGCAGGCGCCGCCGCCGTGACCAGCCGCTGCGTGCGCGGGCCGATCGGCAGGGCGACCATATCCAGCTCGAGCCGCTCGTCGTAGCGGATGCCCGCATCGCAGCCCGCGGCGAGCAGGTCGACGAAGCTGTCTTCCACCACGATCTCCAGGCGGATATCGGGGTAGCGCTCGAGGAAGGGGAAGATGATCGGCTGCAACACCGTCTTCGCGATATTGGCGGGCACGTTGATGCGCAGCGTCCCCGCCGGGCGGTCACGGAAGTGGTTCACCACATCGAGCGCGGCTTCCACTTCGCTAAACGCGGGCGCCAGGCGCTCGGCCAGGCGGGCGCCGACTTCGGTGGGGGCCACCGAGCGGGTGGTGCGGTTGAGCAGGCGCACGCCCATCGAGGCCTCGATGCGGCGTACGGCCTCGCTCAGGCTGGAAGCCGACTGCCCGGCGGTGCGGGCTGCCTCACGAAAGCCGTTGGCGCGGACCACGGCGAGGAAGGCGGAAAGATCCTGGAAGTCGGTCATTGTTCGGAATGCCGTACGGCCCGTGCCGGTTTGAACGGATTATCGCGCAAAGCAGGAGCGCCTATAGTCCTCTCAACCCCAATGGAGTGACCACCGATGACCGACATTTCGAAGTCTGGCAGCTGGACCCTCGGCGACCGCAAGGTCCACCGCATCGGTTACGGCGCCATGCAGCTGGCTGGCCCGGGCGTGTTTGGCCCGCCGAAGGATCACGCCACCGCGCTTGCCGTGCTCCGCGAGGCGATCGACTCGGGCGTGAACCACATCGACACCAGCGACTTCTACGGCCCGCACGTCACCAACAAGCTGATTCGCGAGGCGCTGAGCCCGTACCCGGATGACCTGACCATCGTGACCAAGGTTGGGGCCACCCGTGGTGACGATGCCTCGTGGAACCCGGCGCAGAAGCCGGCCGAGCTGAAGGCCGCCGTGCACGACAACCTGCGCAACCTGGGTGTGGACGTGATCGACGTGGTGAATATGCGTCTCATGGGCGATATCCATGCGCCGAAGGAAGGCTCGATCGAGGAGCAGTTCACCGCGCTGGCCGAGCTGCAGCAGCAGGGCCTCATCCGCCATCTTGGCCTGAGCAACGCCACGCTGGCCCAGGTGAAGGAAGCGCAGCGCATTGCGCCGGTGGTGTGCGTGCAGAACCAGTACAACCTGGTGCAGCGCGCCGATGACGGCCTGGTGGATGCGCTGAACGAGATGGGCATCGCTTACGTGCCGTTCTTCCCGCTGGGCGGTTTCAGCCCGCTGCAATCCGACAAGCTCGCGGCCGTGGCGAAGCATCTTGACGAGACGCCGATGCAGGTGGCGCTGGCCTGGCTGCTGCACCGCTCACCGAACATCCTGCTGATCCCAGGCACCTCCTCGCTCACCCACCTGCGCCAGAACCTCGACGCCGCGAACCTCGTCCTGCCGCACGAAGTGCTCGAAGACCTCGAAGCCATCGGCAAGACCACCGCCTGACGAAACACGCTCTTGTAGGAGCGAGCTTGCTCGCTCCTACAAGAGCGTGTGGCTCTCGGCTAGAGTTCGGGCATGGAATCCCAGAAAGCCCCCTGGCTACCCGCGCTTGCCGTGCTCGGGTCGGTCACCTCGTTGTGCATCGGCACCTCATTCGCCAAGAAGCTCTTCCCCCTGGTGGGGGCTGAGGGCACGTCGGCCCTGCGCGTCGGCTTTTCGGCGATCGTGCTGTTGCTGTTCTGGCGGCCGTGGCGCTGGCCGCTTAGCCGGCGCGATGCCGGGTTCGTCATCCGCTACGGGCTCACCCTGGGCGTGATGAACCTGCTGTTCTACATGGCCTTGCGCACCATCCCGTTCGGCCTGGCCGTGGCCATCGAATTCAGTGGGCCGCTGGCGGTGGCCATGCTTTCTTCGCGCCGCCCCGTGGATTTCCTCTGGCTCGCCAGCGCCATGGTCGGCCTTGCGATGCTGCTGCCGCTGGGCCAGCAATCCACGCTGGACCCAACGGGTGTCATGTTCGCGCTGGGTGCCGCGGTCTGCTGGGCGTTGTACATCCTGTTCGGCAAACAGGCGGGCCACCTGCACGCCGGGCACTCGGTCTCCCTTGGCCTCGTCGCCGCCAGCCTGGTGGTGGTGCCATTCGGTATCGCGCATGCCGGAGCCCAGCTGCTCAACCCGATGATCCTGGCGGCGGGCGTGGGCATCGCGATCGTATCGAGCGCTATCCCGATGTCCCTGGAAATGATGGCGCTCAAGCGGCTGCCCAGCCAGACCTTCGGGATCATGGTGAGTCTCGAGCCGGCGGTCGCGTCGTTCCTGGCCATGCTGTTGCTTGGCGAGCACCTCACCAGCCACCAGTGGCTCGCGATCGGTTTCATCGTGTTGGCATCGATCGGCAGCACGATGACGGCAAGACGCGCACGGCCCGAGTCGGCCGAGCTCGCAGGCTAGCTTTTCCGCCCGCACACGCCAGCGACCGTGCCCGGGCCGTCTGGAGGGTCAAAATTGTCAACCTTCACGTGTCGTTTGCTGTGACCTCTTTCATAGGAATTCAGCCGCCGTTGCCGACCGTGGACGGGGAGATCGCGACTTTTCGTGCGCTTGCCCGGGGCGGCCGCTTTGCGCGAAATGACGCGCTTTTAGGCATATGCGTTCAGGTTGCCGGACGCTTCCGGCCCGGTCGCAGGGATACGCGGCGTATACATCGTGTCATAATGCCAACTTAACCATGACAAGTCGGGGGGCTAGCCGCGTGCGTGAAGACCCGTTTATTCTGAAAATGGCTGGGAACGCGTCTGAGCTGCGTCGTTTCACAGACTCGCTTCACCATTGTCGTTAAGCCCTAGACGCGGTTATCTTCGGATAGGTACGTCCAGCGTGTTACACCGATAAGCCCGCAAGTGCGGTGGTAGCCGTGGAGGGTTCCGCCTTACGTGGTGGGTATCAACCGTCGCATTTGCTTCATAAAAACATTTAGAGGAGCCACACACCATGAAGTTTGCCCCGATCGCCGCTCTCGCCCTCATCGCCGTCGCCGCCCTCTCGGGCTGCAACAAGAGCGAAGACAACGCTGCCCCGGCCGACACCGCCCCGGCTGCTGCTTCGACCGCCGCTCCGGCTGCTGCCCCGGCTGAGGCTCCGGCCGCTGCTTCGACCGCCGCTCCGGCTGCCGACGCTGCTCCGGCTGCTGCTTCGACCGCCGCTCCGGCTGCCGACGCTCCGGCCGCTGCTTCGACCGCTGCCAAGTAATTGCGCGCACTGGCCCGTCCGGGCCAGGTCGAAAGGAAACGCCGCCCTTCGGGGCGGCGTTTTTTTATGCCCGCCATCCATGACGGGTGGCCATGGTGTCCCGGCGATGGATGCGGCAGGCTAGGGCGGTTATGCCGTCCCACTGCCACAGGAACCGCCTGATGCCTCGTCGTTCGCTGCCGTACTCCCTGCTTGCCCTCTCCCTCGCTGTTGCCGCTGGCCTCGCCACGGCCCAGACCGCCCCGATGACCCCGGATATCCCGGCGAAGTACGAGGCGCCGACGACGGCCGATAACTTCATCAAGCGCGTGGTCGAGATCCCCATGCGCGATGGCGTCACGCTGCACACGGTGATCGTGATCCCCAAGGGCGCGAAGCACGCCCCGATCCTGCTCACCCGCACGCCCTATAACGCCGACGGCCGCGCCGCCCGCGCCGATGCGCATACCATGCGCGACCTGCTGCCCCAGGGCGACGAGGTGTTCGTCGATGCCGGCTACATCCGCGTGTTCCAGGATGTGCGCGGCAAGTACGGCTCCAAGGGCGATTACGTGATGACCCGCCCGCTGATCGGTCCGCTCAACGACACCAAGGTCGATCACTCCACCGATGCGTACGACACGATCGACTGGCTGGTGAAGAACCTGCCGGAGTCGAACGGCAAGGTCGGCATGCTGGGGTCCTCCTACGAGGGCTTCACCGTAGTCATGGCCCTGGTGAATCCGCACCCGGCGCTCAAGGTGGCCGCGCCCGAGAGCCCGATGGTCGATGGCTGGATGGGCGATGACTGGTTCCACTACGGCGCCTACCGCCAGACCAACTTCGATTACTTCACCGGCCAGACCACCAAGGCCGGCAAGGGCAGCGAGATCACCCGCGCGGGCTACGACGATTACGAGAACTTCCTGCGCGCCGGCTCGGCGGGCGATTACGCCCATGCCGCCGGCATCGATAACCTGCCGTACTGGCGCAAGGTGAGCGAGCATCCGGCCTACGACAGCTTCTGGTCCAACCAGGCGCTTGACAAGGTGATGGCGAAGCAGCCGCTCAAGGTGCCCACCATGTGGCTGCAGGGCCTGTGGGACCAGGAAGACATGTGGGGTGCGATCCACAGCTACGAAGCGGTGGAGCCGAAGGACAAGGGCAACGACAAGAACTTCCTCGTGATGGGCCCGTGGCGCCACAGTCAGGTGAACTACGGTGCCGCCTCGCTCGGTGCGCTGAACTGGGATGGCGATACGGCCCTTCAGTTCCGTCGCGACGTGCTGCTGCCGTTCTTCAACCAGTACCTGGTGGATGGCGCGCCCAAGGCCAACACGCCGCCGGTGCTCATCTACAACACGGGCGAAAACCACTGGGATCGCTTCAAGAGCTGGCCGCAGGCGAAGGGCACCAAACCGCTCTACCTCGAAGCCAACGGCGGCCTCTCGTTCACCGCGCCGGCGGCGGATGCGCCGAAGTACGACGAGTACGTCTCCGACCCGGCCAAGCCCGTGCCGTACGTGCCGCGCCCGGTGCACTTCGCGGATCGCCAGTCGTGGACGACCTGGCTGGTGCACGACCAGCGCTTCGTCGACGGCCGCCCCGACGTGCTTACCTACGTGACCGAGCCGCTCACCGCGCCGCTGCGTGTCGCGGGTGCGCCCCAGGTGAACCTCTACGCCTCGACCAGCGGCACGGATAGCGACTGGGTGGTGAAGCTCATCGACGTCTACCCGGATACGAATGCCAGCAATCCTGAAATGGGCGGCTACGAGCTGTCGGTTTCGATGGACATCTTCCGCGGCCGTTACCGCGAGAGCTTCAGCGAACCGAAGGCGCTTACCCCGAACACGCCGCTGCAGTACAAGTTCGGCCTGCCGACGGTGAACCACACCTTCCTCCCGGGCCACCGGGTGATGGTTCAGGTGCAGTCGTCGTGGTTCCCGCTGTACGACCGCAACCCGCAGACCTACGTGCCGAACATCTTCTTCGCCAAGCCGTCCGATTACGTGAAGGCCACGCAGCAGGTGTTCCACACCCCAGGCGAAGCCAGCGCGATCGAACTGCCCGTCGTCGAAGGCAAATAACCCACCGCCCCACCGTAGGAGCCCACCCTGTGGGCGACATCTTTCGCCTCACCGCTACAGGCCCTGTGGCGTTATCGCGAACGGCGTCGCCCACAGGGTGGGCTCCTACGTTTTCTCTACATGGCTGGCGCGATGCTGGCGATCCCTCTGCTCGAGGATCGCCCCCATGGCCCGCCCGATCTGGACCGGTACGCTCTCGTTCGGCTTGCTCAACGTACCGATCCGGCTGATGACCGGAGAGCGCCGCAGCGATATCCACTTCCGCATGCTCGACCAGCGCGATAACACGCCGGTGCGCTACGAGCGGGTGAACGCCGATACCGGCGAGGAAGTGCCCTGGAAGGACATCGTCAAGGCGTTCGAATACCAGAAGGGCAATTACGTCGTCCTCGAAGAGGAGGACATCAAGAGTGCGGCCAGCGATGCCCACGAGACCGTGGAGATCGATAGCTTCATCGATGCCGGTGACATCCCCCCGGCCTACTTCGAGAAGCCCTATATCCTCGCGCCGGCCAAGAAGGCCGAGAAGGGCTACGTGCTCCTGCGCGAGACGCTGAAGAAGACGGGAAAGATCGGTATCGCCCGGGTGGTGATCCGCACGCGCGAATACCTGGCCGCGGTGATGCCCGAGGGCGATGCGCTGCTGCTGAACATCCTGCGCTACGAGGCCGAACTGGTCGATCCGGAGGAATACGGGCTGCCGGCGAAAGAGGCAGCGGCCTACCGGATCACGCCGAAGGAAATCCAGATGGCGAGCGATCTGGTGAAATCCATGGCCGGCAAGTGGAAGCCCGGCGACTACCGCGATGATTTCCGCGACAAGCTGCGCAAGGCGATCGAAAAGCGCCTGAAGAGCAAGGGCATCACCACGACGGTGAACGAGGAAGACGAGCGCGTACCCGAGCACGCCACCACCAACGTGGTGGACTTCATGGCGCTACTGAAGAAGAGCATCGGCGCGAAGAAGCGCACGCCAGCGAAAAAAGCAGCCGTGAAGAACGCTGCCACGAAGAAGACCGCGGCGAAAAAAGCCACTGCGGAAAAGGCCCCCGCAAAGAAAACGGCGGCCCCAAAGGCCGCCGCTAAGAAATCCACGACACGCAAGGCACCCGCCAAAAAACGCCGCGCCTAACGTGCTGTTGTAGGAGCCCACCCTGTGGGCGACATCTTTCGCGAAAGAGCCACAGGCCCTGTAGCGTTCGTACGAAAGGCGTCGCCCACAGGGTGGGCTCCTACCGGGGCGATTTACGCGCCCTGCATGCGGCGCAGCGAAGCCATCACTTCGTAGCACGCGCCCATGGTGTGGTAGTCGGTCTTGCCCGCCGGGCTCTTCTCGTCGTCGTACTTCGAGTTGTCGCGGTGCAGGATGCGGTACCACGCACCGTACTTGTGGTCGACGAAGTACTCCCAGCTGTACGCCCAGATGCGCTGGTACCACTCGTCGTACTTCGTGTCGCCGGTGGTTTCGAACAGCAGCTGCGCAGCGGCCAGCGATTCGGCCTGCACCCAGAAATACTTGTCGTCGTCGCACACTTCGCCTTCCGGCGCGAAGCCGTAAGCGATGCCGCCGTATTCCTTGTCCCACGCCTTATCCAGCGCCACGTCGAACAGGTGCGCACCGGTCGGGACCAGCCACGCCTTATGGCGCGAGGTGCCCTTGGTGTAGCGCTCCAGCATCATGAGCAGCTTGGCCCACTCGGTCTGGTGGCCCGGCTGGAAACCCCACGGACGGAACAGGTGCTTCGGATTATCGAGGTTGTACTCCCAGTCGATCGTCCAGTTCTCGTGGTAGTGCTCCCAGATCAGCTTCTGCGGGGTCAGGCCCGCCTGGCGCTGGGTCATGTTCTCGGCAAGCAGCATGGCGCGGTCGAGGTAGCGATCTTCCTTCGTGGCTTCCCACGCGGCGATCATGGCCTCGGTCATGTGCATGTTGGCGTTCTGGCCGCGGTAACCGGTGAAGTTCCAGTCCTTGTCAGCCTCGTCGCGGTACAGGCCGTACGACGGCTCCCAGTAGCGCTTCTCGAGCAGGTCCCAGATCTCGCCCTGCCAGGCGCGGGCTTCGTCGAAGCCCACCTTCACGCCGCACGAATAGGCCAGCAGCATGAAGGCCAGGCCGTAGCAGTGGTTCATCTGGTCATCGCGCTGGCCATCCTTGATGGTCCAGGCGTAGCCGCCCGTCGCCGGGTTCAGATGCACCTCGCGCAGGTACTTCAGGCCGTGCATGGTGAGTTCCTTGTCTTCGGGCTTGCCGAATTCCAGGAAGGCCATGGCGTGGTTGAACACGAAGCGCGTGCTCGAGACCAGGTGGCGATCGACACGGTCGTACACCGAGCCATCGTCCTTGTAGTACTGGAAGAAGCCGCCGTTGGTGTCGACTTCGTTCGGTGCGTAGAACTTCATGGTCGTGGCGACGTGCTCGCGGAGCACGTTCACGTCATGGAAATTGGGGAGGGGGACGTTCGTCATGCGTGCTTCTCCATAAAGGCCTTGACTTCGGCCTGGTCGGGAATGGCGGTGAACGAGCCTTTGCGCGTCGCCGTGATGGCGCCACACGCGGCAGCGAAACGGATCAGGTCGGTCAGGCGGGCCTCGTCGGCCACCAGGGCGTCGAGGTCGGCGTGCGTGGTGCCAGCGGCTGCCAGGCGGGCCAGCATGCCGCCCACGAAGGCGTCACCGGCGGCGGTGGTATCCACCGCTTCAACCTTGTAGCCCGGGATCACGCCGTTCGCGTTCCGCGTGAACCAGCGCATCGGTGCCGGGCCATCGGTGATCAGCAGCAGGCGGGCCTTGCCGTCCCAGAGGCGCTTGAGCACGGCCTCGTCGGAACCGGCGCCTTCATGTACCACCGCGAACTCTTCCGCGCTGAGCTTGATCACATCGGCTTCGGAAAGCGTCTGCCACAGGCGGCCCAGCTGGGCATCCTGCTCGTGGCCCTTCGGCCAGAGGGCAGGGCGCAGGTTCATGTCGAAGCTGACGAGCGCACCCGCGGCGCGGGCACGGCGCATGCCTTCGACGGTGGTTTCCGCGATGGCACCTTCGGTCAGCGAGTTGGAGCAGACGTGGAAGATCGCCACGTCATCGAACGCTTCCTTGCGGAAGTGTTCGGGGCGGAACAGCAGGTCAGCCGCCGGCGGGCGGTAGAAGCTGAAGCTGCGGTCGCCGTTTTCGTCATGGGCCACGAAGGCGAGCGCGGTGCGCGCCTCATCGGTGCGGGCCACGTCTTCCACGCCGACGCCGAGGTCGGTGAGGCTCTTCAGCAGGAAATCGCCAAACATGTCGCGAGCGAGCATGCCGGCAAAGCGCGCACGCGCCCCGAGCAGGGCAGCGGCGACGGCGACGTTGGCGGGGGCGCCGCCAGCAAACGGAACGAAGGCGGGAGGCTGACCGGCGCCGCCCTGGGGCTGTGCGTGGAAATCGATCAGCGCCTCGCCGAAGCAGAGGATGGAAGACATGCTTACGGCCTGTCCTTGGTGCGGGTAAAAAATACGACGGCCGGTGGTGTGCCGGCCGTCGCCATGAGAGGTCTTAGCGAGCGGCGACAGGCGTGCCGCGGACCTTGGAGCCGGAAAGGCCAAAGAACACGATGTACAGGTAGCAGATCAGCGGGATGAAGAACGCGTGCTGCAGACCGATCTGGTCGGCCACCACGCCCTGGATCCACGGGATGAGCGCGCCACCGACGATGGCCATGATGAGCAGGGCCGAAGCCTTGCCGGTCAGCGGACCCATGCGCTCGATGCCCAGCGAGAAGATCGTCGGGAACATGATCGAGTTGAACAGGCCGATGGCCACGATGCTGTAGGTGGCGATGAAGCCCGTGGTCAGCATGGTGGTGATGACGAGCAGCACGTTGACCACGGCGAACGCGGCGAGCAGCTTGCGCGGCGAGAACTTGGCCAGCAGGGCCGAGCCGATGAAGCGGCCGACCATCGCGCCACCCCAGTAGAACGCCACGTGGTTAGCGGCGACCGGGCCGGTCATGTTGCCGATCTCCGGCAGCTGCAGGTAGTTGATCATGAAGCTGCCGATCGACACTTCGCCGCCGACGTAGAAGAAGATGCCGAGCACGCCGAAGAACACGTGCGGGGTCTTCAGGGCGTCCATCAGCGAGTGCTGGCCTTCATCGGCCTTCTCGGTGGTTTCTTCCAGCTTCGGCAGGTTGAACAGGTACACGCCGATGGCGAGCAGCACCAGCACCACGGCCAGGCCGATGTACGGGCCCTGCACCGAGGAAGCCTCGTGCGCGCGGTAGGTGACCTGCTCGGCGGCCGAGAGCTTGGCCACGTCGGCGCTGGACTTCACTTCGTTCGACAGGATCAGGATGCCGCCGAAGAACGGGGCCAGGAAGGTACCGAACGAGTTCAGGGCCTGGGCCAGCGTGAGGCGGCTCGAGGCGGTCTTCTCGGGGCCCAGCAGGGCGACGTACGGGTTGGCAGCCACCTGCAGCACGGTGATACCCGTGGCCAGGATGAACAGCGCGCCGAGGAAGAATTCATACACGCGCAGGCCGGCAGCCGGCCAGAACAGGGCGGCGCCAATACCGGTGATGATCAGGCCAGCCACGATGCCCTTCTTGTAGCCCAGGGCATTCACGAGCTTGCCGGCAGGCAGCGACATGATGAAGTACGCGCCGAAGAACGTGAACTGGATGAGCAGCGCCTGCGCGTAGTTCAGCTCGAACACGGCCTTCAGGTGCGGGATCAGGATGTCATTGAGGCAGGTAATGAAGCCCCACATGAAGAAGATGGTCGACATCACCCCCAGCGCGAGCGGGAAGTAGGTGTAGCGGGTGTCGCCCGTGGTCGACGCGGAGGACGACGAGTTGGGCAATGGCGTGGATCCGGTGGCCATAGGGCGCTCCATTGAGTGGGTCAGGGGGAAGACGGTGCGCAGCTGCTATCGCGTACGACAAGGCGTACCGGCGCGATCGTATAGGCTGTGTCCGTCTCGGGATTGCGAAGTCTTTCCAGGATGAGTTCGGCGCTGCGCCGGCCCAACCCGCGCGGATCAACCGCGATGGTGGTAAGCGGCGGCACGCAAACTTCCGCTTCGGCGACGTCATCGAAGCCGGTCAGGGCGAAATCCTCACCCGGGCGGCGGCCCCGCTTGGTCAGGCCAAGCATAAGGCCAAGGGCGACGGCGTCGTTGTAGCAAACTGCTGCCGTGGGTGCCGGGTCGCGCGCGAACAGCGCGCCAGTCTGGCGGGCGGCTTCCAGGCGGGTAGGGGCGCTTTCGATCAGCCACGCCGGGTCGACCTTGAGGCCGGCGGCCTTCATGGCATCGGCATAGCCGCGGCGGCGCTGGGCCACCGAGCTGGAATCGCTGTGGCCACCGAAGAAGGCGATGCGCTGGTGGCCCAGCTCGATCAGGTGCTGCGTAGCAAGCCGCGCACCGTGCTCGTTATCCATCTCCAGGGTGTCCCAACGGTGCGAACCATCGTCGTCGGGCAGCTCGCGGTTGAAGACGAGCAGGGGCGTATGCATGCCCACGGCGGTAAGGACCCGCTCACCGTCGCTGCCTTCGGCCGGGGAGAGGATGATGCCGGCGGGGCCATGCTCGATCATGGAATTGAGCACGGCCTGCTGGCGCTCGGGCGATTCGCCCGTATTGCCCAGCAGGGTGACGTAGCCGGCGCTGGCCAGGGTTTCGTCGGCCCCGGCGGCGAATTCGGCGAAGAAGGGGTTACCCAGGTCATTGATGACCAGGCCGATGCTCGAGGACGTGCGCCGGCGCAAATTGGCCGCCGCCCGGTTATAAACGTAGCCCTGGCGCTTGAGTTCGGCCTCCACCCGGGCCCGGGTAGCCGAGTTCACCAGGGGGCTGCCGCGCAGTACCAGCGAGACGGTCGCCCGCGAGACATCGCATCCCTGGGCGATATCGGCCAGCGTGACCTTGCGGCGCTGCGGGGTTGTCCTCGCCATCGTGACTCCTTCAAACGATCTAAACCGCGCGATCATCGCGCGGTAGGCCATGGGATGCATCACGCACTGCAACATGCGCGATCACGGTATCTTTGCTACGTTCGACGCGTTTGTCACGATCCAAATGGGCGTGGCCCCATTTCAGCACACGTAGTCCATCCCCGGGGAGAATCCGATGTCGAGTTCCACGCGCCTGCGCCGCGGCCTGCTGGCCGCTGCCCTGTCCCTCGCCTTGCCCGCCCTCGCCATGGCGGCATCCAGCGGCAAGGGCAACAGCCCCTTCTCGGCGGTGGATCCGATGATCGGCACGGGCGGCGATGGCCACACGTTCCCGGGCGCCACGGTGCCCTTCGGCATGGTCCAGCTGTCCCCGGATACGGCCATGCCGGACTTCAAGCATGCCTACAAGTGGGCGGCGGGCTACCAGTACGGCGATTCGAGCATCCTGGGCTTCTCGCATACGCACTTCTCCGGTAGCGGCCATTCCGACCTGGGCGACGTGCTCGTCATGCCCATCGCCGGTGACGTCAAGCTGGACCCCGGCTCTCCCGACCAGCCCGGCAGTGGCTATCGGTCGCGCTTCTCGCACGCAAGCGAGAAGGCCGAAGCAGGTTACTACGCGGTTACCCTGAGCGACTACGACGTTCGTGCCGAGTTGACGGCAAATGCGCGCGTGGGTTTCCACCGCTACACCTTCCCCAAGGGCAAGCCGGCCCACGTCCTGATGGACCTGCGCCCGAGCATCTATGACTACGAGGGCAAGGTCCTGTGGTCGACGCTGCGCGTGCGTGCCGATGGCACCGTCACCGGCGGCCGCACTACCCGTGGCTGGGCCCCGGGCCGCCAGCTCTACTTCGCCATGCGCTTCAACCAGCCCATGACCTCGCGTGAACTCAAGAACCGCGAGGAAAAGATCGTCTACCGTGGCTTTGGTGGCCCCGGTAACCGAAATGACGATACGGACGGCATCAGCGGCCGTGCGCTCGAGGGCGTGTTCGACTTCGGCAACCTTGATAAGCCGTTGATCGCCAAGGTGGCTATCTCCACCGTGAGCGAAGACAACGCCATCGCCAACCTGGACAAGGATGGCGCCGGCTTCGATTTCGATGCCCGCCGTGCCGATGCCCGCCAGATGTGGGAGAAGGCGCTCTCGGTGGTGGACCTGAAGGCCCCGGCCGATACCCGAAAGACGTTCTACACCTCGCTCTACCACGCCATGCTCTCGCCGACGCTCTCGACCGACGTGAATGGCCAGTACCGCGGCCCGGATAACCAGGTGCACACCACCCAGGGCTTCGATTTCTATTCCACGTGGTCGCTGTGGGACGTGTACCGCGCCCAGCAGCCGCTGATGACCCTGCTGGAGCCGGACAAGAGCAACGATTTCGTGAGCTCGCTGATCGCCTCGCGCGAGGCCAGCCCGTTCGGGATCCTGCCGGTGTGGGCCTACGGCGGCATGGAAACCTGGTGCATGATCGGCTACCACGCGGTGCCGGTCATCGCCGATGCCTACGTGAAGGGCATCCGCGGCTACGACCCGAAGAAGGCGCTCGACGCCATGGTCGCCAGCGCCACTTATGGCCCGTACGGCGGCCTCGATGACTACATGAAGATTGGCTATGTGCCGATCGATCACCAGCCGGAAGCGGCCTCGAAGACCGTGGAATACGCCTTCGACGACTGGGCGCTGGCGCAGGCCGCCAAGGCCATGGGCAAGGATGATGTCGCCGCGACCTTCATGAAGCGCGCCGGCAACTGGAAGAACAGCTTCGATGCGAAGACCGGCTTCCTTCGCGCCCGCAAGGCCGATGGCAACTTCCGCGAACCGTTCGATCCGTCCTCGGCCGCCTACGGCAGCGATTACACCGAAGGCAACGCCTGGCAGTACTCGTGGTACGTGCCGCAGGACGTCGCCGCGCTCATCCAGACCCTCGGTGGCAACGATGCCTTCGTGAAGAAGCTGGATTCGGTGTTCGATGCCAAGGTCGATCCCAAGTCGTTCGCGCATGTCGAGGACATCACGGGCCTGATCGGCTGGTACGCCCACGGCAACGAGCCGAGCCACCACGTGGCCTACCTGTACGACTACGCGGGCCAGCCCTGGAAGACCCAGGAGCGCCTGACCCAGATCATGCAGACCCAGTACACGCCGACCCCGACGGGCCTGGTGGGCAATGACGACCTGGGCCAGATGTCCGCCTGGTACATCTTCAGCGCGCTGGGCTTCTACCCGGTGGCTCCGGGCAGCAGCCAGTACGTGATCGGGCGCCCGTTCGTCGAGAAGGCCACGCTGAACCTGGAGAACGGCAAGCACTTCACCGTCTCCACCGACCACCTGGATGCGAAGCACCCGTACGTCGGCAGCGTGACGCTCAACGGCAAGCCGCTGGAGCGCACGTGGGTGACGCACGAAGAACTCACCGCCGGTGGCGAGCTGCACTTCACCATGGCGGCGCAGCCGTCGAAGTGGGGTACCGCTGCGGATGCTGCGCCCTATTCGATGAGCACTTCGCAGAAGTAAAGACGAACTAAGGAATCCGTCACGTGAACTTCACGTTCACGCGGCGTCCAATACCGCCCAAACCTGACGGGCGCGTGGCTCCATGGTGGTAGGTTTTCCCGGTGTTTCCGGGGGCTTACGGCACAGGGGGCTACGCGCCCGTCGTTCGTATCGACAGGGCGGGGCATGCGTTTTCAGCGAAGGGTGAACCACAACGTTTACAATGCCCGTTCACTTTGGGCAGGAGTCGTCGTGGGGATGACGAAGGCATGATCGCTCGCATCGGATGGCGCTGGCGCCTGGTAGGTTTGCTGGCCGCGGTCGTGGTCAGCGTCGCGTTGCCGTACTTCGTGACGCGTTCCAGCTCCGACCAGGCGCTGAATTCGCGTGACTGGGTCGCCCATACGGCCGATATCAAGGCCACCATCTACCGGCTGGATGCGATCCTGCGCAGCAGCGAGGCCGCCGCCTATACGCTGATCTCGGGCGGCACGCTCGATGCGGACCTTGACCGGCGGATCCACCTGCCCGAGACCCTGCTCCCAGGCGTCCTCGATGAACTGCGCGGTATGGTCCGCGACAACCCCGAGCAGATCGCCCGTATCGGCGGCATGGAAACGGTGATCAACGGTCGTATCCGGCTCACCAACGATGCCCTGGCGAAGATCAAGGCTGGTGACCGCTCGGGTGCGTTTGCCGACATGGAGGATGCCCGGCACATGTTCCCGTTCCGGGACCGCGTCGTGGAGATCCTGGGGGCGGAGACCAGGTTGCTGGACGCCCGTCGCGCCGATGCTCGCGGTACGGCTACGGATAATCGCGTGGTGCTCGGTGTGGCCGCGCTGGCGCAGATCGCGCTGCTGGTCATCGTCGTCGTGGTGTCGGAACGGCAGATCGCTATTCGCCTGGCCGCCGAATCGCGCATCGCCGATGCGGTGAAACGCTCGCAGCTCATCGTGCAAGCGGTACGCGAGCCGATCGCGATGCTCGATACGCAGTTACGCACGCTGTTGGTGAACGCGGCATTCGCCGAGCTTTATGGGTACGACACCGAGGACGAAGAAGCGCACATGCCGCTGAAGTCCATCGGCAACGGCGCGTGGGATGATCCGGCGCTGCTGCAGCGGTTGGCCGATGTCATTGCGCGCGATCGTGAGCTGTGGGATTACGAGCTCACCCAGCGCACGGTCGACGGCATCGATCGCTTTGTGGTGATCAACGCGCGGCGTATCGAGCAGCCGGATACCGAAGGCCCGGCACTGCTTGTCACCGTGAGCGACATCACGGCACGTGCCCTGGTCGAGCAGAAGGTCACCGAGCTCAACCGCCAGCTCGAGGGCAAGGTGGGGCAGGTCTCCGATGTGAATCGCGAGCTCGAAGCGTTCAGCTATTCGGTATCGCACGACCTGCGTGCGCCGCTGCGGCATATCTCCGGCTTCGCCGGCAAGCTGGAAAGCCATCTCGGCGACCAGGCCGACGAGCGCGTGCGCCATTACATCGACGTCATCAGCAATTCGTCGCGGCGCATGGCGCAGCTGATCGACGACCTGCTGGTGTTCTCTCGCCTCGGTCGTGGCGCGCTGCGCCTGCAGCCTGTGGATATGCAGTCGCTGGTGGAAGAGGCGCGTGCCCTGGTTGAGACCGACGCTCGGGACCGCCATATCGAATGGAAGATCGCCCCACTGCCTATCGTGATCGGCGATGAAAACATGCTGCGCACGGTGTGGCAGAACCTTCTCGGCAATGCGGTGAAATACACCGGCAACCGCGAGATCGGCCATATCGAAGTGAGCATGGAGCGATCGCCCGTGGGCGATTACGAGTTCACCGTGCGCGATAACGGCGCCGGCTTCGACATGCAGTACGCCAGCAAGCTGTTTGGCGTGTTCCAGCGCCTGCATCGCGCTTCCGAATTCCCCGGCAATGGCATAGGCCTTGCCAATGTACGCCGCATCATCGCGCGCCATGGTGGCCGCACCTGGGCCGAAGGTGAAACCGACCGCGGCGCCGTATTTAATTTTTCGCTGCCGGCATCCGATCTACCGGGTGCCCGCATGGGTGACGTATGAACGATAGCGACCTCCGTACCATTCTCCTCGTCGAGGATTCGCCGGCCGATGCCGAGATGGCGATCGACGCCCTGAGCGAGGCCAACCTGGCCAACGCTGTGATCCATGTCGAAGACGGCGTGGATTGCATGGATTGGCTGAACCGCAGGGGCCGCTTTGCGAACCGCAAGGAGCCGGATCCGGCGGTTATCTTGCTCGACATCAAAATGCCCAGGAAGGACGGCCTGGAAGTGCTGAAGGAATTGCGCAGCGACGAGCGCTGGAAGCGCCTTCCGGTGGTTATCCTTTCGTCGTCGCGCGAAGAGAGCGATCTGGCGCGTAGCTGGGACCTCGGTGTGAACGCCTATGTGCTGAAGCCCGTGGACGTACAACAGTTCTTCACGGCCGTGCAGACGCTCGGCCATTTCTGGGCGGTGCTCAACCAGCGCCCGGAGAGCGAATAAGGTACCGGTGAGGCAGGCATGAACGGGCAGACCGAAAAAGTCAGGATCCTGCAGGTCGAGGATAACGAACTCGACGCCGAGCTCGTGTTGTCCGAACTCGATGACGACGGCCTCGATTACGAGGTGCGTCTGGTCGATGACGAGAAGGCGTACGTGGCGGCCCTCGACGAGTTCCGCCCGGACATCGTGCTTTCCGACCTCAGCATGCCGCATTTCAGCGGCGAGCGTGCGCTGCAGATTCTGCGCGCGCGTACTTCCGATCTCCCGTTTATTTTTATTTCGGCCACCCTGGGTGAAGAGGCGGCGATCGAAGCGCTGCGCAGCGGTGCCACCGATTACATCCTCAAGCAGAACACCGCGCGCCTGGCCTCTGCCGTGCGCCGCGCGTTGCGCGAGGCCGATGAACTGAAGGCGCGTGTGCGTGCGGAGCAGGAACTGATTCGCGCCCAGCGTTTTGAAAGCCTGGCGTTGCTCGCCGGCGGTCTCTCGCACGACTTGCGCAACTTGCTCCAGCCGTTGCTCCTGGCGGGCGATACGCTCGAAGACTACGCAGACGATCCGCGCCTGGCCCGTCTCGGCGCGCTGGTGCGCGACTGCGGCCGCCGCGGCCTCGAGATGGTCTCGTCGATGCTCTCGTTTGCCCGCGGTGCGCGCCGCGCCGAGCAGGTGAAGCTGGGCGCGCTCACGGATGCGTTGAAACTGCTGATGCAGGGCAGCGTGCCGCGCGTGATCCAGATGCAGGTCGATGTGTACGATCCGGACGTGGCGTTCGAGGGTAACCACACCGAGTTGCAGCAGTGCCTGTTGAACCTCTGCCTCAACGCCATCCAGGCCATGCCCGAAGGCGGCAGCCTGCGCGTTGAAACCGCACAGGTCACGTTGGCGGACGACTTCTTCAGCGACGATGAAAACACCGTGGCAGGGCGTTACCTGCGCATCTCGGTGATCGACAGCGGCGCGGGCATGCCGCCCGAGGTGTTGGAGCGCCTGTTCGAGCCGTTCTTCACGACCAAGGAAACCGGCACGGGCCTCGGCCTGCTTTCTTGCAAGCGTATCGTCGCCAGCCACGGCGGCCTCATGCGCGTACGCAGCAAGCTGGGCGAGGGCACGCAGTTCCACCTCTACCTGCCGCTGGGTGTGGAAGAGAGCGATCTCGGCGAGCTGCCCGTTATTGAGCCCTACCTGCAGGGCGAAGCCGAACGCGTGCTCGTCGTAGTGGAAGAGGCCATGCAGCTCTCGCTGCTCTCCGATACGCTCGATACGTACGGCTACCAGGCCGGCGCGAGCCAGAGCGGCACCGCCGCGCTGCAGTGGATCGAAGCGCATGGCGTGCCCGACCTGGTGGTGATGGACGCCGACATGAACCTGTTCACCGGCGTGCGCACGCTAGCTGCGCTGCTTGAGCACGGCTACACCGGAGCGGTGCTGCTCCTTGCTCGTCCCAACTCGCCGCCGAACCTCGATGAGCTGCCTGACATCAAGCACCTCTACCTCATCGACAAGCCGATTCAGTCGAGGGCGTTGTTGAAGAAGGTGCGTGAAGCGCTTGAGGCGAGTCAGACGGGCGTCAGCGCTTCGTAGTCCCGAGATCGCTCGCAAGCGCGATGCTCTACGTCACACGGCTGAAAATCAGCGCGATTTTTCAGAATCCTTCCATATCTTTCCGCTTTGCCTGCTGACTACGCTTTCGTTCCCTGCATGCGCAGGTTCAACGAGAGGGTGGGAGCGGAATGGGGAGATGTCCGGAATCGATACACCGCGCGATGGTATGGAAGACTCGCGGGGCGGTCTTCGTGGGGGCTTGCATCGCGCATCTGATGGGGGCGGCGTTGATCCTGGCCGCACAGACATCGTGCACTGAGCTGCCGTGTTTCGATGCGATGCCGTTCGACGCGTTGCGGGCGGTTTGGATGTTTCCGCTGTTCTACACGCCGTGGTTTGATTTTCCGCCGCAGGATGTCGCGTACGTGCGCGATGTGCGGTTTGTCGGGTGGTTTCTGCTTAACGCCGTAGCGGCGTGCGCGTGCTGCGCCGTGGCCTGGTTTGCCGGGAGGCTGGTGAGGGCGTGGTGGGTGGCGCGGAGGGCGCTGAAGCGGATGGGGTAGGGTGTCGCGAAGGGCGTCGCGCACAGGGTGCGCTCCTACGGGGGAGCGGCACCCTGCGTGGGGTCAGTCGATTCCGAGCTTTTTCAGTTTGTAGCGCAGCGCGCGGAACGTGATGCCAAGCTTCTTGGCCGTGGCGGTCTTGTTGTAGCGTGACTCTTCCAGGGCTTTGATGATCGTGTCGCGCTCGATGTTGGTGATGTAATCCTCGAGCGAGCCATCGGCGGCCGGGTTCAGCGGCGCCGGCGTGCCGGCGACCGTACCGGTGGCCGAAGGCGGCAGCGGTACGCCAGCGGCAGCATTGGCTGCCTCGCCGGGCATCGCTACGCGCTGCGGCAACATAAGGTCATCGGCCTCGATGGTGTCGCCTTCGCACATGGCCATGGCGCGTTCGAGGATGTTTTCGAGTTCGCGCACGTTGCCGGGGAACTGGTATGCCTCGAGGGCGGCGAGCGCTTCGGGCTGCAGCTTGCCGGGCGGGCCGCCGGATTCGGTGGCGAGCTGGCGCAGGATGAAATCGGCCAGGCGGGGTACGTCGCCACGGCGCTCGCGCAGCGGCGGCACGCGCAGCTCGATCACGTTGATGCGATAGAACAGATCCTGGCGGAACTGGCCCTGCTCGACGAGCGCGGCGAGGTTCTTGTGCGTGGCTGAGAGGATGCGCACGTCCACGGGCACTTCATCGCGGCCGCCGATCGGGCGCACGGCCTTTTCCTGGATGGCGCGCAGCAGCTTCACCTGCATGTGCAGGGGCAGCTCGGCCACTTCATCGAGGAACAGGGTGCCGCCGTGGGCCGCCTGGAACAGGCCTTCCTTATCCGCGTGGGCGCCGGTGAAGCTACCCTTGCGGTGGCCGAAGAACTCGCTTTCCATCAGCTCGGACGGAATGGCGCCGCAGTTCACCGGCACAAAGGTGCCGGTGGCGCGCGGGCCCAGTTCGTGGATAAGCCGGGCGACCAGCTCTTTGCCCACGCCCGATTCGCCGCCGATGTACACCGGCGCCTGGTTGCGGGCGAGCTTGGCGATCTTGCCGCGCACTTCGGTCATGACCGGGGATTCGCCGATCAGGCGATCCGCGCCCGGCGCGGACTTGCCAGCGGCTTCGCCCTTGCGCTCTTCGGAAAGGCGCAGGGCCGTTTTCACCAGGCGGCGCAGCAGGTGGATATCCACCGGCTTTGAGACGAAATCGAACGCGCCCGCTTTAAGGGCGTTCACGGCCGCGTCCACGTTGCCGTAGGCGGTGATCATGGCCACGGGCATGTCGGGGTAGGTGGCCGAGATCAGCTCAATGATCTCCTGGCCACTGCCATCCGGCAGCCGCATGTCGGTGAAACACAGGTCGTATCGACGGGATGCCAGGGCGTTCCGCGCCTCGCTGACGCTCCCCACGGCGTCAACGTCGAGCTCCATTCGACCCAGCGTGATGGTCAACAACTCACGGATGTCCCGTTCGTCGTCGATGACCAGGACAGTCTGCTTGCTCATCGGGTCCGAAATTTTCGGTGAATGTTCCAAATGTAACCGGCCGGGGCCGCCACGCAAAGCGCGATCTTCACGCGCGAGCCGCTATGGGTGCGACGGCGGGCGTCCTGGCGGGCGGTGTCAGGCTGATCCGGAAACAGCTGCCGCCGCCGGCGACGCGGACGTATTCGAGCGCGGCCTGGTTGGCTTCGGTCATCTGCCGCGCCAGGTAAAGGCCTAGCCCGGTGCCGTATTCGTGGGTGGTGAAGAAGGGTTCGAAGATCTGCGCCGCGACCTTCGGCGGGATGCCCGGGCCGCGGTCGATGACCTCAAGGATCGGGATGCCGGCCTCGGAATGACGGGCCACGACCATGACGCGGGCGGGTTCGGCGGGCATGCGGCCGTAGCGCAGGGCGTTCTGGACCAGGTTCCACACCACCTGCTGGAGGTGCTGGGGGTCGGCCACGGCGGCCACCGGCTCCGAGCCCGACACGGCGCGCAGTACATCGGCGCCCAGATCGTTGCCCTGGCGGTATTCGCCCACGAAATCATGCACCCAGCGGCTCAGGTCCAGCGTTTCCGGGCGGGAACGCTCGCGGCGGGAGAGCTGGAGGATGTTCTCAATGATCTCGTTGAGGCGTGAGCAGTGGTTGTTGATGATCTCGACCATGCGCAGGTCGGTATCGGCCAGGTCCGTGGATTCGGCCAGGAGCTGGGCGGAATAGTGGATCGCGGCCAGCGGGTTGCGAATCTCATGGGCGATCGAGGCGGACAGGCGGCCCAGCGAACTCAGCGTGAGTTCCTCGGCGCGGCGTGAGACCAGCGAGGTGTCGTCCAGGAAGATCAGGACATGGGAATCGTCGTTCGGGGCCAGGCGTGAGAAGCGCGGCACCACTTCGGGGGTGCCATCGGCCAGCATGGTGGCGCTCTCGTCCAGCTTGCCCGAGGCACGCCAGTGGTAGAGCCGACGGGAGAGCTCCGGGGCCAGTGAGCCCAGATCGCGCTGGTCGGCCGAGGGGTTGCCCATGAGCATCCAGGCCGATTCGTTGAGCTGGTGGATCCGGTTGCCCTCGTCGACGAGCAGCACGCCGGTCTTCATGCGCCGGATGATCAGCTCGTTCACCTGGGACAGGTTGGCCAGATCGATGCCGCGTTGCTCGGCCAGGGCCTCCGAGGCCCGGATGTTCCGGCCCAGCACATAGCAAAGCGAGGCGCAGGCGAAGTAGGCCGCGCCGAACAGGCCGTATTCCACCACCTCGCGATCGGACGCTCCCGGCTGGTCCACGTCGAACAGGGAGTGGCCCAACATGCAAAGGGTCGCCAGCGCCGCGAAGAACATGGATAGCCGTAAGGGCAGGAGGAGCGCGCCAGTGGCGATATTCACCGCCAGCATCATGGCCACGCCCATCCGCACGTCGTGCATCAGGACCAGGGCCAGCACCGCCGCGGCAATATCCAGGGTCAATCCAATGGAGACCACCAGGACGGGCCGGTGCAGCAGGGAGCGGGTGCGGGCCACCATGACCAGGGCCGCGAACAGGTAGGCCAGGGCCATGACCCGGGCCAGTACGGGGTCGGGCAAGGCGGGCCACGCCATGTGCTCCGGGCGGAACGCCAGCGCGGTGTAGACCGCGGCCTGGCCCAGCCGGAAGTAATTGAAAAAGAAGAGTTCGTGGCGTGCCGTGGCCTGGTTCGCCCGGGCTGTCGCGGTCATCGTCGGCACGGGCGTGGACACGTTCTGGGATCTCCGCCGGACGGCCGTGGGGGCCGGGTATGACGGCCAGTATAGGGCGCGGCTGATACACGGCAACACGCTCGGGCGGCAGGGGTGGCCAGGGCCGCCCCTTTCCTTTGGGCGCCCCATCCGCGAAAATACTTGGCCGTATTGCGCCGGTTTTGCGTAGTTCGCGTGTTATCCCCCCATCCTCGCTTTTTTCCGTTCGCTCGAGGTATCGAATGAATTTCCACGAGTACCAGGCCAAAGAACTGTTCGCGAAGTACGGCATCGCCGTGCCCCCGGGCAAGGTTGCCAACTCTCCCGACGCCGCTGTCGACGCCGCCAAGCACCTTGGCGGCACGCAGTGGATGGTTAAGGCCCAGATCCATGCCGGTGGTCGCGGCAAGGCCGGTGGCGTTAAGTTCTGCCGCAGCCTCGACGCTGTCCGCGATGCCGCCAAGGGCATGCTCGGCACCAACATGGAAACCTACCAGTCGGCCGGCCGCGCGCTGCCGGTGAACCTGGTGCTGGTGACCGACGCGACCGACATCGCGAAGGAACTCTACCTCTCGATCCTCACCGATCGTGACACCAAGTCGATCTCGTTCATCGCCTCGAAGCACGGCGGCGTCGATATCGAGCAGGTCGCCCACGACACGCCGGAAGACATCCACACGCTCGTGGTGGATTACGTCGAAGGCCTGCAGCCGTACCAGGCACGCGAACTCGCGTTCAAGATGGACCTGGAAGGCAAGCAGGTCGGCCAGCTCGTCAAGATCATGCTTGGCCTGTACAAGCTGTTCAACGAGAAGGACCTGGCGCTGGTCGAGCTGAACCCGCTCGCCATCCTGGCCGACGGCAACCTCGCTGCGCTCGATGGCAAGGTGAACTCGGACGACAACGCTGAATTCCGTCACCCGGACCTGGCCGCCATGCGCGACCTGACCCAGGAAGACGCGGCTGAAGCGGCTGCCGTGCAGCACAACCTCAATTACGTCACGATGGACGGCACGATTGGCTGCATGGTCAACGGTGCGGGTCTCGCCATGGCGACCATGGACGTGATCAAGCTGGCAGGCGGCGAGCCGGCCAACTTCCTCGACGTGGGCGGCGGTGCGACCAAGGAGCGCGTCACCGAGGCGTTCAAGCTCATCCTCTCGTCCGACAAGGTCAAGGCCATCCTGGTCAACATCTTCGGCGGTATCGTGCGTTGCGACCTGATCGCCGAAGGCATCATCGCCGCGGTGAAGGAAGTGGGCCTGAAGATCCCCGTGATCGTCCGCCTGCAGGGCACCAACGTCGACCAGGGCCGCGAGCTGCTGGCTAACTCGGGCCTGGCGATCACGCCGGCCGACGATCTCAACGATGCGGCCCAGAAGGCCGTGGCCGCAGCGGCCTGAGGAGCGAAGTAACATGAGCGTCCTGATCAATAAGAACACCAAGGTCCTCGTCCAGGGCTTCACCGGCCAGCAGGGTACGTTCCACGCCCAGCAGGCTCTCGATTACGGTACCCAGGTCGTGGGTGGCGTGACCCCGGGCAAGGGTGGTTCCGAGCACATTGGCCTGCCGGTGTTCAACACCGTTCGCCAGGCTGTCGACCAGACCAAGGCTGATGCCTCGGTCATCTTCGTGCCGCCCCCGTTCGCTGCCGATTCGATCCTCGAAGCCATCGATAGCGGCATCAAGGTCATCGTTGCGATCACCGAAGGCATTCCGGTCCTCGACATGATGCGCGTGAAGAACGTGCTGAAGTCGCACCCGGACGTCGTGCTCGTCGGTCCGAACTGCCCGGGTGTCATCACCCCGGGTGAGTGCAAGATCGGCATCATGCCGGGCCACATCCACAAGCCGGGTAAGGTCGGTATCGTTTCGCGTTCGGGCACCCTGACGTACGAAGCGGTCTTCCAGACCACCAACGAAGGCCTCGGCCAGTCGACCTGCATCGGTATCGGTGGCGATCCGATCAACGGCCTGAACTTCATCGACTGCCTGAAGCTGTTCCAGGACGATCCGCAGACCGAAGGCATCATCATGGTCGGCGAAATCGGCGGCAGCGCTGAGGAAGACGCGGCTGAGTTCATCAGCCAGTACGTCAAGAAGCCGGTCGTGTCGTTCATCGCTGGCGCTTCGGCTCCTCCGGGCAAGCGCATGGGCCACGCCGGTGCGATCATCTCGGGCGGCAAGGGCACGGCGGAAGCCAAGTTCGCGGCTCTCGAGAAGGCGGGCGTCACCACGGTGAAGTCCCCGGCCGATCTCGGCAAGACCCTCGCGGGTCTGATGAAGTAATACCGCTTCGCTTCGGCGAAACGAAAAGGGCCCCGCTTCGGCGGGGCTTTTTTTTTGAAAAGGTTCATTCGCTGGCGCGAATGCGTGTATCAAGCGGCGTTCGCCGCCGTAGGCTGGATGTGTGAGGGAGTCGGCGGTGGGCAGGCCCTGGCGGCCGCCAGTCGCGGACCTTCGGACCGGGCCGTAGTGCCTCTCTCTCGAAAATCGATGCGCTTGGCGGCCCTCCGCTCATGTCGGCCGCCAGGGCCTGCCCACCGCCGAGCCGAAACGTCACGTCACTTGCTGGTAGGAGCGCGCTTGCGCGCGATGTCCTTGCGACACCGCTCGATATCCACAGCGAATGTGGATACGCCTTGCATAAGCATGTGCATAACTCTGATGCGGCCCTAAGCGACAACGACTTGCGTTGTACTGCTTACTTCTTCACCACCCACGCGCATTCATCCACAGCCTGTGTGGATACGCACTGCATAAGCATGTGCATAAGTCTGTCGCGGCCTTCGCCAACAACGACTTGCGTTGTGCTGGTTATTCCATGAGCAGTTCGGCGCGTGGATAAGTCGGCCGATATCCACAGGGAATGTGGGTATCGCCTGCATAACAGTGTGGATAAGTCGCGTCTCATAAGCTGCGACAAGCACTTGCGTCATCGTGGTCAGTGAGTGACCACATGGTGTGCGGCTATCGCGTGCAAGCACGCTCCTACAGAAGAGCCACTGCCAAGTGAGACGAACCCCTGTAGGAGCGCGCTTGCGCGCGATGCGCGCAGCGCAAACACATCGCGATATCCACAGCGAATGTGGATACGCCCTGCATAAGCATGTGCATAACTCGCAGGCGGCCTTCGCCACCAACGACTTGCGTTGCACTGCTTATTTCTTGCCCACCGCCTTGTAACGCTGTCAGCCGATATCCACAGCCCATGTGGGTATCAACTGCATAACAGTGTGGATAACTCGCGTCTCATAAGCTGCGACAACGACTTGCGTTTCGGTGGTCAATCGGTAGCCACCTGCGACGGGGGATCGCGCGCAAGCGCGCTCCTACAAGAGCAGCGCGACGAAGGCTTTATGTAGGAGCGTGCTCGCACGCGATCAGCGGCGTAGCCGCTGCACTTCATCCACAGCGAATGTGGATACCGCCTGCATAAGCATGTGGATAACCCGCGTTACGCCTTGCGTGGCGAGGGTTTGCGTTGTGCTGGTTACGGCGTGACCAGCATGGCGCGAGCAGCATGGGCTGCGGCCTCCGCCGCGACTTCATCGCATTGAGTCAAAGGGCGGGCAGGTTCCACTCGCTGCGCAGGCGTGCGTACTCTGCCTTCGGCAGCAGCACGAACACGGGCTTCTTGGACGGGTCCAGCCAGGCGAGCAGGCGTTCCATGGTGTTATCGGCCATGGCGGTGCAGCCGGCTGTGCCGGTGGTCGGTGTGCGCCACAGGTGGGCGAAGATGCAGCTACCGCCGCCTTGCTTGCCTTGCACGTTGTGTTCGATGACGAAGCCGATGCGGTAGGCATGGTCGCCCTGGAAATGCAGGTCGCGGCGCATGGGCTCGGTGGCGCCGGCGATGGCCTTCTCGCCGACTTTCTTTTCGTCAACGAGCTGGTTGTAAAGCGGCGATCCGTCGACGTCGACGCAGTAGTCGCTGGCGGTCAGGCCTTTATAGGGCAGGGCGGTGGGGTTGGTTTCGGCATAGCCGAACGCCGTACCGATCCGGAACACACCGGCGGGGCTGCGGCCGTCGCCTTCGTGCTTCTGCGGGCCATCGGCTTGCGGTGGCGAGATGCCCATGCCCCACGCGCTGCCCGTCTTGCCGATCACGACGGGGGACGCTTTGCCCACGGGCTTCCACGTATCGCCCTCGCGGGCGTAGGTGCGCATCTCGCCCTGCTTGGCATCCCAATCCGCTGTCGTCACCACGATCATCTGCCGCGCACTCGACCATGCATTGGGTGCATCGAAGGCGCTGGCGGATAGCGTGGCCGAGAAGGCGAGTAGACCAGCGAGGCGCGGAAGAAAGGCCATGGGTGGGGCTCCGGGGCGAGTGTTCCAGCGTCGCTGGGTGAGTTGCTAGATGGGTTCCAGACCGCGAATGCCGCGAATGCCGAGACCCGGGGCTTCCGCGATGGCGATTTTCGAATCGTTGAAGGTGACCCCGCCGTCCACCGGATCGTAGGCGCACAGCGAGGGTCCGTCGAGATCCACCTTGGTGATCACATCGGCTTTGGCGACGGCCACGTGCACCGCGGCGGCCACGCTGATGCTGGTTTCGAGCATGCAGCCAATCATGCATTCGATACCGTGGAGGCTGGCGATATCCGCAATCTTGATGGCGTTGGTGATGCCACCGGCTTTCATCAGCTTGATGTTGATGATGTCGGCGGCGCGCATGCGGATCAGCTCCGTCACCTCGGCCGGGCCGAAGACGCTTTCGTCGGCCATCACGGGTGTGTGTACGCGCTCGGTGACATAGCGCATGCCTTCGAGATCGTGAGCCTTTACCGGTTGTTCGACCAGCTCAAGGCGCACGCCGGCGTCTTCCAGCGCGTTAAGCGCGTACACGGCTTCCTTGGCGGTCCAGCCCTGATTGGCGTCGAGACGTAGCGTGGCCCGGCTCCCTACGGCGGCATGGATCGCACGGACACGCTCGATATCGACGCGGATATCCTTGCCGACCTTGATCTTCAGCGACTCGAAGCCACGCTCTACCGCGGCGACGGAGTCGGCCACCATCTTGTCGATGTCGTCGACGCTGATGGTGATGTCAGTGGTGATGGCCGGATGGCCACCGCCCAAGAGCTTGTAGAGCGGTGCACCGTGCAGCTGACCCCAGAGGTCGTGTATCGCGATCTCCACGGCCGCCTTGGCACTGGTGTTGCGTTCCATCGCGCCCTGGATGAGCCGGGTGATCCGGTTGAGGTCGGCGATGTCTTCGCCGATCAGGCGAGGCGCGATGTAGTGGCGGATCGCATCGATGATGGAACCGTGCGTGTCGCCGGTAATTACCGCGGTGGCGGGTGCTTCGCCGTAGCCGATGTGTCCATCGTCCGTGTGCACCATTACGACGATGTCCTCCACGCGTTCCACGGTGCGGAGCGCGGTCTTGAAGGCAGTCTTCAGTGGCACGCGCAGCATGCCGAGGCGGATGTCCGTGATCTTCATGGGCGGATCCGCACGATGCTGGTCATGCGATCAACGAACGTTTGCGTGTCGTTGAACATCAATGGCAGCAAGGGCGTGACGGAGACGGCGTTGAGCTTGACGCGACGCATGTTGCCGTCCGCCTCGCGGTAGCTGATGCCGCTCACGTCGTGGATCACGTAAGGCTGTCCGTCGATCGTGCCGATCACCATCATGACGTGGCCGGGGATATAGATGAGATCGCCCACCTCGGTCGCCATCGCGGCCCTCACCCGGGCATCGTGGCTGTCCTTGTCGGTGTAAAGCGTGTGGCTCAAGCCCGGGCTGTTCGCCTGGTCCCCGGTGTTGCGGGGCATCTGCACGCCCATGCTCCGGTAGACGTCCGAAGTGAACCCGCTGCAATCGCGGCCGTTGAACGCGTGCCCCCATCCATAACGCTCGCCCAGGAACTTGAAGGCCTGGCGGATGATGTTGGCGCGGGTGAGCGGGAGGTAGTCCGCTGACGAATCCTGGTTCCGCTGCAGCAGGGCCGGGCGGAAGGCGAGGGCACCCTTGGCATCGCGAACGGGCAGGCTGAGCGTCCACGACGTATACGCGGTCTGGCCATTCACGGGTTGGTCGGACGGCACCGAGGTATCGAGCGGCACGCGCGTGCCCATGTCGAGCTGCAACTCGGAAAGCGCTGGCTCCTCGGGCGTGTAGACCGTGAGCGGCTTTGCGCCGGTGATGACGCGGTACGGCGTGGCATCGACATGGGCGAAGATCGCTTGCGCATCACCGTAGGCAATGTCGTCGGCATGCATCCACGCGGCGTAGCGCGGGCTCACCACGAACGCCCATTTGGCGTCGGCGCTCATCTGCACCACGACCAGCGGGTCGCCCGGGAAAAGCGTGCTTTCCTGAAAGCGGTCGATATCGGTATCACCCGCGTGGCTGAAGACACGTAGATCGCTCGGGTAGCCACGGAGGGCGCTTCGGCGCAGGGCCATGCCGTACTTCGGCGCGACGCTGGCGGGGATCGTGTCGATCGCCGCATTCGCGATCACCGCATCGATGGTGCTGGCGGGTACTTCCTTGCCGTCGGTGTTGTATAGCGTCGTTGACGGTTCTTTTGTCAGCTTGCCGATCCAGTTCTTCACCTGCTCGCGCGACACGCTGGAGCCGAGGTGGCGGATGTCGTGCATTGACGGGTCGAGCCGCATGACCTTGCCGTTGAGCGTGGTGATGGCGGTCGTGTCCAGCACGACCTTGTCGGCGTCCGACAGCCGGGCGATCCAGAATTCGGGATCCAGTTGAGCATCGGTGGTGCCAATCACGCCTGATGGGGGCGGTGCCTGCGGTGCGTCCGCCGCGCGAGCCATGGTGGCCCCCACGGCCACGGCCAGCATGGCGGCAAGCAGGGTATGGCGGAGCGTGTTCATGCCAAGGTCCATGTCAGGAAGCCAGCTTGGAAAGGACGGAAGCGACAACCAGGCCATAGCCCGTGCCGAGGATATAGCCGAGCAACGCCAGCAGGATGCCTACCGGCACCAGCGAGCGTGAATAGGTGGCTGCCAGCACCGGGGTGGCTGCCACGCCGCCGATATGGGCGAGCGAGCTGATCCCGCAAAGGTACAGGTCGAAATGAAACAGTCGCGCGAAGCCGCAAAGGAAAATAGCGTGCAGGGCGATGATGGTGACACCGCATAGCAGATAGAGCGGCGCGGCGGCGATGCCGGCGAAGCTGCTTTGCGAGGCGAGCACGGCGACGACCGAGATCAACATGGCACTGGAGACGGCCTGCGCGCCTGGCAGACGGGCCAGGCGCGTGTGCGCGGCGATAAGGCCCGCAAAGGTGGCGATGAGGATGGTCCACGTGGTCGAGGAAACCATGTTACCCACGGGAAGCCGTTCACCGACCACGGCAGCCAGCGCAGCAACGCCCAGCGCCAGGCCGAGCCACAACAGCACGCTATCGCCGGTAGCGGGAGCGCGCACGGCCGTTTCGGCGACGGCCATGTCGGCGCTCGATGTGGCCTTCGTCCAGCGGTTGAACGCGGGAGCAAGGCGGGCGACGGCAAACAGCACCACCACCCACATGGAATAGCACAGCGCATCGGTGAGCAATGTGGTGGCCAGCGCGGTATCCGACATGCCAATCGCTTGCTTGACCGCGATCATGTTGGCGGTGCCGCCCACCCAACTTCCCGAAAGCGAAGCCAGCGGCATCCAGCCGTTGCCTGGCATCCAGTGGCGGTAAAGCAGGTAGGCGAGCACGAACGCGGCGAACAGGCTGATCGAGGTGCAGGCGAACACGCCGAGCACGCGTGGCCCCAGGGCCAGGATCGCGCGCAGGTCGCAGTTGATCATCAGCAGGAAGAGCAGGGCGGGCACCATCCGCTTCACCAGCATCTCTTGCGCGGCATGGATCTCCGGGGAGGCGGTCCATAGCCCGCCCACCGAAAGCGCGGTGACGGTGAGGTAGGTGAGTACGATGGGCGGCAGGATCTCGAACACCTTCCAGCCAAAGCGTCGCTCGATGGCGGGCCAGAAGCCGGCGGCTAGCAGCATGACGGCCAGGTAAGGCCACACCGATTCGATCACGCAACCCCTCCAGGGCCAGGCACGCCTGACGTGTTCCTCTGGAGCATAAAATAACGCCCAGCCAATGCAACCCGGGCTACCGTGGCAGGATATGTCTCGTTTTCCTCACGCGGGTTTTCATCGTGCCATTGAAAACGTTGGGCTTGCTCGTCTTCATTCTGTCGTTCGGCGCCGTCGCCACTGACGCACCGCCGCCGTTGTCGCCCGCGCGAACCATGAGCGACGCAGGCATGGTCGACATTCGTTCGCTTGCACCAGCGATTTCCGAAGACATGAAATACGCCGGCACGGATAACTTCACCGGCAAGGTGGTCGAAGGGTATGGCGCACCGAAGTGCTTCCTGCGCACGCAAGCGGCGCAGGCACTGGCTAAGGTCGAAGCTTCGCTGCAGAAGCAGGGCTATGCCCTGCAACTATGGGACTGCTACCGCCCAGCCCGCGCCGTCGCGGCGTTCGTCCGCTGGGCCAGTGATCTCTCCGAGGCCTCGACCAAAGCCGCGCACTATCCCAACCTCGGCAAAGACAAACTCCTCGGCGAGTACATCGCTCCGGTCTCCGGCCATAGCCGCGGGGCCACGGTAGACCTCACCCTGATGAAATGCACCGCAGGCCAGTGCAAGCCGCTCGACATGGGCACGCCCTTCGACTTCTTCGACCCACTCGCCCACACCGCCGACCCACGCATCACCCCCAAGCAAAAGGCCAACCGCGCACGCCTCCTGAAAGCCATGGCCGCCGAAGGCTTCACCAACTACCCCCAGGAATGGTGGCACTACACGCTTCCCGCAGCGGCGCCTCCCGCCGTCTACGACGTCCCGATATTGTAGGAGCGCGGTATCATGGGCGATCCCCGCGATCCCACGGATACCCCATGTCCACCTTCCGCTTCGCCCTGGCCCAGCACGACTTTCCGGTCGGCGCCACCGCCGACAATGCGCGCCGGGTAAGGGCCCTTGCTGCCGAGGCGCGTGACCGCCTGGGTGCCAAGCTCATCGCGTTCCCGGAGCTCACCCTCTCGGGCTACCCGCCGGAGGACCTGCTCCAGCGTCCCAGCTTCCTGCAGGCGTGTGGCCGCGAGCTGGAAGCCCTGGCGCCGGATCTGAAGGGGATCGCCGCGATCGTCGGTTACCCGGATACCCGGGGCGAGGTCTTCAACGCCGCCTCGCTCATCCGCGATGGCCAGGTGGAGTGGACGTACCACAAGCAGGCGCTGCCGAATTACACGGTGTTCGACGAGAAGCGCTACTTCCGCGCCGGCGAGCAGACCCACGTCTTCAACATCGAAGGCGTCCGCGTCGGCATGCTGATCTGCGAGGACATCTGGGAAGCGGAACCTGCCGCCCACGCGGCCCAGGCGGGTGCCGAGCTGATCCTCGTCATCAACGCCTCGCCTTACGACCAGCGCCAGGCCGCCACCCGCGAAGCCCTGCTGCGCCAGCGCGCCACCGAGAACAACGTGGCCATCGCCTACGTGAACCTCGTTGGCGGCCAGGACGACCTGCTGTTCGACGGCCATTCGCTGCTGGTCCAGCCCGATGGCAGCATCGCTGCCCGTGCCCCGTTCTTCGAAGACCTGCTGCTTGGCGTGGAATACGACAGCGCCACGAAGCAGCTGACGGCGCTCGATTGGCCGGCCCCGGATACCCGCACCGCCGAGGCCGTGATGTATGACGGCATCGTCCGTGGCATCCGCGATTACGTCGGCAAGAACCATTTCGAAGGCGTGTTGCTCGGCCTCTCCGGCGGTATCGACTCGGCCCTGACCCTGGTCATGGCGGTGGATGCGCTGGGCAAGGACAAGGTCACGGCGGTGATGATGCCGACCAAGTACACCTCCGACCTCTCATTGCGCGAAGCCAAGGCCCAGGCTGAACACCTCGGCGTCGAGTACCACGTGCTGCCGATCGAAGGCATCTACGAGGCCTTTACCGGCGCGCTTGATCCCGTGTTCGCGGGCCGCAAGCCGGATATCACCGAAGAAAACCTGCAGTCGCGCTCGCGTGGTGTGCTGCTGATGGCCATGTCGAACAAGTTCGGCCGCCTGTTGCTGTCCACCGGCAACAAGAGCGAAATGGCCGTCGGTTACGCCACGCTGTACGGCGATATGTGCGGTGCCTACGCCCCGCTGAAGGACGTCTACAAGACCGTCGTGTACAACCTCTCGCGCTACCGCGCGGCCATCGACGGCGGCATCCCGGAAGCCGTGATCGAGCGCCCACCCTCGGCCGAACTGCGCCATGACCAGACCGACCAGGATTCGCTCCCGCCGTACGACGTCCTCGATGCGATCCTCGAGCACTTCATCGAAGGTGAAGCGTCGGCCGAAGACATCATTGCCGCCGGCTTCGACGACGCCACCGTCCGCCGCGTCATCCGGCTGGTCTTCGTCAACGAATTCAAGCGCCGCCAGGCCGCCCCGGGGCCCCGCGTCACCACCAAAGCCTTCGGCCGCGAACGCCGCTACCCCATCACCTCCGGCTGGCGGTAAGACCTCCGCCGTCGGTCGCAACGCCGTTGTAGGAGCGCGCTTGTGCGCGATGGCACTTGCCGCGCACTCCATCGCGCGCAAGCGCGCTCCTACACGACGCATATTGGAAGGAGAGTAACGATGGCCATGGATACGCACGCCAACCTGCACGACGGAAACCTGCACTCCATCCACGTTGAAATGGGCGAGAGCACGAGCATCGTCATCATGCTTTCGTTCTACGAGAACCCGAACGAACGTAAGCGTTCGGAAGCGACCCTCACTTTCGCCAACGTGACCTCGTTCTCCAACGTCGTCGATTTCAAACGCCAGGCGGAGCACGCCAGGTTCGGAAATATCTCCGATTGGGCGCCGGCCAGGCGGCGGGGGACCACGTTCATCCACCTGGCTGCTGGCACGATGTCTATTTTCAGCGATCCGCCGGTCCTTTTAGTCACCAGCCCCGGGGGCTGACGCGATAAAAAAAGCCGGCTTTCGCCGGCTTTTTTCTTAGTGGTGTCCCGAGAACGGGATGGCCTTGCGCCAGATCGACGGGTGGTGCGGCCAGTTCGGGTCCGTGAGGTACGGGTGGTCCGGGTAGTTCAGGGCCAGCACCTTGCGGGTCTGGTCGGCCAGCGGCTGGCGATCCAGGGCAATGTAGCTGCGGGTGAGGATGGCCAGGGCGTCGGCCGTTTCCGGCGACTGCTGGTAATGCTCGACCACGTACTGCGAGCGGTCGGCCGAGGCGATATACGACTTGGTCCGCAGGTAGTACTCAGCCACGTTGATTTCGAAGCGGGCCAGCTGGTTACGCAGGTAAATCATGCGCTGGCGGGCGTCGGTGGCATAGGCGCTGTTGGGGTAACGACGGGTCAGCTGGCTGAAATCGTCGAACGCGGTCAGGTTGAAACCCTGGTCGCGGCGGGTGGCACCCGTGTTGTCGCCCTTCTGGAAATAACGCTCCAGGAACCCGCCCGTGCGATCAAAATTGATCAGACCACGCAGGTAATAGGCATAATCTGCATGCTTGTGGGTCGGAAACGTCTTCAGGAAGCGGTTGATGGTGGAGTACGCATCATCCGGCTTGTTGTCCTTGTACTGGGCGTAGGCCAGTTCGATCTGGCTCTGCTCGTTGATATCGCCGGACGGGAAGCGCGCGATAAGGCGCTGGTAGGCCTTCTCGGCCGCGGCGTAGTCAGCGTGCTCCAGCGAGTCGTGCGCATTCGCATAGAGGCGGTCGATCGGCATCGTGTCGATCGTTTCCTTCTTGCTGCGGAACATCGAGCAGGCGCTCATCGACAGGGCGAGGACGAGCAGAATGGTGATCTTGGTTGCACGCATTGAGAGAGTTCGGATGCTTGAGCGAATGGGCATGATAGCTGAAACTGGCCCCCGGCCGGGCGGAGCAGTATGACAACGTTAAAACATGAGGCCACGGTGCCGCTGACGGCCGCTGGACGGCGTTTCGACCAGTCTTTGGCCGAGATGTTCCCCGATTACTCCCGATCCCGGCTTACCGCGTGGATCAAGGAGGGTAAGGTGTTGCTGGACGGGGCCCCCGCGGCCCCGCGCACCCTGCTGCACGGCGGTGAAACCGTGGTGCTGGAGGCCGAACTGGCCGTGGAAGTGGGCGATGCCCAGCCCGAGGACATCGCCCTGAACGTCGTCTACGAGGACGACGACCTGATGGTGATCGACAAACCGGTGGGCCTGGTGGTCCATCCGGGCGCGGGCAACCCGGCGGGGACCATGCTGAATGCCTTGCTGCACCGGCTGCCGGCCCTGGCCCAGCTGCCGCGCGCCGGTATCGTCCACCGCCTGGACAAGGACACCTCGGGCCTGATGGTCGTGGCCAAGACCATCGCCGCCCAGACGGCGCTGGTGGCCATGCTGTCCCGCCACGACGTCCATCGCCAGTACGAGGCCGTGGTGCTGGGCACCATGGTGGCCGGCGGCACGGTGGACGAGGCCATTGGTCGCCACCAGCACGATCGCCTGAAGCAGGGCATCCGTGATGAGGAGCAGGGCGGCAAGTCGGCGGTGACCCATTACCGCGTCCGTGAGCGCTTCCGCGCCCATAGCGTGCTGCAGTGCCAGCTGGAGACGGGCCGTACCCATCAGATCCGCGTGCACATGGCGCATATCGGCCACCCGCTGGTCGGCGACCAGCTCTATGGCAACGGCCTGCGCCTGCCGCGCAGTGCCAGCCAGGAGCTGATCGATGCCCTGCGCGGGTTCCGCCGTCAGGCCCTGCACGCCGAGAAGCTGGCCTTCGAGCACCCGGTGACGGGTGAGTACCTCGAATTCAGCTCGCCGCGCCCGGCCGACCAGGAGGCGCTGATCGAGGCCCTGCGCGCCGATACGGCGATCAACCCGATCGAGGACTGAGCGGCATGGCCGAACCGTGGATCCGCCCGGACTGGGCCGCCCCCGAGGGCATCGGGTCGGCGGTATCGACCCGCCAGGGCCCCGGCGTCTCGGCCGGCCCCTATGGCCGGCTGAACCTGGGCCTGCGTTCGGGGGACGATCTGGGGGCCGTGGCTGCCAATCGCGCTTCGCTGGTCACGGCCCTGGCCCTGCCGGCGGAGCCGTTGTGGCTGCGCCAGGTCCATGGCACGGACGTGGCTCTGGGGCCTGACATGGCAACGGGTGCCGCGGCTCGTGGAGCCGGCGCCGTTGGCGTGGCGGGTGCTGCGGGTGATGACGAGCCCGTGGCCGACGCCGCCGTGGCCCGTGGTCCGGGCCAGGTGCTGGCCATCCTCACCGCCGATTGCCTGCCAGTACTGTTCGTTTCGGCCGATGGCCAGACGATCGGCGCGGCCCATGCCGGCTGGCGTGGGTTGGCGGCCGGTGTGCTCGAGAACACGGTGAAGGCGATGGACGCCGACGGTATCCAGGCCTGGCTCGGTCCGGCGATCGGTGGCGGTTCGTATGAAGTGGGCGATGAAGTCCGCGAGGCCTTCGTGGCCCATGATGCCGGCGGAGCCGATGCTTTCGTGGCGACCCGGCCCGGCCATTGGCTGTGCGACCTCTACGCCCTGGCCCGCCGCCGCCTTGCGGCCGTGGGGGTCACCCAGGTCAGTGGCGGCGGCTTCGATACCCTCACCGACGACCGTCTGTATTCCTACCGGCGCGATGGCGCCCGGAGCGGCCGTTTCGCCAGCCTCATCTGGACCCAAGCGTAGGAGCCCACCCTGTGGGCGACGCCTTTCGTACAGCAGCCACAGGACCTGTAGCTCTTCTGCGAAAGATGTCGCCCACAGGGTGGGCTCCTACGTGATCAGGGGCCGTCATCGGCGAAGGCACGTACGTGATCAGGGTGCCGTCATCGGCGAAGGCACGTACGTGATCAGGGTGCCGTCATCGGCGAGGGCACGTAGATCTCCGGTTTCACCTTCGGCGGCTCCATCAATGCGTGGATGAACAGGTTCCGCCAGTGGGTGATGTCGTTGCGTTCGAGCACGTCCATCATCGACTGCCAGCGCATCCGGCGTTCCTTCAGCGGCATTTCCAGCGCCCGCTTCAGCGCCTCGGACACCTCGTCCAGGTCCGACGGGTTCACCAGCAACGCGGCATCCAGCTCCTGGGCCGCGCCGGCAAAGCGCGAAAGCACCAGCACACCGGGGTCCTGCGGGTCCTGGCAGGCCACGTACTCCTTGGCCACCAGGTTCATGCCATCGCGTAGCGGCGTCACCAGGCCCACCTTCGCGACGCGGAAGTACCCAGCGAGCACCTTATGGCCGAAGGACTTGTTCACATAACGGATCGGCACCCAGTCCGGCTCGGCGTACTGGCCGTTGATGTGGCCAGCGCTACGTTCCAGCTCGCGGCGCAGCGAGCGGTACTCCGGCACATCGGAGCGCGAGGGCGGGGCGATCTGCAGCAGCGAGACCCGGCCGCGCATCTCCTTATGGTCGCGGAGCAGCCGGGCGAAGCCTTCGAAACGTTCCGGCAGGCCTTTTGAGTAGTCGAGACGGTCCACGCCGATGATCAGGGCGCGGTCGTCGATCGAGGCCTTCAGCTTGGAGACCGCGCCACTGTCTTCGGCGCGATGAGCCAGTTCCACGGCTTCCGCCGTATCGATGCTGATGGGGAACACGCCCGCGCGGAAGATGCGCCCATTGGCGGCGCGGATCCGCCCGCCCGTGCGCATGGCGGCGCCCAGTTCGTGGAGGAAGTAATCCTCGAGCGCACGCAGGTCGCGCTGGGTATGCAGGCCCACGAGGTCGTACGAGGCCAGTGGCTCGAGCAGCTCGCGGTGGCGGGGCAGGGTAATCAACAACCCGGCCGCCGGGAGCGGCGTATGCAGGAAGAAGCCGATGCGATTTTCCACGCCCAGCTCGCGCAGCATCGCTGCCAGCGGGATCAGGTGGTAATCGTGCACCCAGACGATATCGTCCTTCTTCAGCAACTTCGCCACGCGCTTCGCAAAGATGCGGTTGACCCGGAGGTAACCCTCCAGATGGTCACGGCGGTAATCCACCAGGTCGGCGCGGTAGTGGAACAGGGGCCACAGGGCGCGGTTGGCGAAGCCGCTGTAATACTCGTCGTGGTCCGCCTTCGACATGTCGATGGTGGCGTAGGCAATGTTGCCTTCCTCCACCTCGTGCAGTTCCTTCCCCGTTTCGGCCGCGATATTGCCGCTCCAGCCGAACCACAGCCCCCCCATTTCCTGCAGCGCCGCGTTCATCGCTGAAGCGAGGCCGCCGGTTTGCGTCTGCTTCGGCAGCGCCACGCGGTTCGAAATGACGACCAGTCGGCTCATCGTTTGCTTGCGGCTCCCTATGTCAACGTGGTTTTCACTTTATCCAGCCAAGCATGAACATCCCTCGGGCTAGACAATGTGAACGCGGCGTGTGACGGCGTTCTTGTACCAATACGCACTGACATGCCGCCGAGCGCGTTGACGACGACGAACGCGTGTTCGTCGGTCAGGTCATCGCCAAGGTACACAGGCTTCCGGCCCCGAAACGGCGGCTCATCAAGAAATTTCGCGATGGCGACACCCTTGTCCATGCCGCGCGGCTTGAACTCGCAGACGTGGTTGCCCGGCTGGAGCTCGAACCCCGGGTAGGCCTCGGCGATCTCCGGTGCCACGCGGGCCACCTCGGGCCCCAGTTCGGGGTGTTCGCGCCAGTGCAGCGCCACTGACCAGCTCTTGTCTTCCACGCGCAGGCCGGGCACGTCCCGGGCGGCCGCATGCACCGCCTCGCGCAGGCGGGCGAGCTCATCGTGGTCGACCGGGGAGGTGATGACGGTACCCGTGGCGGTACGCCGTTCCAGGCCGTGCTGGCCAGCGGCGGCCCAGGCCGGGCGGCCGAAAAGGCGGTCCAGTCCCTCGATGGGGCGGCCGCTCACCAGGGCGAGGGCGCCGCCTAGCGCGGCGCGCAGGGTATCCAGCGTGGCGATCAGGCCCTCGGGGACCACGACGCCCTCGGGGTCGTCGGCGAACGCCAGCAGGGTGCCATCGGCATCGAGGAACAGCGCCGAGGCGCTATCGACCTGCTCGGGCGGCGGCGAGGGCAGCAAGGTGAGGCGATCAGTCACAGGGGCTCCATCCGGCGGGAATCCCCCGAGCATGCCTGTACGGAAGTAAAAATACGGCGACGAACACGGCGGCTGAACCGTTGAAGGCGCATGATCTCACCCGCATCTGTGACACCAGAGGCGGCTGCGGGGAGGGCCCGGGGCACGCCAAAACCTTTGGGAGATACCATCGATGCGAATGGACAAACTCACGTCGCGTTTCCAGCAGGCGCTGGCTGACGCGCAGTCGCTGGCCGTGGGCCGCGACAACAATATCCTCGAGCCGGCGCACGTGATGCTGGCCCTGCTCGACCAGCAGGGCGGTTCCACCGGCCCGCTGCTCACGCAAGCCCAGGTCAACGTACCGGCCCTGCGCCAGCGCGTGGCCGAGCTGGTCGACCGCCTGCCGCGGGTCAGCGGGCAGGAAGGCAACATCAGCGTCGGCAACGATCTGAACCGGGTGCTCAACCTCACCGACAAGCTCGCGCAGCAGCGTGGCGACCAGTTCATCGCCAGCGAGCTGTTCGTGCTCGCGGCGCTGGAAGATCGCGGCGAGCTGGGCGGCGCGCTGAAGGGCGCGGGCGCCACGAAGGAGCGAATTGAAACCGCCATCGACAAACTGCGCGGCGGTGAGAAGGTGCAATCGGAGAACGCCGAAGAGCAGCGCCAGGCGCTGGAGAAATACACGATCGACCTGACCGAACGCGCCGAGATCGGCAAGCTCGATCCGGTGATCGGTCGCGACGAGGAAATCCGCCGCACCATCCAGGTGCTGCAGCGTCGTACCAAGAACAACCCCGTGCTCATCGGTGAGCCGGGTGTCGGCAAGACCGCGATTGTCGAAGGCCTCGCGCAGCGCATCGTCAACGGCGAGGTGCCGGAAGGCCTGCGTGACAAGCGCGTGCTGTCGCTCGACATGGGCGCGCTCATTGCTGGCGCGAAATTCCGCGGCGAGTTCGAAGAGCGGCTGAAAGCCGTGCTCAACGACCTTTCCAAGCAGGAAGGCCGGGTCATCCTGTTCATCGACGAGCTGCACACCATGGTGGGTGCCGGCAAGGCCGATGGCGCCATGGATGCCGGCAACATGCTGAAGCCGGCGCTGGCTCGCGGCGAGCTGCATTGCATCGGTGCCACCACGCTCGATGAATACCGCAAGTACGTCGAAAAGGATGCTGCGCTCGAGCGCCGCTTCCAGAAGGTGTTCGTGGGTGAGCCGAGCGTGGAAGACACCATCGCGATCCTGCGCGGCCTGAAGGAGCGCTACGCCGTGCACCACGGCGTGGAGATCACCGATCCTGCGATCGTCGCCGCCGCCACGTTGTCGTCGCGCTACATCCCTGATCGTCAGTTGCCCGACAAAGCCATCGATCTGATGGACGAGGCCGCTTCGCGTATCCGCATGGAGATCGACTCCAAGCCGGAGGAGCTCGATCGCCTGGAGCGCCGCCTCATCCAGCTCAAGATCCAGCGCGAGATGCTGAAGAAAGAGCAGGACGACGAATCGAAGCAGCGCCTGGCCACGCTCGAAGCGGATATTGAGAAGCTCGATCGCGAGTTCTCGGACCTTAACGAGGTGTGGAAGTCGGAGAAGGCCACCCTGCAGGGCGCCACGAAGATCAAGGAGCAGATCGAGGCGGCCCGCGTCGAACTGGAAGCCGCGCAGCGCCGCCAGGATTTCGCGAAGATGAGCGAAATCCAGTACGGCCGCCTGCCTGCGCTCGAAACGCAGCTCGCGGATGCGCAGAAGGTCGAGCGCCAGGACTTCACCCTGTTGCAGGATCGCGTCACCGCGGAGGAAATCGCCGAGGTGGTCGCGCGCTGGACGGGTATTCCCGTCTCGAAGATGCTGGAAGGCGAGCGCGAGAAGCTGCTGCACATGGAAGACGCGCTGCACTCGCGCGTGGTCGGCCAGGACGAGGCGGTGCGCGCGGTATCCGATGCGATCCGTCGCGCGCGCGCGGGCCTGTCCGATCCGAACCGCCCCTACGGTTCGTTCCTGTTTCTCGGCCCGACGGGCGTGGGCAAAACCGAGCTGTGCAAGGCGTTGGCTGATTTCCTGTTCGATACGCAGGATGCGATGGTGCGCATCGACATGAGCGAGTTCATGGAGAAGCATTCCGTGAGCCGTCTGGTCGGCGCGCCTCCGGGCTATGTCGGTTACGAAGAGGGCGGTTATCTCACCGAGGCCGTTCGCCGCCGTCCGTACAGCGTGATCCTGCTGGACGAGGTGGAAAAGGCGCATCCCGATGTGTTCAACATCCTGTTGCAGGTGCTGGACGATGGCCGCCTTACCGATGGCCAGGGCCGTACCGTGGATTTCCGCAATACCGTCATCGTCATGACCTCCAACCTGGGTTCGAACCTGATCCAGGAGCAGGCCGGCGATAGCGAGGCGGATTACCTGCAGATGAAGGCCTCGGTGCTGGGCGTAGTGCAGGCGCACTTCCGTCCAGAGTTCATCAACCGCCTCGACGATCTCGTGGTGTTCCGCCCGCTCGACAAGAAGCAGATCCGTTCCATCGCGCGTATCCAGCTGAACTACCTGTCGAAGCGCCTGGCCGAACGCCAGCTTGGCTTCGAGCTGAGCGATGCGGCGCTGGACCAGCTCGGCAGCGCCGGGTTCGATCCGGTGTACGGTGCACGGCCGCTCAAGCGCGCGATCCAGCAGCAGCTGGAGAACCCGCTGGCGCAGGCGATCCTGCGCGGTGAGTTCTCGCCGGGCCAGACGGTGCGCGTGGATTCCGACGGCAACCACCTGAAGTTCTCCGCGGCGTAACCGCAAGAACCATCGCGTGCAAGCACGCTCCTACAAAGCTGCCGTACCCCTGTAGGAGCGCGCTTGCGCGCGATCACGCTGCGATACCCCCCATCAGAACCGGAACCCCACCTTCGCGTAGTAGTACCGCCCGTTAAACCCAAACGGCGACAGCGCCGAATACTGCAACCCGCTGAAATAATCTTCGCCCGCATCCGTCGGACTCACTCGCGTCGGGTACTGATTGGTGACGTTGTCCACGCCAAGCGTGAAGTTCCACTGCTCCAGCGTGTATCCCACCGACGTGTTCAATAACCATCGCGCCGAGAACGACTGATCCGTCGAGGGATCCGGCGTGACACGCTCGACGGAGCCGTAACGGGTCAGATCCGCATGCGCATTGAACCCCGCAAGCGCCCAGTCACCACCCACTACGAACTTCGTCCGCGGCGTGGCCTTGGTCAGCAAGCCCTGGCTGGCGCGGCCAAACAGCTCGATCGGGCCCGATGTGTTGTCCTGCAGGATGGTCGGCGTCGCCGCCACATCCAGGATCTTCACCTTGTTGTAGTTGCCGCTGGCCATGAGGTTGAACTCGCCCGCGCTGGTCGTCGGGATGCGGTAGTTCAGCACCAGGTCCGCGCCGCGCGTGCGCGTCGTGGCCGCATTGGCGAAGTACTGCACGGCCGTCACCTGCTGGCCCGGCACCACGCTGTTGAAGTACGCCGCAAGCACCGGATCGGTCAGGCTGATCGTGTCGGAGTAGAGGATCTGGTGCCAGATGCGGATCTGGTACACATCGAGCGTGGCGCTGAGGTTGTCGATGGGCTCCCACACCGCGCCAAGGCTGTAATTGGCGGATTTCTCCGGCTTCAGCGCCTTGGCGCCCAGGGCGATCGCCGCCGGGTCGGAGGTGCGGTAGGTGCCGGTCTGGGCGAGCTGCCCGGTGCTCGGGTCGATGATCGTCACCACCGACTGGTAATTCTGCTGGGCGAGTGACGGCGCGCGGAAGCCGTTCGAAATCGTGCCACGCAAGGCGAACGTGGGCGTGAACTGGTAACGGGCAGAGAGCTTGCCCGAGCGTGTGGAGCCAGAATCGCTGTAGTGCTCGTAGCGTCCGGCCACGCCCGCCGAGAACTTGTCGGTGACGTCGGTTTCCAGATCGACGTACGCGGCCTCGCTATGGCGCGTGAAACTGCCAGCGGCGGAAGGCGAGAGGCCAGGGAACACCTGCGCTCCGCCGGCATAGGGCGCATCGGTGCCGGGGATCAGGGTGTCCTGGTTGAAGTAGTACGAATCCGGATCGCCTGCGTCGATCTGGTACTTCTCCTTCCGGTACTCGGCACCGAAGGCGAGCGTCAACGGGTTAGGCAGCCAGCCCACGCTGAAGTCCTTGCCGATATCGATGTTCGCTAGCGCCTGCGAGTTCTTGAACGTGCCCGCGTTGAAATAGGTCGGTGACGCGCCGGTGGTGTAGTACAGGTTGGTATTGATGCTGTTGCCGACGTCGAACACCAGCGAGTTGATGCCGTAGTTCCCCGACGCATCCCAACGCCAACCGCTATCCGTCACGCCCTTCACGCCGAGGATAGCGGTGGTGTCGTTGGTGTGATTGATGATCTGCGGCAGGAAGCCGTCGGGATACACCTCGGGGACGTTGCGCGCGTTCGTGGCGCCACGGTAGTAGCCATTGGAGGTGACGTCGCGGCGGCTGAGACTGAGCACGCCGTACACGTCGACATTGTGCGCGAGCGAGTACTGGAAGTTGGTGAGGGCCTGGTAGGTCTTCACCGCCGGATCGCCGTAGCGCTGGTGTGCCACGTTGCCGTCGGCGGCTTCCTCGGGCGTGAACAGGCTCACCGGCGAGGCGCGGTTGGTGTTCATCGAGTTCTGGTAGTTCCAGGCCACGCGCAGCCAGCCCTTCGCGTCATCGCCCTTGCCACCGAGGTCGATCCCCATGGAGCCGTCGATGCCGTTGGTGTCGCCATCGCCCTTGTCCATCGTGCCGCCGTTGACGGTGATGCTGTTGCCACCCTTCGTGGCACCGTGCTTGAGCACGATGTTGATCACGCCGGCGATCGCGTCGGAGCCGTATTGCGCGGCGGCGCCATCACGCAGCACTTCGATATGGTCGATCGCGGAAATCGGAATGGAGTTGAGATCGGCAGGCGCGGAGCCGCGGCCGACGGAGGCGTTGTAATTGACCAGCGCGGAGGTGTGGTAACGCTTGCCGTCGACGAGCACGAGCGTGGCGTCGGGCGACAACCCGCGCAGGCTGGCGGGGCGGATGGCGTCGTTGCCGTCGTTGATGGCGGGGCGGGGGAAGTCGAGCGAAGGCAGGAGCCTGCCCAGCGCGGTCGCCAGTTCGGTGCTGCCGGTGGCGGTCAGGTCCTTCGGCGAGAGCACGTCGATGGGTGAGAGCGAGCTGGCTTCGGTACGGTTCGTGGAGCGGGTGCCGGTCACCACCACCTGATCGAGCTGCCGGGCCTGTTTGGCATCCGGCGGTGCGGTGTCCTCGGCATAGGCGGGCAGGACAATCATGAGGCCGAGGGCGGGAAGCCAACGGCATGCGGGCTTGCGTCGTAGGGTCTTGCCTGTCGTCATCGATGGGTTCCCCGGGGCGAGCTAGTGGCTTGCGGGGCGCGGCACACCCCGCGGCGCGGCCGGCGGCCGTGCTGGCAATGACGCTAGGTGGGGATTTTGCAGCGCGTCAATGCGACTCTTTCTTTTGCGCCAAACCGGTGAAAGTAATGGCGTTTTATGCCATTAAATAAGGGCTTGGCATGAAACTGGCTAATTTTCGCCATCGTGGTGCAATGCCGTAAACGCGTGGACCTCGCGTGCGCGCGAGGGTGTCCCGCGACATCCGGGCCGGCATTGAAAAGGCGCCAATCCCCCCGATAATGGCGGGCTAGCGCATCACGAGTCCCACCCATGCCCATCTACGAATTCCAGTGCCAGGCCTGCGGCCATCGCTTCGACCGCCTGCAGAAGATGTCCGACCCGGATCCGGAGACCTGCCCGAACTGCGGCGAGCCGCGTGTGGGCCGCATGCTGAGCGCGCCGCAGTTCCGTCTTGCTGGTGGTGGCTGGTACGAGACGGATTTCAAGAAAGACGGCGATAAGAAGAGGAACCTGGCCGAGGGGTCTTCGGGGGCGGCCGCGCCGGCGGCAAGCCCGGCGCCTGCGCCTGCGCCGGTGGCTAAGTCGGGGGAGTGAAGTGTTGCGGGGGTGGCGCGAAAGGCGTCGCTCACAGGGTGAGCTCCTACAGGGGCGGTATGCGGTGGCAACGATTTCCTGCGATCTGTTCAATCAGCGTTGCGGATCCTTCCGATAGTTTTTGCGACACCTCGATCGAAAGGACGTACCGGCCGTGAAACGCCTGCTTGGAATGGTTGCAATGCTCGCGCTTGGCGCGGGCCTGTTCATGGCCCCGCCGGCCGCCCACGCCCAGCGTGGCGGCGATACCGTTAGCTGCGGCAGCGTCGATGGCCGCCGCACGATCTGCCGGGTGCCGTGGCGCGAGGCCCGGCTGGTCCGTCAGGACTCGAAAACCACCTGCGTCCGCGGCCGCAACTGGGATATCGATCGCGGCACGCTGTGGGTCGATGACGGCTGTCGTGGCATTTTCCAGGAAGCCGGTGGTTGGGGTGGCGGTGGCAGGCCGGGCTGGGGCGATGACCGCCCGGGTTATGGCGGCGGTGGCCGTCCGGGTTACGGCGGTGGTGGCGGCCAGATCGTGAGCTGCGACTCCAACGACAACAAGCGGGTGTTCTGCCGCTGGCCGATCGGCCGTGGCGCCCGCCTGTACGAACAGACCTCGAAGACCGAGTGCCGCGAGGGCTACACCTACGGCTTCACCCGGGATGGCATCTGGGCCGATCGCGGCTGCCGCGGGCGGTTCGATATCGGGCGTTGACGGCCGGCCGGGTGGGCCGCTGCGGCGTTCCGCTCCGTTGGCTTTTCGCGCGCAAGCGCGCTCCTACAGGGTAATGAGGGCCCCGGGTCGTGGTACGATCCGGGGTCTTTTCTTTTGCATTGCACCGCGGAGCCCCAAGCGCATGCGCACCCATTTTTGCGGCCTCATCGACGAGTCCCTGGTCGGCCAGGAAGTCACCCTGTGTGGCTGGGTCAACACCCTGCGCCTGCAGAGCCACGTGGCCTTCGTCGACCTGCGCGACCACGAGGGCATCGCCCAGGTCGTGATCGAGCGCGAAAACGCCGATGCCTTTGCCGTCGCTGGCGAGCTGGGCTACGAGTACGTGATCAAGGTCACCGGCCAGATCCGCAAGCGCCTGTCGGTGAACGACAAGCTCAAGACCGGTACGGTCGAGCTGCTGGCCAGCAAGGTCGAGATCCTCAACGCCGCGCGCGACCTGCCGTTCGCGCTGCATGAGAACCCGAACGAGGACATGCGGATGACCTACCGCTACCTCGACCTGCGCCGCCCGGAAATGCAGAAGATGATGCGCACGCGTACCGCGCTGGTCCGCGAGCTGCGCCGCTACCTGGATGCCGCTGGCTTCCAGGACATCGAAACCCCGATCCTGACCAAGGCCACGCCGGAAGGCGCGCGCGATTACCTGGTGCCCAGCCGCGTGCACCCGGGCCAGTTCTACGCGCTGCCGCAGTCGCCGCAGTTGTTCAAGCAGATCCTGATGATGGCCGGTTTCGACCGCTACTATCAGATCGCCCGCTGCTTCCGCGACGAAGATCTCCGCGCCGACCGCCAGCCGGAATTCACCCAGCTCGACCTTGAGTTCGCCTTCGTCGAAGAACGCGATGTGCAGGATTTCGTCGAGAACATGATCCGCCACGTCTTCCGCGAAGTGCGCGGCGTCGAGCTCGATGCCACGTTCCCGCGCATGACCTACGAAGAGGCCATGCGCCGCTTCGGCTCGGATAAGCCCGACCTACGTATCGCCCTGGAACTCACCGACATCGCCGAGGCGGTGAAGCACGTGGAGTTCAAGGTGTTTGCCGACCCGGCGAACGATCCGGCCGGCCGCGTGGCCGCCCTGCGCGTCCCGGGTGCCGCTGACCTTTCCCGCAAGGACATCGACGGCCTGACCGAGTACGCCGGTCGCTACGGCGCCAAGGGCCTGGCCTGGCTGAAGGTCGATGACCTGGCCAAGGGCCGTGAAGGCATCAACTCGCCGGTGGCCAAGTTCCTCGACGACGCCGCGCTCAACAAGGTCCTGGAGCTCACCGGTGCCGCCAACGGCGATATCGTCTTCTTCGGCGCCGGCGCCTGGAAGGTCGTGACCGATTTCATGGGCGCCCTGCGCCTGAAGCTGGGCCGCGACCGCGGTCTGGTGGAAAACAGCTGGAAGCCGCTGTGGGTCACCGATTTCCCGATGTTCGAGTACGACGAGGAAGAGAAGCGCTTCGTGGCGCTGCATCACCCGTTCACCGCCCCGAATATCGATGACATCGCCGATCTGCGCGCCAACGCCGCCGTGGCGCTGAGCCGCGGCTACGACATCGTCCTCAACGGTAGCGAGATCGGTGGTGGTTCCATCCGTATCCACCGCCCCGAGATGCAGAGTGCCGTGTTCGAGCTGCTCGGCATTGGCCCGGACGAAGCCGAGGCCAAGTTCGGCTTCCTGCTGAAGGCGCTGCGCATGGGCGCGCCGCCCCACGGTGGCCTGGCCTGCGGTATCGACCGCATCGCCGCCATCATGGCCGGCACCGAGTCGATCCGTGACGTCATTGCGTTCCCGAAGACCACCAGCGCGCAGGATCTGATGACCGACGCCCCGTCGCCGGTTTCGGCTCCGCAGCTGAAGGAACTGCACGTCCGCGTCGATGCCGCGGAGCCGCTGAAGGCCTGATAGCCGTACCCGACAAGCCGATGAATGCCATGTCGCCCGATGTCATCCTGCTCCACGGCCTGTGGATGCGCGGGTTCGCCATGGCCATGCTTCATCGTCGGCTGCGCGAGGAAGGTTTCCGGGTCCATCAGTTCGAATACATGAGCGTGGCCGCGCCGCCCGAACAGGCGATCGCGCGGCTACGAAAGCGGATTCGCGCGCTGTCACCTGGCCCGGTCCATGTGGTGGGCCACAGCCTGGGCGGCATTCTCGCCCTGCTGGCTTGCCGGGATATGGATGAGCCGGGCGGGCGCATCGTCTGCCTGGGCTCACCCTTGAATGGTAGCGGTGCCGCTCGCGGCCTTACCCACCACTGGGGCGGTGATGTCTTGCTGGGGCGGTCCCGCGAACTGTTGTCGCATGGCCTTGACCACTGGGATGGTCCCCGCGAGGTTGGCATGATCGCCGGCCGCCAGCAGGTGGGCCTGGGCTCGCTGGTCGGTGATGTAGGAACCGAGCACGATGGCTCGGTGGGTGTGGAAGAGACCCGGCTGCCCGGCCTCACGGCGCACTGCATCCTCGAAACCAGCCACACCGGCATGCTCGTCTCCGCCGATGTGGCCCGCCAGGCCGCGTTTTTCCTGAAGGAAGGCCGCTTCGACCAGGCGCCGGCCCCAGTGCCCTAGCGCCACCGCCAACGAACGCGAACCCCTGTAGGAGCGCGCTTGCGCGCGATTCGCCGTTCGCCGATTGCCCCCGTTCCGCCCCAGTTCCGTTAGAATCCCGCCCCTGTCCATCCGGTAGCACCAGGAAACGCACATGGGTAGAGGCCCGTCCATCGAAGGTCGCAAGAATGCCGAAGACGCCAAGCGCGCCAAGGTATTCACCAAGCTGATCCGCGAAATCACCATCGCCACCCGTGGCGGCGTGCCCGACCCCAACGGCAATCCGCGCCTGCGCGCGGCCGTGGATAAGGCCCTGGCCGCCAACATGACCAAGGACACCATCGAGCGCGCCATCAAGCGCGGCTCGGGTGCCGATGGCGGTGCCGATATGCACGAGATCCGCTACGAGGGCTACGGCCCGGCGGGTACCGCGCTCATCATCGATTGCGTCACCGACAACCAGACCCGCACCGTGGCCGATGTGCGCGCCGCGCTGACCAAGCTCGGCGGCAACATGGGCACCACCAATTCGGTGGCGTTCCAGTTCACCCGCGTGGGCCAGGTCGTCATCCACACCGGTGGCGACGCCGACGTGGAAGCGAAGCTGGAAGAAGCAGCGATCGAGAACAATGCCGAAGACATCGTGATCGCCGATGGCGTGGGCACGGTGTTGCTGGCTGCCGACCCGATCGCCGTGGAAGCTATGCGCAAGGCGCTGGTCGCCGCCGGCTTCGACGTGGATAGCTCCGACGTGGTCATGCACCCGAACGGCCCGCTGGTTACGCCCACCGGCGAAGCCCTCGAGCAGTTCCAGAAGCTGCTCGCGCGCCTGGATAGCCTCGACGACGTTGATGAGGTCTACCACAACGCCGTGCTGCCGCAGGAAGCGGACGACGAGTAAGGCCACCGGCCTTACCCGCACCGCACCCGATCCGCGTTACCGCCATGACACGCATCCTAGGCATCGACCCGGGCAGCCAGCGCACGGGCGTCGGGATCATCGACGTGGCCGACAATGGCGGCCTGACCCATGTATGGCATGGCGCGCTGGTCATCGGCGGGGAGGCTACCTTCCCGCTGCGGCTGAAACGCATCTTTGACGAACTCTGCGCCATCATTGGCGCGCACGGTCCGGCGGAAGCCGCGATCGAGCGCGTGTTCATGGCGCGCAACGCGGATTCGGCCCTCAAGCTGGGCCAGGCGCGTGGCGCGGCCGTGTGTGCCGTGGTCAGCCAGGGAATCGTCGTGCACGAATATGCAGCGACCGAGGTCAAGCAGGCGGTGGTCGGTACCGGCCGTGCCGACAAGACCCAGGTCCAGCACATGATCGGGATGATCCTCGGCCTGAAGGGTCCGCTGCAGGCGGACGCGGCCGACGCACTGGCGATCGCTATCGCCCATGCGCATACCCGTTCCAGTATTGAACGCGTGGGTATCCCGCGCACGGCATGGAGACGTCGCCGATGATCGGCCGCCTGCGTGGGACCCTGATCAGCAAGCAGCCGCCGTCGCTCCTCATCGAGGTCGGTGGCGTGGGTTATGACGTCGATGCACCGATGTCGACCATCTATGACCTCCCGGCCACGGGCCAGGAAGTGATCCTGCTCATCCATTACGCGGTGCGCGAAGATGGCGTGTCGCTCTACGGTTTCCTCCGGGAAACCGAGCGTGCCATGTTCCGCAACCTGCTCAAGGTGAGTGGCATTGGCGCGAAGATCGCGCTGGCCGTGCTCTCTGGCGTTTCCACCGAGGAGCTTTCGCGCCTGGTCCACGCCGGCGACGTGGTCGCGCTGACAAAGATCCCCGGTATCGGCAAGAAGACCGCCGAGCGCATGGTGGTGGAGCTGCGTGATCGCGTGGATGCCACCGGCGTGCGCCTGCCGGCCGCCAGCGGTGTTGCCGCCCCGGTCGATCCGGTGGGCGAGGCCACGGTGGCCCTGCAACAACTCGGCTACAAGCCGCCCGAGGCCACGCGCCTCGTCAGTAAGGTGGCCGCCGATGGCGATACCGCCGAAGCCATCATCCGCAAGGCGCTCCGCGCCGCGCTGGGAAGCTGATCATGGGCATGTCCCACGCAGAAGAATTACGCAACGCCCATGGCAAGAAGCTCGCGAAGCTGGCCCTGGGTGCCATCGGCGTCGTGTTCGGCGATATCGGCACGAGCCCGCTGTACACCATGAAGGAGACCCTGGGCACGCACGGCATGACGCCGCAGCCGCTCGCGGTGCTGGGCGTGCTCTCGCTCATCTTCTGGTCGCTGTTGATGGTGATCTCGCTCAAGTACGTCACCTTCGTGATGCGCGCGGATAACAAAGGCGAGGGCGGCATCATGGCGCTCATGGCCCTGGCGCAGCGCAGCGTCGCGGGCTCGCCGCGTACCCGTTGGGTGCTCGCGGCCATTGGTATCTTCGGCGCATCCCTGTTCTACGGTGATGGCGTGATTACGCCTGCCATGTCGGTGCTTTCCGCGGTGGAGGGCCTGGAAGTGGCTGCGCCGACGCTGGACACCTACGTGCTGCCCATCTGCCTGGTGATCCTGTTCGTGCTGTTCGCGATCCAGCGGCACGGCACCGATCTGGTCGGCAAGGCCTTCGCCCCGGTCATGGTGGCGTGGTTCGTCGTGCTGGCGGTGCTGGGCGTGCGCCAGATCGTCCAGCATCCGCAGGTGCTGTTCGCGCTGAACCCGTATTACGCCGTGAAGTTTTTCACCGAGCACGGCATGCAGGCCTTCATCGCCCTGGGTGGCGTGGTGCTGGCGCTCACCGGGGGTGAGGCGCTGTATGCGGACATGGGCCACTTCGGCAAGAAGCCGATCCGCATGGCCTGGTTCTTCTTCGTGCTGCCGGCGCTGCTCATCAACTATTTCGGCCAGGGCGCGCTGCTGCTGCACGACCAGACCGCGATCGAAAATCCGTTCTACAAGATGGTGCCGGAGAATCTCCTGTACCCGATGATCGCGCTCTCCACCGCGGCGGCCGTGATCGCGTCGCAGGCGGTGATCTCGGGTGCGTTCTCCATGACCCGCGAGGCCATGTCGCTGGGCTACTCGCCGCGCATGGCGGTGGTGCATACCTCACGCGAGATGTCGGGGCAGATCTTCGTGCCGTGGATCAACCGTCTGCTCCTGGTGCTGGTGTTCGTGGCGGTCATCTTCTTCCGCTCCTCGAACAACCTGGGCGCGGCCTACGGTATCGCTGTGACGGGCACCATGACCATGACCACGCTGCTGGCGCTGGTGGTGGCCAAACGCCGGTGGAACTGGCACTGGTCGGCGGTCATCACCGTCGGCATCATCTTCCTGGTCACCGATCTGTCGTTCTTTGGCGCCAACGCCCTGAAGATCGCCCATGGCGGCTGGTTCCCGCTGGTGCTGGGCGTGGTGATCTTCACCATGATGACCACCTGGCGGCGGGGCAGGGACCTGGTGGTCCGCGAGATCAAGCAGAGTGGCCTGGCGCTGGAGCCCTTCGTGGCCAATATCGCCGACCACCCGCCGCTGATCGTGCCGGGCACGGCCGTGTTCCTCACCGCCAACCAGAACAGCGTGCCGCACGCCATGCTGCACAATCTCAAGCACAACAAGGTGCTGCACGAGCGGAACGTGCTGCTTACCGTGGAAATGCTCGAGACGCCGGTGGCGGATTACGAAGAGCGGATGGAACTCATCGAGTACGGCAACGGCTTCTATGGCCTGCAGCTGCGCTACGGTTTTGCCGAGGATCCGAACATCCCGCTCACGCTCACGCGCGCCAGCTCGCTGGGTGTCGATTTCGACATGATGGACACCACGTTCTTCCTGTCGCGCGAAACCATCGTGGCCGATGTGCGCCGGCCGGGCATGGCCTTGTGGCGTGACAAGCTGTTCGCCTTCCTGGCCCGCAATGCGCTGCCGGCGACGGCGTTCTTCCAGATTCCGGGCAATCGCCTGATCGAACTGGGCGCGCAGGTCGAGATCTGAGGGGGTAGGGGTCGCGGGGCATGCCATAATGCGCCCCATGTCCGAGCACCGCATCATCTCTTCCGCCGCCGCCATGGATGACGAGGCGCTGGAAGCCAGCATCCGCCCGAAACGCCTCGCCGAGTACCTCGGCCAGCCGACGGTGCGCGAGCAGATGGCCATCTATATCGAGGCGGCCCGCCGCCGCGGCGGCGCGCTCGACCACGTCCTGATCTTTGGCCCACCCGGCCTCGGCAAGACCACGCTTTCCCACGTCATCGCCAACGAGCTTGGCGTGAACGTCCGCTCCACCTCGGGCCCCGTGTTGGAGCGCGCAGGCGACCTCGCCGCGTTGCTCACCAACCTCGAGGCCAACGACGTCCTCTTCGTGGATGAAATCCACCGCCTGTCGCCCGTGGTGGAGGAAGTGCTCTACCCGGCGATGGAAGATTTCCAGATCGACATCATGATCGGCGAGGGCCCCGCGGCTCGTTCGATCAAGCTCGATCTGCCGCCGTTTACCCTGATCGGTGCCACGACCCGCGCCGGCCTGCTCACCGGCCCGCTGCGCGACCGCTTCGGCATCATCCAGCGCCTTGAGTTCTACAGCGTCGACGAGCTCACGGCCATCGTGCGCCGCGCGGCGAAGATCTTTGGCATCGAGTGCGATATCGAAGGCGCCACCGAGATCGCCCGGCGCTCGCGTGGTACCCCGCGTATCGCCAACCGCCTGCTCCGCCGGGTCCGTGATTTCGCGGAAGTGCGTGGCGATGGCCGGATCACCCATGAGCTCGCCCGCGCGGCGACCGACATGCTGAAGGTGGATGCGCAGGGTTTCGATGACCTCGACCGCCGCCTGCTCGGCACCATCATCGAGAGCTTCGATGGCGGCCCGGTCGGCGTCGAATCCCTGGCCGCGGCCCTCAGCGAGGATCGAGGCACCCTGGAAGACGTGGTCGAGCCCTACCTGATCCAGCAGGGCTACCTGATCCGTACGGCCCGCGGCCGCATGGCCTCGGCCAAGGCCTGGCGGCACCTGGGCCTGAACCCGCCGCCGCGCGCCTCGGGTACGCCCGACCTGTTCCAGGACGCCCCATGAGCGTGTTTTCGTGGCCGGTCCGGATCTACTGGGAAGATACCGACGCGGGTGGGGTGGTCTACCACGCCAACTACGTCCGCTTCATGGAGCGCTGCCGCACCGAATGGCTGCGGGCCCAGGGCATTGACCAGTTCGCGCTGCGCCAGGCCACCGGCCTGGGCTTCGTCGTCCGGGAGATGGGCCTGGATTTCCTGCGCCCGGCCCGTCTGGATGATGAACTCCTGGTGACGCTGGCCGTCAAAGAACGGCGTTCAGCAAGTATGCTGTTCGGTCAGGAGATCGTGCGGGGGGATACCACGCTGTTGCGCGCCACGGTGCGCGTGGCCTGCGTAAACCTCGACGCGATGCGCCCGGCCCAGATCCCCGCGGATCTGTTCCGCCCCGAATTCCTTTAATACCAAGCCTATAGATACCTGGCGGAGAGCCTTCAAGCGATGAACGGTGGACTCAATATTTTCAAGCTGGTGACGGAAGCCAGCCTGCCCGTGCAGCTTGTCATGCTGCTCCTCCTGGCCTTCTCGTTCATGTCGTGGGTGATCATCATCCGCAAGTACGGCCAGCTGAAGGAAGCGCATAACAACGCCGAGACCTTCGAAGACCGCTTCTGGTCGGGTGCCGACCTGGCCGCCCTGTTCCGTGAAGTGGGCAACCGCGATGGCAAGCACGGCATCGAGAACATCTTCGAGGCCGGCTTCCGCGAGTTCGCCCGCCAGCGCCAGCGCCGCGTGTCCGATAGCGACCGCATCATGGAAGGCACCGAGCGCGCCATGCGCGTGGCCGGTACCCGTGAGATCGGCAAGCTCGAGCAGAACCTCGAATTCCTGGCCAACGTCGGTTCGATCAGCCCGTATATCGGCCTGTTCGGCACGGTGTGGGGCATCATGGGCGCCTTCCAGGGCCTGGGCGAGATGAAGGATGTGACCATTTCGGTGGTTGCCCCGCACATTTCCGAAGCCCTGATCGCCACGGCCATGGGCCTGTTTGCCGCTATCCCGGCCGTGTGGGCTTACAACCGTTTCGCCACCCGCGTGGAGCGCGTCGCGTCCCGTTACGAGGTGTTCCAGGAAGAATTCTCGTCGGTGCTGCAGCGCCAGATCCACGCCGACGACGTCGCCTGAGCCCGCCGCCATGGCCACGCGTAACGTCTACCGCCGTCACAAGCGGAAGCTGAAATCCGAGATCAACGTCGTGCCGTACATCGACGTGATGCTCGTGCTGCTGATCATCTTCATGGTCACCACGCCCATGATGAACCTCGGCGTGGATATCCAGCTGCCGCAGACCAATGCCAAGTCCCTGAAGGACAAGAAGGATCCGATCGTCGTCTCCGTGGACGAGCAGGGCCAGATCTACCTCACCGCCGAGGGCACCAAGCGCGAGCCGGTGAGCGTGGACGAGTTCACGAAGAAGATCACCGCGTTCCACGATGCCAACCCGGAAATCCAGGTGCTCCTGGCCGGCGACGAGCGCGTGGGCTACGGCAAGGTCTACCAGATCCTCCCGATCCTGCAGACCGCCGGCATTTCCAAGATCGGCCTGATGAGCCAGCCCCAGTCGGCCCAGAATGGAAAACCATAACGGCACGCCTCGCGCGGTCTTCCTGGCCGCGCTCCTGCATCTGGGCATCGTGGCCTTCCTGGCCATCGCGGTGATCCCCTGCTCGGACTACGAAAAGTGGGCTGATGCCATTGGCGTGCCCGCTGAATGGAACCCGATGAAGTGCCCGGCCCCGATCCTGCTGCCAGGCGAGATCATCGAGGCCTCGCTGGTCGGTCCCACGGGCGCGCCGCCGCCCAAGGCCACCAAGGCCAAGCCGGTGCCCGATACCGTCCCGCCGCCGCCGGTCACGCCGCCGCCGACGCCGCCTGAGCAGAAAGTGCCCGTGCCGACCCTGCCGCCGCCGCCCAAGCAGCCTGACCTGAAGGATCAGGAGAAGGTGGTGGACGATGCCGTGCAAAAGGCCGAGGACGCCAAGCAGATCCAGGAAGAGAAGCAGCGCCAGCGCCAGGCCGAGATCGATGCGCAGCAGGAAGAGAAGCGCAAAGAGAAGCAGAAGCAGATCGACGACATCTTCAAGCAGCTGGACGCCGCGTCCCAGAACACGAAGAAGGCCGATTCCGCGAAGAAGCAGGCCGAGCAGCAGCTGAAAGATCTGGCGAAGGCCAAGGACAACGGTCGCGAAGACCTGCCGTTCGCCGAGAACCCGCAGACGGGTCAGAACGGCAAGGACGACAGCAAGCGGGCGGCTTACATCGCCGCGATCCAGAACGCGGTGACGCAGAACTGGTTGCGCCCGGAGAATATTGGCAACGGCGCGTGCATCGTCCACGTCGTCCAGATTCCCGGCGGCCAGGTACTGAGCGCCAAGGTCGATTCGAGCTGCCCGTTTGACGGACCGGGCCGCGCCTCGCTGGAAAATGCGGTGCTGCGTGCCCAGCCGCTCCCGTACCAGGGCTTCGAGGACGTTTTCGAACGAAACCTCACCTTCACGTTCAGGCCGTAATGATGGATTCGCCCTCGGAAACCCTTCCGGGTCCGAGGGCGGTTCAGATGCGGGTCATTCAGGTTCCCCGGGGGCCGCTTACCATGCGGTCGCCACTACATCTCCACAGGTCGCAATGAATCAGCCCATGCGCAAGACGATATTCCGCTTCGCTGCCGCCCTCGTGGCGCTGGCAGCCCTCGTGGCCGGCCCCGCCGCCGCCCAGTCGCTCAACGTGGATATCGCCAAGGGCGTTGCCACGGCCACCCCGATCGCGGTGGTGCCTTTCGCCCAGGCAGGCGGTGCGCCGCTGCCCACGGACGTGGCCGATGTGATCCGCGCCGATTTCAACCGTTCGGGCAAGTTCCGCTCGCTCGATAAGGCCGACATCGTCGAGACCCCGTCGCAGGGTTCGGACATCAAGTTCGCCACCTGGCGCCTGCTCAAGCAGGATTACCTCACCATCGGCCGCATCAGCGATGCGGGCGGCGGCATGGTCAAGGTCGATTACGAGCTGTGGGACGTGAACCGCCAGCAGAGCCTGCTGGCCCAGTCGTTCACCGCCCCCTCTGGCGACCTGCGCGGCGTCGCCCACCAGATCGCCGACCAGATCTATGAAAAGATCACCGGCGTTCGCGGCGCGTTCTGGACCCGTATCGCCTACGTCACGGCGGTGGGTACCGGTAACAACACCACCTATTCGCTGATCGTGGCCGACTCGGATGGCTTCAATCCGCAGGTCGTGGCCCGCTCGCGCGAATCGCTGCTTTCGCCGGCCTGGTCGCCGGATGGCAGCAAGCTCGCCTACGTCTCGTTCGAAAGCGGCAATTCGGCCGTGTATGTGCAGAACATCTCCACTGGTTCGCGTAGCCTCGTGGCCTCGCATCCCAAGGGCATCAACTCCGCCCCGGCCTGGTCGCCGGACGGCAGCAAGCTCGCGGTGAGCCTGTCCTACGTGGGTAACCCGGAGATCTTCATCATCGACGTCGCCAGCCGTACCGAAACGCGGGTTACCAACAACTTCGCGATCGATACCGAGCCCACCTTCACCCCGGATGGCCAGAGCCTGATCTTTACCTCCGATCGCTCCGGCAAGCCCCAGCTCTACAAGACCTCCATTTCGGGCGGTAACGCCACCCGCATCACCTTCCAGGGCGGCTTCAACGCCAGCGCCTCGGTAAGCTTCGATGGCAAGCAGATTGCGATGGTGCAGGGCAACGGGAACGTGTATCGTATCGCTATCATGGACCAGAGTCTGGGCAACCAGGTGCGCTTCGTCTCCCCGGGTAACGTGGACGATTCGCCCAGCTTCGCGCCCAACGCCAGCATGCTGCTGTACGCCGCATCGCAGGGCACGCGCGGCGTCCTGTACGCGGTTTCGGCGGATGGCGCGGTGCGCCAGCGCCTGGTCCTGTCGGATGGCGACGTTCGTGAGCCGTCCTGGGGACCGTATCGACAGCGTTGATGGCGCGCCCTGAAAGGGGCCGCGACATCGGCAACGTCCCGGGAGGGCGCGGCATGTTCCGCGCCTTTCCTGCGGGCGAGAGAATAAAGGAACACCCGGCGATCGCCCTTCAAGGTGGCCGACGGAGCGCAGGCGAAGGGTGCGGGACAGCGCCCCGTCGACGTGGATGCAAGTAGAAAAACAGCCGGACAACCGGCGGTGTCTGTCCCGAAACCGTAAAAAACTGTCGGAACTCAACTGTTGAAGGAACGTCCCATGAATAAGACCGTTACCGTCGCCCTGGCTGCCCTGCTTTGCGTGGGTGCTGCCGCGTGCTCCAAGAAGAACACCAAGCCGGCTCCGCAGCCGGAAGCCCAGCCGATGGCTACCCAGACTGCGCCGACCAACGACGGCAAGTACAAGCCGGAAGACCTCGACACCGACGCTTGCCTGCGTCAGCGCGTCGTTTACTTCGACTTCGATAAGAACGAAGTGAAGCCGGAATTCCAGCAGATCATCGCTTGCCACGCCAAGTACCTGCAGGATCGTCCGCAGTCGGCCATGACCCTCGAGGGTAACACCGACGAGCGCGGCACCCGCGAGTACAACCTGGGCCTCGGCGAGCGCCGTGGCAATGCCGTCTCCAGCGCCCTCCAGGCTGCTGGTGGTTCGGCTGGCCAGGTCAACGTGACCTCGTACGGCAAGGAAAAGCCGGTGTGCAAGGAGCACAACGAGGATTGCTGGGCCAAGAACCGTCGCGTTGAGATCGTCTACACCGCGAAGTAATGAAGAAGTCTCTGGCTAAAAGTTTCACGGCCAGGCTTGGCGTGGCGGGCGCAATTGCGTCCGCCACGCTTTTTGCGTCTGTGGCCCCGGCTCAGGATCGCCTCAGCCTCGCCGACCGCGTCGCGCGGCTCGAGCAGCAGAACCAGGCCAATTCGGGCACGACGCAACTGGTGAACCAGGTCAACGACCTGCAGCAGCAGGTGGCCCAGCTCCAGGGCCAGATCGAAGAGCTGCAGCACCAGAACCAGCAACTCCAGGATTCCCAGAAGGCGCAGTACGCGGATGTCGATTCGCGGCTGGGTCGTCTTGAAAAAGGTGGTGCGCCCGCCGGCCAGCCGGCCGCGGCTGCCGGTCCGGCACCTCAGCAGCCTGCGCCCGCCGCGGCTGCATCGCAGCAGGCTGCCGCCCCGGCGCCGGCCGCCAGCACGGGTGGCAACAACCCGGGCGCCGCCTCACCGGCCGAACAGGCTGCCTACGATGCGGCGTTCAAATCGCTTCGCGGTGGCGACTACGTTACGGCCTCGCGTGGCTTCCGCGACTTCCTGGTGAAGTACCCGGAGAGCCCGCTCGCACCCAACGCCTATTACTGGCTGGGTGAGTCCTACTACGTCACCATGAACTATCAGGTGGCTATCGAAGCCTTCCAGCGCCTGGTGAAGAATTATCCCCAGAGCGACAAGGTCTCCGATGGCCTGCTCAAGGTCGGCTACTGCCAGATCGAACTGAAGCAGCAGGACGCGGCCGTGGCCACCCTGAAGCAGGTCTCGGCCAAGTATCCGGGTACCAAGGCCGCTGGCCTCGCACAGGAACGCCTGCGTCGCCTGCAGCGCCAGACGGCAAACTAAGCGTATGAACGGCAACACCGCAATTCCGGCGGATGTTCCGCCGGCTGCTCCCGTCCGGGAACGCCTGCGGATCACCGAGATCTTCCACTCCGTGCAGGGTGAGGCCGATGCCATCGGCTGGCCCACCGTGTTCGTGCGCCTTACCGGCTGCCCGCTACGCTGCGTCTGGTGCGATACCGAATACTCCTTCCACGGTGGGCAGTGGCACGATATCGATGCCATCGTCGCCGAGGTGGCCAGCCACGGGGCGAAACACGTCTGCGTCACCGGTGGCGAACCGCTCTCGCAGAAGCGCTGCCATATCCTGCTGCGCAAGCTGTGCGATGCCGGCCACGAGGTTTCGCTCGAGACCTCGGGCGCCCTCGATGTCTCCCAGGTGGATCCGCGTGTCCGCAAGGTCATGGACCTCAAGGCACCGGATTCGGGCGAGAGCGCCCGCAACCTGTGGTCCAACCTCGATCACCTGTTGCCGCACGACCAGGTCAAGTTTGTCATCGCCAGCCGCGGCGATTTCGAGTGGTCGCGCGATGTCGTCCGCGAGCATGGCCTCGATAGCAAGGCCATGGTGTTGTTCTCCCCGGTGTGGGGCAAGGTCGGTCCGCGTGAGCTGGCCGAATGGATCCTCGCCGAACGCCTGCCGGTGCGTTTCCAGCTGCAGCTGCACAAGCTGCTGTGGAACGACGCCCAGGGCCATTGATTCCAAGGTAACCGCATGAACGCTTCGAACACCCCCCGCAAGGCCGTCATCCTCGTGTCGGGCGGTATGGATTCCGCTGTCACGATCGCCATGGCGCGTGAGCAGGGCTTCGACGTGTATGCGCTCAGCGTCGCGTACGGCCAGCGCCATAGCTCCGAGCTGGAAGCCTCCGAGCGCGTATCGAAGCTGCTCGGTGCCGTTGCCCATAAGACCGTCGTCGTCGACCTGCGCAGCATCGGTGGTTCGGCACTCACCGCCGACATCGACGTGCCGGAAGAGGGTGGGGAAGGCATCCCGGTCACCTACGTGCCGGCGCGCAACACCATCATGCTCTCGATCGCACTGGGCTGGGCCGAAGTACTCGGTTCCAATGACATCTTCTGCGGTGTGAACGCCGTCGATTACTCCGGCTACCCCGACTGCCGCCCGGCCTTCATCGAAGCGTTCGAAACCCTCGCCAACGTGGCGACGAAGGCAGGCGTCGAAGGCGCCGGTATCCGCATCCACGCCCCGCTGATGAAGATGGGCAAGGGTGACATCGTCACCGAAGGCGTCCGCCTCGGCGTCGACTTCTCGGAAACCGTCAGCTGCTACCAGGCCGACGCCCAGGGCCGCGCCTGCGGCCACTGCGACGCCTGCCGCCTGCGCGCGGAAGGTTTCGCCAAGGCGGGCGTACCGGACAACACCCGCTACGTCTGACGCGCTCCAGAAGCCAATAAGCTTCGTTAAGAAAAAGGGCCCGGAAGGGCCCTTTTTTTGCGCAGTTGGAAAAATCACCAGGAAGAGCGCTATCCGCCAGATAGCTCGGTGTATCCGTCGCATTCGACAAGCGCGGTGTAGGTGTTGCTTCCGGGGACCTTAAACGGAACCATCCACATCGAACTCCCAAGTTGGGGAGCCCCAACGAGCTCGATGTCGTCTTCGGTAAGCGATGCTGCTGGCTTGGTGCCCAGTGGATCGTTAACTCGCATATGGGCTAGTACGTGCCCCTTGAGCTGATCAGATGTCCATGCCCTACATTCGGCGGTCACCGCTGGCGACGGCGTGCAAGACGGGATGAGCGCGATGAGTGCGGAGCCAACCGCTAGAGCACACCGTACTACCAACGAACACCTCCCCCTTCGACTGGCTCTGAGCCAACGATCTCGATCTGATAGTTTGTGTGGCCCAACGTGTTCCCGACGCCCTCCAGAAAGCTTGTCAGTGCCTCCTGGATAAACGGCCGGTTGCTTGCTCCGACGTCATAAGTGTCCTCAGCGAGCGAGAACGAGCCACGAAAGTGGTACGAATGGTCCGCTCGGATCTCTAGATCGCCGTTCACCCAGCCACGAACACGCCCAAGAAGGCCGGCAGCCCATACATCGGCCACGCCACGGTCAAAGATGTTGTGCTCGAATGGGCCAGAGATGACGTAGTTCCCGGGGCCGTTGAGAGCAT